>JALLOH010000026.1 GCA_027717655.1 Acidobacteriia bacterium AH_259_A11_L15
AGGACGCCGAGACCGTCCTGATCAGCCTGGGCTTGGTGGTGGAATCCCGCGACCCCTACACCGAGGGGCACTGCCAGCGCTTGGCCCGTACCGCCGTGGCCTTGGGGAAGGAATTGAGCCTTCCGGAAGATTCCTTGCAGGCCCTCCGCCGCGGCGGCTACCTGCATGACATCGGCAAAATTGCCATCCCGGATTCCGTCTTCCTGAAGCAGGGCCGCTTGACCCAAGAGGAGTGGCGCGTCATGCGGCAACACCCCACCATCGGAGAACAGATTTGCAAGCCCTTGCGCTCCCTGGCCCTGGTCGTCCCCATCATCCGCTCCCACCACGAGCGCTGGGACGGCAGCGGCTACCCGGACGGGCTGCAGGGCGAGGCGATTCCCTTGCTGGCCCGCGTCCTGCAACTGGCCGACATCTACGACGCCCTGCGCACCTTGCGCCCCTACAAGCCGGCCTTAAGCTGCACCGCCGCCCTGGAGCAAATGCAGCGGGAGAGGGAAATGGGCTTGCTCGATCCCAACCTCTTGGAGGTCTTCCTTCGCCATCACCGCGACATCGTCGGCGAGTAGTCGCTGCCCGCGTTGACATTTTCCTCCCCTTGCCGGAAAATAACTTCTGTCCCTCCCGTGGGCGTGTGGCGCAGTTGGGAGCGCGCCTCGATGGCATCGAGGAGGTCGCGGGTTCGAATCCCGCCACGTCCACCATTCTCCTTCGCCCTTCGGGCTTCGGCGAATTACTATCCCTAGTGACTGCGACCCCTGTCATTCTGAGCGAAGCGAAGAATCTCATCGTCGGCGAATCCCCCGTTGCGATCTTGGCTCGGGGGTAGTGGATCAGTTTGACAAACTGACCCACTACCGGTTCAGCCCCTTCCTTGACTTGGTTTGACCCCTCCGCTAAACTGCTGAATTGGCGCTGATTTCCGAGTGCTCGCCGAGGAAGCATAGATCCTCTTGGCCATCCGCCCGCCAGCACGAAATTCCGTCCTCCTGGTTCTTGGGCTTTTTCTGGCCGCCGGAGCCGCCTCGCCGGCCTTCGGGCAGACGACCTCCGAGGTCCTGTTGGATGCCAGCCCCCAGCTCTTCACCGTCCTCTGTGCAGTGCGCGCCGCCGGGATGAGGCCCGGGCGCGCCGGCGCTGATCCGGTGAATACGGCCGTGGAGCGGGCGTTGGCGCGCGTACCCCCCGACCAGGTGGCTGCCTTGCGGGCCTTCTTTACCGACCCCGAACACGCCAACCCCGCCGAGCATCTAAGCCCCTATATTTCCGTGGGTCTCGTCCTGCAACTGCCCCCGGACCTTGAGTGGGTGTTCCCGCGCCAGCAACTCCCGCCGGATGTTTGGGAGGTTCAGACGTTCCAGCCTCTGCTGCGAGAGTTCTATGCCCGGGCCGAGTTGGGGCCGCTCTGGCGGCAGGTGCAGCCTTTCTATGAGCGGGCCATTGCCCAACGGCAGGCGGAAGTGTCCCAGGCGCTGCTCGAGACCCGCGGCTACCTGCGAATGATCGGGCAAAGCTACCCGGGGCGCACCTATACCATCTACTTGGAGTGGCTGGTGCCCCCCGGGCTTACCAGCGCCCGCAACTACGGCGACAGCTATTTTCTGGTCGTCCACCCCGCGCGCTCGGACCTGCTCGACGCCGTCCGGCACCAGTACCTCCATTTTCTTCTCGATCCGCTGGTGGCCAAGCACGCCGAGGCCTTCCGTGCCTGGGCTGGCTTGCTTCCGCGGGCCGGGCAAGCCCCGCGACTTCCCCAGCCCTTCCGGGAGGACGTGCTCCTGTTGGTGACCGAGTCGTTGATTCAGGCGGTGGAGCTGCGCCGGCGGCGGCTCGAGCCGCGGGCGGTCGTCGCCGAGTTGGACGATCGCGAGCGCTCCGGGTACATCTTTGCGCGCCACTTCTTCTACGCCCTCGAACGTTACGAACAGGAAGAGCCTTCCATCCGCTATTACTTTCCCGAGCTGCTCCAGGGGTTCGACGTAGCCGCCGAGCGGGCGCGCCTGGAACGAGTGGAGTTCGCTCCCTTGCCGCCGGAGCCGGTCCCGTCGCCTCCTCCGCCCGAGACCCCGGAGGAGACCGCCCGGCACCTGCTCGTGGAAGCCGAGCAGTCCGTGGTTGCCGGCGACTATGCCGCCGCCCGGCAGGGCTTCGAACGCGTCCTGGAACTCAACCCCCGGGAGCCGCGCGCCCTCTACGGGCTGGCAATCCTGGCCAGCCTGGAGGAAGATAGAGAGGCGGCCAAGCGCTATTTTCTGCTGGTCCTGCGGGAGGCCCGGGAACCTCGCATTTTGGGGTGGACGCACATCTACCTTGGACGCATCTATGATTTGGAGGGGCGCCGCCAGGAGGCAGTGGCCCATTACCGGGGGGCCCTGGCCTTGAACACCCGCCTGGAGAAGGTGAACGAGGCAGCCCGGCGCGGGCTGGAGCACCCCTTTGGTCAGACGCAGGGTTCGGACCCCTAGAGCAGGGGAGGAGAAGGATCAGCCTCCGGGCTCAACCGGAGCCGAGAGGCAATTCAGCGGAAGGAGGAGGAAAGTGAAAAACGGGATTTTCATGGTGACGAGCTTCACGCTGGCACTGGCCTTGACGGTTGCCGGCGCCGCGGCCCAGCCGCAACAGGAAGAGCAGAAACCGGAGGAGCAGCAACAGCAGCAAGAGCCCACACCCTTCGGCTTCGACTTGGGGACGCAAGAGCAACAGCCGCCCGCAGGTCCGACGCCGGAAGAGCAGCTGGCGATCGAGGAGTTGATGCGGGAAGACAACGCCCAGAGGCGCCTGGACCTGGCCCTGCAATTTTTGGAGAACTACCCGGAGAGCGTGTTTCGCGGGCGAGCCTACGCCACGGCCGCCGAGGCCTACCGGATGATCAACGACTATGCCCAGGCTATCGAGTACGGCGAGCGGGCACTGGAGTTGAGTCCCCAGGATGCGGTGACCATGATCATCGTGGCCGACTCCCTGGTGGAGAGCTCCCTGCCTACTCGGGAGGATTATCGGGACCAACTGGCTCGGGCTCAGGATTATGCGGCGCGCGCGCTGGAGATTTTGCCCGAATTGTTCGCCGGGATGGAGCACCGGCCGGAGGTGCCCGAGGAGGAATACCTGAGGCAGCAGAACTACGTCGAGGCTCAGGCGCACGCGGTGCTCGGCTATGTCTATTTTCGCCAGCGGGCTTATGAGCAGGCCGAAGCAGAACTAAAACAGTCAATCCGCCTGGCTCCCGACCGGCCCAACCCCATGGATTTCCTCCGCCTCGGGTACACCCACGTCCGCCAGCGGGAATACCAGGAGGCCCGGGATGTCTTCCAGCAGTGCGTGGATGTGATAGGCGAGCAGGCGCGGGGTTGCCAGCAGCAGCTCGAGCGCATGGAAGTCATTTTGGAGCGGCAGGCGGCCAGGTCGGGAGGCTCTCAGGAGTAGCGGGATGCCCCGGACCGCAAAGCGGGCGGAGCCGCTGGAATCCCTGCAGGAACAAATTGGCTATCAGTTCCGTGAGCCTGCCTGGTTGATCCAGGCGCTCACCCACCGCTCCCATCGCGAACGCAACGGCGGCCCCGCCGCTACCCTGGACAACGAGCGCCTGGAGTTCCTGGGGGATGCGGTGGTGGGATTCGTGGTCAGCGACGTGCTCTGCCGCTTGTTCCCCACCTTGAAGGAGGGGAAACTCTCCCGCATCCGGGCCAACCTGGTGAATACCCGCCACCTCCGCCGGGTGGCCGAGCGGCTGCAACTGGGCCGTTACCTGCGGCTGGGCCCGGGGGAAGAGAAAACCGGCGGCCGGCAAAAGCAGGCCCTGCTGGCCAACGCGGTGGAAGCGCTGGTGGCGGCGCTCTATCGCGACGGCGGGCTGGAGCCGGCTTGCCGCTTCGTGGACGAATTCTTGCTGCGGGAGCTGCACGAAGGCAGCGTGGAGCCGCTGGCCCGTGCGGATTACAAGTCGGCCTTGCAGGAATACTTGCAAGGAAGGCGCTGGCCGGCGGCTCGCTACGAAGTCGTGGAAACTCGCGGGCCTGAGCACCGCAAGATGTTCACGGTCGAGCTTTGGGTCGGGGACCGCCGCCTGGCCCGCGGCGAGGGGCTTTCCAAGAAGGCAGCCGAGCAGCAGGCGGCCTGCCAGGGCTTGCAACAGTTGGCGGTCGAAGCGGAAACACCAACGCTATGAGCGACACCCGCGGAGCGGAAAAGCTGAACACCCTGCGGGAATACGTGGACACCCTGCTGGTCACCGTGATCCTGGCCTTGTTCGGGACCACCTTTATTCTGCAGGCGTTCAAAATTCCTTCCAGTTCGATGGAAGCCACTCTGCTGGTGGGCGACCATTTGTTGGTAAACAAGTTCGCTCTGGCCGAAGACCCGGGGGCGGGCTGGGGCCTGCTGCCCTACCGGGCCATCCAGCGGGGCGACATTGTGGTTTTCAAGTACCCCTTCCCTCCCCACCAACATTTCGTCAAGCGCATCGTCGGCCTGCCGGGGGACCGGCTGAAGATCGTCGACGGGCAGGTCTACATCAACGGGCAGATGCTCCCGGAACCGTACATGCTCCACCGCCGCTCGCTGGGCAGCCGCCGCCTCCGAGACGATTTCCCCCTGCCGGGAGAATACTTCTATTCTTTCTCGCCCGGCAGCGGATGGGACGAGGAGATGCTTCGCTGGATTCAGGGGGACGAGCTGCTGCTGCCGCCCGGCAAGTACTTCGCGCTGGGCGACAACCGTGACAACAGCCAGGACAGCCGCTACTGGGGCTTTGTGGACCGCAAGAACATCATCGGTCGCCCCCTGCTGATTTACTGGTCCTATGAGGTCCCCAGGGCCCGGGGCCCGCGCAAGGATTCGGCCCCCTGGGAAGCCCTACGCGGGTTCTTCACCCGGATTCGCTGGCACCGCCTGCTGCGCTTGGTGCGCTAAGGCCACCCGCCCGGGAAAAATGCGCCACAAGAGACGCTGGCTGGCCCTCCTGGTTTTGCTGCTCCTGGTACTCTCCTTGCCTTTTCTCCTCAACCTGGATTTCTTGCTGCAAGGCGTGCGCCAGGGGCTGGAACAGCAACTGGGACGGGAGGTGGAGATGGCCTCCTTGACCGGCCAGTTGCTGCCTCGCCCCAGCGTGGTGGGGCGACGCGTCCGCATCTTCGAAGCGCCGGGCTTCGGGGCCGAACCTTTCCTCTCTGCCGAAGAGGTTCGGTGCGATCTGCCCCTGCGCTTGCTGTGGACCCGCCGCTGGCGCTGCGCGGAAATCCACTTCCTCCGGCCCAGCATCAACCTGGTGCGCAACAGCGAGCAGGCGTGGAACGTGGGAAGCTTTTTTCTGCCGGAGGAGCCGCTCGCCGCGGATGCGTCCACCGCCGAGACGCCGCCCCCGGTCCTTTCCGCCACGGAAGGCCGGATCAACTTCAAGCTGGGCGCCGACAAGCAAGTCTTCGCGCTGACCGAAGTCAAGCTCCGCGCCCAGCCTCTCCCGGGCCGGGGTTGGCACCTCCAGTTGGAAGCCATTCCTGTGCGGGCTGACCGCCGCCTGAGCGAAACCGGCCGCCTCCGCCTCGAGGGCGAGATCGGCCAGGCGACCCAATTCGCCGCCGTGCCCTTCCGTTTCCAGGCCGGCTTGGACCAGGGGTCCCTGGCCCAACTGATCGTGCTCGCCCTGGGCGAGGAGCCGCCCTTGCGCGGCCAGGCCTCCTTCGAGGTCTCCCTGGAGGGCACCCCGGCGCAATGGGACGCCCAGGTTCGCCTGACCTTCTCCGGACTGCGGCAACTCGACCTGTTGCCCTCCCCGCGCACCTCTTCCTTGCAAGGCGAGTTCGACCTCCGGGTGACCGACGCCGGGGAGACCATCGAGGTCAAACCCTCCACCATCCGCCTGGGGGAATCCGAGTTCAGCGTCACGGGGCATGTGCGCCAGCCCTTCGGCCAACGCCAGTGGGACCTGGAGGTGAGCGCCGAGCAGTTGCACCTGGAAGACCTGATGGACCAGTGGGCCAGTTTGAAAGCCGGAGTTCCCAAGACCACGCGCCTGAGGGGGACGACCCGGTTGGTCCTCCACGCCCGCGGGCCGGTGCGCGCCTGGGAAGGCGAGCTCACGGCGGCCGAGGAGGTCCGCTTGGACGCCCCCGGCCTCTCCTCACCGATTGAATTCGCCGGCTTGCATCTGCGCTTCCGGCAGGGACGACTCGAGCTGGAGCCGCTCGAGTTGCGCTTCTCCCCGGAGGACTCGCTTACCGTGGCAGGCGAGTGGCGCCTCCTGGAAGAGGGGCGACCCTTTCGCTTGCAGTGGCGGAGCGAGGCAGTGGGGCTGGAGTGGTTGCAACCGACAGCCGCGGCGTTGGGGTGGAACCTCTGGGCCCCCGCGCGCTGGCAAGGCCGGGCGCAATTTGACCTGACCTGGCGCGGTGCAGCCGCCGCGGGGAGGGCGACGCGCTGGGAGGGAGAGGCGGAGTTGCGGAACGCCGAATTCTATCCTCCGGAGCTGAATCAACCCCTGGAAATCCCCCAGGCCCACCTGCGCTGGGCCCGCAACCGGGTGCGGGTCGATCCTCTGGTGGTGAGCGTGGGCCAGAGTCCGGTCACGGGGACTCTGGAGCGCCAGGCTGATGCGGGTCCCTGGAAGGTGGAATTCTCGGCCAGGGCCCTGCGGCTGGCGGCGCTGGACGAGCTGGTCAACCCGGCTCGCCGCGGCCTGCTGGAGCGCCTGGTGGGCGGCGAGCGCCAGCGCGGGCGCCGCTGGGAGAGGCTCGAGGTTGCCGGGGTGATTCGCGTGGAGGAGTTGGTCGCCGGGCCATTTCGGCTCGAAGGCTTCCAGGCCGAGGGCGGCCTGGCCGGGAAGCAGCTCGAGCTCACCCGGCTGCGCTTCCGGGCCTGGGAGGGCCAGTTCCAAGGGCGCTTGGAGGCGGACTTCCGCCGCTCTCCGCCCCAGTACCGCCTGGCGGGCAATCTCAAGCGCGCTCAGTTGACCCGGCTGCTGGCGGACGGCACCGACCTGGGGTCATTGTTCAGCGGTATGGTCGGCGCCGACCTTTCCCTGCAAACCTCGGGCAGCCGCGCCGGAGAGCTGCTGCGCCGGTTGCAAGGGCGTGTGATCGGGGTGGTGCACGACGGCGCCATCGCCCACATCAATTTGCTGGCCGTGATGGCGGCGACCGCCGGAGTCGAACTCGAGGCGACCGAGGACACTCCCACCACCGAATTGGAGAGCCTGGCGGGGGAGTTCCTGGTGGCGGACCAGCAAGTGGAGCTGGACGGGGCGCGGATGATCGTGGACGGCGCGGCGCTGGAGCTCTCCGGCCGGGTCGGCTTCGACGCCCGCTTGAACCTGGAACTGACGGGCGAGCCGTTGCAGGGTGCCGGCCGCCCCGTGCCTGCACGCACCTCCCGCATGCTGGCGGCTACGTATCATCTGCTGGGAACGCTGCGCCGGCCGCAGGTGGAACTGGGCGAACCCCTGCCGGCGATCGAGGAGACCTCTCCCTAGTCCTGGCGGTGCCGGCGGGACCGCTGGTGGTGCAGAGGAGCGAGCCGCCCACCCGGCGCCCTCTCTCTCCTTTCTTGGTGGTGGCCGCTACCGCCTGGCAGGTTTCCGAGAAGCAACGCCTAAGCCTATTATGGGGGATAATAGCGGGCGAGTCCCGACGATGCTGCGGCGCCGACCCGTCCTCGCCCTTTTCCTTTTCGCCCTGAGCGTCGCCGCCGCGTCCGGCGAAGAGGACTCGTCTTTCGTTCGCTACCGCGTGGAGCAAACCATCCGGTTGGAGACCACCTCCGCCCGGCCTCAGCCGGTGGCCGGGCAGCTCCAGGCCGAGCCGGTAACCGCGGTTGTCGAAGGCCGGGTGCGCTTCCTGCTGGAGCAGGAGCTGGACCCGGATACCCCGGGACAGGGAGAGTGGCATTTCGCCGAGGTAGAAGTCGAAGGACCGCGCCGCGACCCGATAGGCGCCGCCACCCAGGAAAGCGCGGCCGCGCTGGCGGCGGCCTTGGCCGGGATGCGGCAGCTCGAGGGCAGGGAATTCAACGGGCCGGGGGCTCAGTTGCCGGTTCTGCCCCTGGGCGAGGCGTCGCCCGCCTGGCTCACTGCCTGGCTGCGGTGGGCGCAGACCGGAAGTTTTTCCGGCATCGAGGAGAGTCCGGTCGAGCTCCCGGGTGGGAAAGGGTCGTATGAAGTGAATTGGCTGCGGAGCGACTTCCGCCAGGTGCCCTGCCACGTCCAGCAGGCCAGTTGGACGGTGCCCGTGCAGCCGGCTTCAGTGCCCGCGGACCTGGCCGCCCAGGGCGTGGAGGCCCGCACGCACTTCGCCGCCCAGAGCCTGGAGTGGGTAGGGCGGGAAAGCCCGGTGTTGATTTACGCCGAGCGCAGCGCCGTGCGGGAAACCTTGTGGGAGTTGAAGAACGTCGAGCGGCCCGAACTGCGCGCGCTGGTGTTCCGCTTGCGCCTCGTAGTCGAACTTCGGGTGCAGCGCCTTCCCTGACGCCATCCGCGGCACTCCCTTGCTGTCATTCCGAGCGAAGCGAGGAATCTGCTTTTTCGGGTGCGGTATAATGGCAAGTTTGACCGGAGTTCATAGAGTCCACTGACACACCTGCGATGAAGTTCAAACTGGTCAGCAACTACGAGCCCCGGGGCGACCAGCAGCAGGCCATCGACGCCTTGGTCGAGGGCGTGCGCCACGCGGAGCCGCACCAGGTGCTGCTGGGGGTGACCGGCTCGGGCAAGACCTACACCATGGCCAAGGTCATCGAGCAGGTCGGACGGCCGACGCTGGTGCTCGTCCACAACAAGACCCTGGCCGCCCAGCTCTACCACGAGTTCCGCGGCTTCTTCCCCCACAACGCGGTGGAGTACTTCGTGAGCTACTACGACTACTACCAGCCGGAAGCCTACCTGCCCGCCACCGACCTTTATATCGAGAAGGAAGCCACCATCAACGACGAGCTGGATAAGCTGCGCATGGCGGCCACCAAGGCGCTCTTCGAGCGCCGCGACTCCGTCATCGTCGCCAGCGTCTCCTGCATCTACGGCCTGGGCTCGCCCGACGCCTACTACGGGATGATGCTCTTCCTGGAAAAAGGCCAGCAGACACCCCGGCAGGAGATCCTGAAGAAGCTGGTCGAAATCCAGTACGAGCGCAGTGAAGACCTGCGGCGGGGCAGCTTCCGGGTGCGCGGCGACATTCTGGAGATTTTCCCCACCGAGGCGGACTCGGCCTACCGGGTGGAGCTCTGGGGCGACCAGGTGGACCGCATCAGCGAGATCGACCCGCTGACCGGTATCGTCAAGCAGACCCACCGGCGCGTGCCCATCTACCCGAAAACGCACTACGTGATGCCACCCGACGAAAAAGAGCGCGCCATCCGGGACATCCGGGCGGAGTTGGACCAGTGGAAAGCCGAGCTGTTGAAGCAAGGGAAGCCGCTCGAGGCCCAGCGCCTGGAACAGCGGACGCTGTTCGACATCGAAATGATGCGCACCATCGGCTACTGCCACGGCATCGAGAACTACTCCCGCCACCTCTCCGGCCGCCCGCCGGGCGAGCCGCCGCCCACCCTGCTGGATTATTTCCCCAGCGACTTCCTGCTCTTCGTGGACGAATCCCACCAGACCGTCCCACAGGTGCGGGGGATGTTCCACGGCGACCGCTCGCGGAAGCAGACGCTGGTGAACTACGGTTTCCGCCTCCCTTCGGCGCTGGACAACCGCCCGCTGACCTTTGAGGAGTTCGAGCACCGGGCCAATCAGGTGATTTACGTTTCGGCTACCCCGGGGGAGTACGAGTTGACCCGCGCGGCCGGCGTGGTGGTGGAGCAGATCGTGCGCCCCACCGGCTTGATCGATCCGGAAGTGGAGGTGCGCCGGGTAGGGGGCCAGGTGGACGACCTGCTGAACGAAATTCGCCAGCGCACCGGCCGGGGTGAGCGGGTTCTGGTCACCACGCTGACCAAGCGCATGGCCGAAGACCTGGCGCAGTACTACACCGAAGTGGGGGTGCGCTGCCGCTACCTGCACTCGGAGATCGACACCCTGGAGCGGGTGCGCATCCTCCGCGACCTCCGCCGGGGCGTCTTCGACGTCCTCATCGGAATCAACCTGCTGCGCGAGGGGCTGGACCTGCCGGAGGTCTCGCTGGTGGCGGTGCTGGACGCTGACAAGGAAGGCTTCCTGCGCTCGCGGACCGCGCTGATTCAGGTCATCGGCCGGGCGTCGCGCAACCTCCGTGGCAAGGCCATCCTCTACGCCGACGTAGTCACCAACTCCATCCGGCAGGCGCTGGAGGAGACCGACCGCCGCCGCCAGGTCCAGTTGCGCTTCAACGAGGAAAACAACATCACTCCGGAGAGCGTGGTGAAGCCGGTGGATATGACTCTGGCTTCCATTGTGGCCGCCGACTTCACCACCGTGCCGCTCGAGGAGACCGAGTTCGACCCGTTCGAGAGCGAGGAGCAGTTGCACCAGGTGATCCAGAAGCTGGAAGAGCAGATGCGGGAGGCGGCCCGGCGCTTCGAGTTCGAGCGCGCCGCCCAACTTCGCGACCGCCTGCGCGCCCTGAAGCAGAAGGACATCGGCGGGCTCTACCAGCCCGCGGTGCTGCCGCGCCTGGAAGCGCTCCCGGAATTGGTGGGCGCTGCGTCCAGCCGTGGCTCGGCGAGGGCAAGCTCTCGAAAACGTAGAAAGCGTCCGCCGGCCAAGACGGCGGGCCCGGGCGGATCAAAGCATCGGGGCTAGACGGGGCGAACGGGTGTGTCGACGGAAGTCTACGCTCTGGCGCAACGCATTTCGCGGTTGGTCGCGGACTACGTTTTTATCCACGAGGCAATTTTCAAGTTTTCCCTTTGGAAGCTACCTATTCCTTTCCTGTCTGAACCGATTGACTATGGAGACTACCGGATGCGGCTGCACGCGCTGTTGTGGAGCCTGGAACGGCAGGGAGAGCGGATTGTTGGCCTCAAAAAGTCGCACCTTTTGCCGTATAACACGGCCGTGTTGTTGGAGCTGCTGCGGGAGTACGTGGAGGCCTTGCTGGAAACGGTGGATTGGCTCCACGCCATTACGGAGAAACTGCAGAAGGAGAGCGAGGGCGAGCGGTACCGGTGGCGAGCCTACCGGCAGGATTGGGCGGCCTACAAGGCTTCCATAGCCAAGTATCGGGCCATTGAGGATCAAGTGTACATCCTGTATGCGCGGCTGTAGTGCCGCCCAGAAATAATCCCGCAGCCTATTTTCCTCCAACGGCGGCCAAGGAGCGCGCTATGCTATCAGGGTCATGGCGAAGACGATTGCGCTAATCGGTGCTGGCCGCGTCGGGCAGACGCTGGGGCGGGCTTTGCGGCGGCGCGGGTACCGCATCGGCGCGGTCGTGACCCGGCGGTTGAGCACGGCGCGCGCGGCAGTGCGCTTCATCGGTGGCGGCCAGGCGCGCGCTGGAGTGGATGCCACCGTCGGCGATGCCCACATCGTCTTGATCACCACCCCGGACCGTCAGGTGGCAGCGGCCGCTCGCGCCCTGGGGCGGCTGAAGATGAGTTGGCGGGGCCGGGTGGCGCTGCAAGCGAGTGGCGCCTTGAGTTCCCGCGAACTGGCCCCGCTGAAGAAACACGGGGCGGCCGTCGGCTCGCTGCACCCGCTCTATCCCTTTCCCCGGCCGCTGCGGATTTTTCCTCGCGGCGTGGTGTTCGGCGTCGAGGGCGACCGGCGCGCCCGGCGGCAAGCTCTGGCGCTGGTGCGGGCGCTCGGCGGCCAAGCGATGGAAATCCGCTCCACGGAGAAAGCGCTGTACCACGCGGCGGCGGCCTTGGTGGCCGGACACCTGCTGACGCTCGCGGACTTGGGGACGCGGGCGCTGGTGCGCGCGGGAGTGCGGAAAGCGCGTGCGCGGCGGGCGCTGGTGCCGCTGGCGCAGGCGACGCTGGCGTGCTACGCGCGCTGGGGCGGGCGCGCTTGGACGGGGCCGCTGGAGAGGGGCGATGTGGACACGGTGCGGCGCCACCTGGCGGGATTGCGGCGCCTGCCGCCGCAGTACTTGGAGACTTATCAGACTCTGGCCCGCGCCGCGCTGTCATTGTATCGGGCGCGCTCGAGCAAAGGAACGAAGAGACTCCGCCGGCTGTTGGAGAGGTAGCGCATGGCTCGCCGCGCCGTCGTCGGTTACGGGCTGGCCCTCATGCTTCTGCTGGGGGCGGCGGCGCACGGCAAGGAGAAGCCGGAAAAGCCCCTCAACATCAACACGGCGACAGTGGAAGAATTGCAGCAGTTGCCGGGCGTGGGCAAGGTGATTGCCCAGCGCATCGTGCGCCACCGGGAAGTGAGCGGGAAGTTCCGCTCGGTGGATGAGCTGGTGGTGATTCGGGGAATCAGCCGGCGGAAGCTGGAGGCAATGCGGCCGTACGTGACGGTAGAGGCAAAGGAAGCAGAGGAGGCAAAGGAGAGGGATTAAAGATTTGAGATTGCAGATTTGAGCTTAGCGGACGGTGCGCTCCACCAGCATCAGGGCCAGGCTGACCAGCAAGCACGGACCTACCACCCAGACGAATCCCCAGAACCAGAAATAGGCGAAGGCGGCGACCAGGGCCAGAGCGACCAGGTTGTAGAGCAGCTCGGGCAGCGGCCTCATGTGATGCTACGCATCACGCCGGACGAGCGGGTGGGCGCCGACCGGAATGGGCACTTGCTCGACGATGCGGATCTGGAAGCCCTCGAGCGCGGCCACCTTGCGGGGGTGGTTGGTGAGCAGGCGGATGTTGCGCACGCCCAGGTCGGAGAGGATCTGGGCGCCGATGCCCGACTCCCGCTGCACGCGGGGCTCGCGGGCGGGCACGTCCGCTGGTTCGGGCTCGCCCGTGTGGTCGTGGTGGTGGACGGCGATGACGTTGCGGTCGTCGATCTTTTCGACGCTGAGGCCCGGGGCGGTCTGGTGGAGGTAGAGGAAAACACCGCGGCCGGCGCGGCTGATGATCTCCAAGCTCTTGTCGATGACGACCTCGCAGTCGCAGCGGCGGGAGCCGAAGACGTCGCCGGCCAGGCAATGGGAATGCACGCGGACGAGCACGGCATCCTCGCCGGTGAAATTGCCTTTCACCAGGGCGATGTGGCGCCCGGCGTCGAGCTCGGATTCGTAGGCGATGATGTGAAAGTCGCCGTGGCGGGTGGGGAGGAAGGCTTCGCCGATGCGGTGGACGAAGCGCTCGGTGCGCAGGCGGTAGCGGATCAGGTCGGCCACGGTGATCATCTTCAGGCCGTGCTGCTGGCAGAAAGCGGACAGCTCGGGCACGCGGGCCATGGAGCCGTCGTCGTTCATCACCTCGCAGATGACCCCGGCCGGGGCCAAGCCGGCCAGGCGGGCTAGGTCGACGGAGGCCTCGGTCTGGCCGGCGCGCACCAGGACGCCGCCGCGGCGGGCGCGCAGGGGAAAGACATGCCCCGGGCGGACGAGGTCGGAGGGGCGCGTGGCCGGGTTGATGGCGGTGCGGATAGTGGCGGCGCGGTCGGCGGCCGAGATGCCGGTGGAGACGCCGGTGCGGGCGTCGATGGACTCGCAGAAGGCGGTGCCGTAGGGGGAAGTGTTCTCTTCCGCCATCAATCGCAGGCGGAGGTAGTGGCAGCGCTCCTCGGTCAGGGTGACGCAGACCAGGCCGCGGCCGAAGCGGGCCATGAAGTTGATGTGCTCCGGGGTGATCAGGTCGGCGGCGACGGTGAGGTCGCCTTCGTTCTCGCGGTCTTCGTCGTCGACCACGATGACCCTCCGCCCCCGGCGGATGTCCTCGATGGCCTCTTCGATGGTGGCGAACTGGATGTTGTTCTCGGTCATGGTAGGGGCTCGCTAGCTTGCCCCATTCACGAATTGAGCAAAGAGATAGAACAGCAACGCTCCCATGAGGGCGGCGCCGGGGATGGTGAGAACCCAGGCCCACAGGATGCGCCCGGTGAGGCCCCAGCGCACGGCGGTGATCCTCCGGGTGGCGCCCACGCCGATGATGGAGCCGGTGATGACGTGGGTGGTGCTGACCGGGATGCCGGCGTGGGCGGTCCCCAGCAACGTCAGGGCGCCGGCGGTTTCGGCCGAGAACCCGCCGAACGGCGTCAGCTTGGTAATGCGCTGTCCCATGGTCTTGATGACGCGCCAGCCCCCGGCCAGGGTGCCCCCAGCGATGGCGGCGTGACAACTAATTATAACCCACCAGGGCGGATGCTGGACTTCCCCCGAGAGCGCCCCGTAAGTAAGCAGGGCCGCCCAGATGATGCCCATGCCTTTTTGGGCGTCGTTGGTGCCGTGTCCCAGGCTGTACCCGGCCGCGGAGACGAGCTGGAGTCGCCGGAACCAGCGGTCCACTTTCAGTGGCGGCTGGCGGCGCACAATCCAGGTGGTGAGGATGGAAAAGACTACCGCCCCGATCATGCCGATGACGGGGGCGAGAAAAATGAAGATCATCGGTTTCAGCCAAGCGGAGCCGATGATGGCGGCGTAGCCCGCCATGGCCACGGCGGCGCCGCCGTAGCCGCCCATCAGGGAATGGGAGACGCTGATGGGCAGGCCCAGCCACGTGCAGACGCCGGTCCAAATGATGGCGCCGAGCAGCCCGGCCAGCAGCACATACTCATTGACCATGTCCAGGTGAACCAGGCCTTTCCCCATCGTCTTGGCTACCCCGTAGAAATCTTCGATGAGGACACCCAGGAGGGCCGCAATGAAATTCCAGAAGGCGGCCCAGGCGACCGCGGTGAGCGGGGTGAGCACGCGGGTGGAGACAATGG
The DNA here is from genome assembly GCA_027717655.1 of Acidobacteriia bacterium AH_259_A11_L15. Classification (GTDB taxonomy): domain Bacteria; phylum Acidobacteriota; class Terriglobia; order Acidiferrales; family 2-02-FULL-67-57; genus 2-02-FULL-67-57. Next base: position 14,729 of record JALLOH010000026.1, read on the forward strand.
TGGCGATGGAGTTAGCGGCGTCGTTCCAACCATTGGCGAACTCGAACAGCAGGGCCGTGGCCACGATCAGGACGAGCAGCGTATACGGGTCCACGCCAAAAACTCCGTCTCACTCGGCCCGGGCAGGCCAGCGGCGCCCGGGGCTTGGGGATGGCAGGACAGGGAAGCGCACGGTCAGGCGCTTTTCAAGACGACGGCTTCCAGGATGTTGGCCACGTCTTCGCACTTGTCGGTGGCGATTTCCAGGACTTCGAGGATTTCCTTCCACTTGATGATTTCCACCGGGTCTTTCTCTTCCTGAAAGAGGCGGGCGATAGCCGCGCGCACGGCGGTGTCGGCTTCGTTTTCCAGGCTATTGATAGTGATGCAGTAGTCGAGGACGCCCTCGAGTTTCTCCAGCCGGGAGACGGCGGCATGGATTTCCTGAGTGGAGCGGACGAGGATGTCCGCCAGCTCGATCGCGCCGGGACGGATTTTGTCCACCTTGTAGAGCACCAGGCGGGTGGCGCCGGCGTCGATGAGGTCGAGAACGTCGTCCAGTTTGCCCGTCAGGGCGTGGATGTCTTCGCGGTCGAACGGGGTGACAAAAGTCTGGTTGAGTTTGGTAAAAATCTGGTGGGTAAGCTGGTCGCCGCGGTGTTCGAGGTCTTTGACGTGGCTCACCTTGGAGGGGACGTCGCGATAGTCCTTGAAGATGTCGGCCAGAGCCTCGGCGCCGGCCTGGATGTTGGCGGTGACTTCGGTGAATAAAGCAAAGAAGGTGCGTTCGCGGGGCAGGAGGCGAGTCAGGATGTTGGCCATCCCCTAGTTCCCCCCAAGAGCCGCTTGGATTTCCCAACTTCCGGTCTTGCTCGTAGGCTGGAGGGGCACCAACCCTGGAGCCGCCCACTATATCTGAAGGCGTTTGGGTGTCAAGAGGTTAGGGGGTGGGTTGCCGGGCCGCCGCCGGCAGCTCGTCCACCACTTTCAGCAGCTCCTGGGGGCGGGCGCGGCGCAATCCCCCTGCGGGCCGGCCCTAGGGGCCGGGGGAGGAGGCAAGAAGCAGCTCGTCAATCACTTTCAGGATGTCCTGCGGGCGGACCCGAACGCTCATGTCCTCGCTCAGGTTGAGCCAGCGGATGGTGCCGGCCGAGTCGATCAGGAATTGAGCGGGGCGGGCTACCTCGTCCTGCCGATCTCCGCTCCCCTCGCGCAGCAGGTGGTAGCGGCGGATGACCTGGGCTGGTGGGTCGGAGAGAAAAGTCAAGCTAAAGCCTTGCTTGTCGGCGTACCTGCGGGTTACGAGCGGAGGGTCGACGCTGACGGCGACGAGGCGCACCCCCCGGGAGGTGAACTCTTCCAAGTGGTCCTGCAGACTTCGCAGGTCGGCGTTGCAATAGGTGCACCAGTAACCGCGGTAGAAGACCAGCAGCACCCAGCGTCCCGGCTTCGCTTCGCCGGGCTGCCCGGCCGCCGGCGCGGCCAGGAGATCGGAGAGCCTCGTGGGTGCGCCGTACTGGTCGGGCAAGCTGAAGTCGGGCGCTTTCTCGCCCACCTGCGGCCCTTGCTTCGCGGGGGTCGGCGGCCCGCCCACGGTGGGGAGTTGCGCCCAAGAGTTGCTGCAAAAGGCCAGCAGCACAACCCCCAGCCAGCCGGCCGGTACCGGTAGGTGGCCGTGACGCTTCACGTGGTCTCGTTCCTCCTGCCACGGGTCGGGACGTAGCTTCCTACGCACTATAGATGCTGGAGAGCCTAGGCAGACTCACCAGATGCGGGTAGGCTCTCCCGCTGGCAAGAGAAAATTCTGAGCCCGGTGGGAGGTGCCCTGCGACCCCGAAGCTTCGGGGCTCAGGACAAGCCACCGGGCTGAGTAGCTGGATCTACAAGCGGGTTAGTACATTCCCCCCATGCCGCCGGGTGGCATGCCGGCCCCGGCGCCTTTCTTCTCCTCTTCTTCGGGGAGTTCGGAGACCAGGGCTTCGGTGGTCAGCATGAGGGCGGCGATGGAGGCAGCGTTTTGCAGGGCCAGGCGGGTGACCTTGGCTGGGTCGATCACGCCCGCCTTGACCAGGTCGCCGTACTCTTCCTTTTCGGCGTCGAAGCCGAAGTTGGCTTCTTTACTCGCCTTGACTTTCTCGGAGACGATGGCGCCCTCGTGCCCGGCGTTGGCCACGATCTGGCGCAGGGGCTCTTCCAGGGCGCGCTTGACGATGCGAATGCCGACCTGCTCATCGCCTCCCAGCTTGAGCTTGTCCAGGGCCGAGAGGCAGCGCAGCAGGACGACGCCACCGCCGGGGACGATGCCTTCCTCGACCGCCGCCCGGGTGGCGTGCATGGCGTCTTCGACGCGAGCCTTCTTCTCTTTGAGCTCGGTCTCGGTGGCCGCGCCGACTTTCACCACCGCCACGCCGCCCACCAGCTTGGCCAGGCGCTCTTGGAGCTTTTCCCGGTCGTAGTCCGAGGTGGTCTCCTCGATCTGCGTCCGGATCTGCTTCACCCGGCCCTCGAGGGCGTCGTGCTTGCCCGCACCCTCGACGATGGTGGTGTTGTCCTTGTCGATGGTGATCTTCTTGGCCCGGCCCAGGTCGTCCAGCTTGACGTTCTCCAGCTTGATCCCCACCTCCTCGGCGATCACCTTGCCGCCGGTGAGGATGGCGATGTCCTCCAGCATGGCCTTGCGGCGGTCACCGAAGCCGGGGGCCTTCACCGCGCAGGCTTGCAGGGTGCCGCGCAGCTTGTTGACCACCAGCGTGGCCAGGGCCTCGCCCTCCACGTCCTCGCTGACGATCACCAGGGGCTTGCCGCCGCGGGCTACCTGCTCCAGGAGGGGCAGGAGGTCCTTCATGGAGCCGATCTTTCTCTCGTGGATCAGGATGTAGGGGTCTTCCAGCTTGACCTCCATCCGCTCCGGGTCGGTGACGAAGTAGGGGGAGAGGTAGCCGCGGTCGAACTGCATGCCCTCGACCACTTCCAGCGTGGTCTCCATCGTCCGGGACTCCTCGACCGTGATCACGCCGTCCTTGCCCACCTTCTTCATCGCCTCGGCGATGATGTTGCCGATGGTCTTGTCGCCGTTGGCGCTGATGCTGGCCACCTGGGCGATGGCCTCGCCGGCCACCGGCTTGGAGAGCTTCTTGATCTCCTCGACGGCGCTCTCGACCGCCGCCTCGATGCCGCGTTTCAGGGCCATGGGGTTGGCGCCCGCGGCCACGTTCTTGATGCCCTCGCGGAAGATGCACTGGGCCAGCAGGGTGGCGGTGGTGGTGCCGTCGCCAGCCACGTCCGAGGTCTTGCTGGCCACCTCGCGCACCATCTGCGCCCCCATGTTCTCGAGCGGGTCCTTCAGCTCGATTTCCTTGGCTACCGTCACCCCATCCTTGGTGATGGTCGGGGGACCAAACTTCTTGTCCAGGATCACGTTGCGGCCTTTCGGCCCCAGCGTGATCTTCACGGCGTTGGCCAGGACGTTTATGCCGCGCTGAATCGCATGGCGTGACTCCTCACCATGAACAACTTGCTTTGCAGGCATGGGTCATTTCCTCCTAGACAAAATTTGGGCCCGCGGCGGCGCCTATTTCTTGGCGCCGACCTTGGCGGGTTCACCCCGAGCGGGTTCACCGCGAGCGGGCTCGAGCACGGCCAGAACCTCTTCTTCCCGGAGGATGAGGTACTCCTCCTCGTCGATTTGGATGTCCGTGCCGGAATACTTGCCGAACAGGATGCGGTCGCCCGCTTTGACGTCCAGCGGGGTCACGCTCCCGTCCTTTTGCTTTTTGCCGCCGCCGACGGCGATCACCTCGCCCTCTTGCGGCTTTTCCTTCGCCGTGTCGGGGATGATGATGCCGCCCTTGACGGTTTCCTGCTCCTCGATGCGCCTGATCAGGATGCGGTCATGCAAGGGTCGAACGTTCACAGCCATCGATAGGTACCTCCATAGGTTCTCTGCGAATTCGAGTCTTGCCAGGTGAGGTTGCGGGCTGCGTCTGCGGCCCGCCTGCCTGGGCTCTCCGGGCGCTGTGCCCTGCCGCCGGCAGGGCCTTAGCACTCTCCCCCGGAGAGTGCTAATTTACTTACTCCTCGGAAAGTTGTCAAGAGGGGTGTGAGGGGATAGAGGCCGGGGCTGCCGGCCCCGCCAGGGGCTAGTGTCTGACTAAGAAACTACCCGCCAGGACGCTGGTTTGCCTTTGCGTCCCAGATGGGCAACAATTAAGGAAGTAGGGGCGGGGTTTATCCCCCGCTCTGGTGCCGCATCCGGCTCGCCCTACGGGAGGGGGTAACCCCCTTGCACGGGCGTGTTGGAAAGCGAAAGCCATGGGACAGACGGATAACTTCATCGAGTTCCACCAGGTGACCAAGTCCTTCTTTTTAGCCGAGGGCGGCCAGCAGATTGTCCTCGAGGAGGTCAGTTTCTTCGTGCCCCGGGGGGAGACGGTGGCCATCCTGGGCCGCAGCGGGGTGGGGAAGAGCGTGACCCTGAAGCACATCATCGGCTTCCTGAAGCCCGACAGCGGACGGGTGATTGTCGCCGGGCGCGACCTCTCCGACTACGACGAGGAGCAGCTCTCCGAGCTCCGCCGGCGCATCGGGCTGGTCTTCCAGTCCGGGGCCCTGTTCGACTCGTTGACCGTAGCCGAAAACGTGGCCTTTCCCCTGCGGGAGCGAGCCCGGCTGGACGGGGCGGAACTGGACGAAGAAGAAGTCGAGCGCCGCGTCCACTCGCTGCTGGAAACTGTGGACCTGGACGAGTACGCCGACGCTATGCCCACCGACCTGAGCATGGGCCTGCGGCGGGCGGTGGCCATCGCCCGGGCGCTGGCCTCCGAGCCGGACTGCATCCTCTACGACGAGCCCACCACCATGGTCGACCCGCTCATGGCCCAGATGATCACCGCGCTGATCCTCCGCCTCAAGGAGCGTTTCCATAAGACGTCGGTGGTGGTCACCCACGACGTCCGCCTGGCCGAGCGGGTGGCCGATCGGCTGGTGATGCTGCACCAGGGCCGCGTCGCCTTCTTCGGCACACCGGAGGAGTGGCAGCGAAGTAATCAACCGGAAGTGGAAAGCTTCCGCTCCCTCGACGCCCTCCCCGGCGCCCAGCCGGCCACCTCGCCTTGAGCTTGTGTAGCCCGCCGGAGGACTGGCTGGGACCTGCACTCCCCTCCGGAGAAGCCAGCGGTTGACACTTCTTGGGACTGCCTCTACAATCGGTGCGCACGTTTTTCTCTTTTGGGACTACTGACCTTGACCAGGCGCAATCAGCCCACCATCTTCTTGACCGGCGCCACCGGTGCCATTGGCAGCCGGGTGCTGGAGCACTACTTGGAGTGCGGCTCCCAGGTACTGGTGTTGGTGCGGCCGCGCGAAGGGGTGTCTTCGGTCCAGAGGATAGGGGCGCTGCTGGCGGCGGCGAGGCTGCCCAGCCAGGTGGAGCGCCGGGCCCAGGTGCTGGAGGGTTCGATCGAGGAGCCGGGCTTCGGGCTTTCGCCGGTCGATCGGCAGCGAGTCATTGCCGCGACCGACATCTTCATTCACTCCGCCGCGGTTACCCATCTGGGGGCGAGCGCCGCCGAATGCGAGCGGGCGAACGTGGTGGGGACCGAGCACGCCCTGGAGCTGGCGCGCGCCTGCCAGCGGCAGGGGCACTTGCGGCGGTTCGCCTACCTGTCGAGCTACGCGGCCTCGGGCACGGGCCGCTCCGGCTACTTTGCGGAGGACTCGCTGCCCGCCCAGCCGGTGTTCGCCAACGAGTATGAGCGCACCAAGTACCAGGCCGAAATGCGGGTGCGGGAAGAGTTGGCGCGAGAGCTGCCGGTGGTGCTCTTCCGGCCCAGCGTTACGGTGGGGGACACCAAGACTGGCCGCATCGCCAGCTTCAACCTCTTTTATCAGATGATCCGCATCCTGGGCAGCGGGATGCTCTCCCACTGGCCGGACCTGCGGGAGCGCAAGGTGAACATCGTCCCGGTGGACTACGTGGCACGGGCGATTCAGCGCGGCCTGGAGCTGGCCTGGGCGCTGGGGCGCACGTTCCACCTGGTGAGCCGCAACGGCTGCCTGTTGCGCGACCTCTTCGACCTGGTGAAGGTCTTCCCCTACCTGCGCATCCCCAAGCTGGTGCCGGTGGCGCAGTGGAGCCTGTCGCTGTTGAGCCAGAAGGAGCAGGCCCTGCACCGGGCGCTGGAAGTCTACTTGCTCCCGTACCTGAATGACCTGCGCCTGGAGACGCGGAACGCGGAGCGGCTGTTGGCCCTGCCGGTGATCAACCCCACGTTTCTGCGGCGGCTGCTGGAGTACGCGGTGAAGGCGGGTTATCTGCCGCGCGACTGCTTCCGCCCGGCGGCGCTGGGGCCGGCTGGAGCCCCGGCATGAGCGGACTGTCCCTGGAAGAAAAAGTGATCCAGGCAGTGGCCAAGGTGGCCAAGCGGAAGGCGGGCGAGGTGCGCCTGGAGTCGAGGTTCGAGGACCTGGGGATGGACTCCCTCGACCGGGTGACCCTGCTCTTCGAGCTGGAGCAAGCCTTCGACATCAGCATCCCCGACGCCGAGGTGCAGGGCGTCGAGACGGTGCGGGACATCGTGGGCCGTCTGGCGCCGCACCTGGCTTCCTCCTCGAGCCCTTCATAGGAAACATCCCGGACAGATGCGACGGGTGGTCATCACTGGAATGGGGGTCCTCGCGGCTCCCGGGAACACGGTGGAAGAGTTCTTTTCCCACCTGGTGGAAGGCCGCTCGGGGAGCCGGGCCATCCAAAACATCGCACCGGCGCTGCGGGAGCGGTTGAAGTGCCGCATCGCGGCGGAAGTTTGCTGCTACGACCCCGGCAAGCATTTCACCGAAAAGGAGCTCGACCAGCTCGACCGCTTCAGCCAGTTCGCCCTGGTAGCCGCCCGGCAGGCGCTGGAAGACGCCGGCTGGAAAGAATTCACCCCGGAGCAGCAGCCGCGCGTAGGGGTTTGCATCGGAACCGCTTACGGCGGCACCGAGTCGCTGGACACCCAGTATTATTCGCTCTACGCCAAGAATGCCAGCCGGCTACCGCCGCTGGTCATCCCCCGGTTGATGTACAACGCTGCCACCTGCCAGATCTCGATGCGCTTCCAGGCGCGCGGGCCCTGCCTGACGCCCACGACCGCTTGCTCGTCGAGCACGCACGCCTTGCAGCAAGAAATCCAGGTTGAGGAGAAAAGGCAAGGAGAGTACCAGGAGCAGCAAAACCAGGAGGGCCAGCCAGCGTCTCTTGTGGCGCATTTTTCCCGGGCGGGTGGCCTTAGCGCACCAAGCGCAGCAGGCGGTGCCAGCGAATCCGGGTGAAGAACCCGCGTAGGGCTTCCCAGGGGGCCGAATCCTTGCGCGGGCCCCGGGCCCTGGGGACCTCATAGGACCAGTAAATCAGCAGGGGGCGACCGATGATGTTCTTGCGGTCCACAAAGCCCCAGTAGCGGCTGTCCTGGCTGTTGTCACGGTTGTCGCCCAGCGCGAAGTACTTGCCGGGCGGCAGCAGCAGCTCGTCCCCCTGAATCCAGCGAAGCATCTCCTCGTCCCATCCGCTGCCGGGCGAGAAAGAATAGAAGTATTCTCCCGGCAGGGGGAAATCGTCTCGGAGGCGGCGGCTGCCCAGCGAGCGGCGGTGGAGCATGTACGGTTCCGGGAGCATCTGCCCGTTGATGTAGACCTGCCCGTCGACGATCTTCAGCCGGTCCCCCGGCAGGCCGACGATGCGCTTGACGAAATGTTGGTGGGGAGGGAAGGGGTACTTGAAAACCACAATGTCGCCCCGCTGGATGGCCCGGTAGGGCAGCAGGCCCCAGCCCGCCCCCGGGTCTTCGGCCAGAGCGAACTTGTTTACCAACAAATGGTCGCCCACCAGCAGAGTGGCTTCCATCGAACTGGAAGGAATTTTGAACGCCTGCAGAATAAAGGTGGTCCCGAACAAGGCCAGGATCACGGTGACCAGCAGGGTGTCCACGTATTCCCGCAGGGTGTTCAGCTTTTCCGCTCCGCGGGTGTCGCTCATAGCGTTGGTGTTTCCGCTTCGACCGCCAACTGTTGCAAGCCCTGGCAGGCCGCCTGCTGCTCGGCTGCCTTCTTGGAAAGCCCCTCGCCGCGGGCCAGGCGGCGGTCCCCGACCCAAAGCTCGACCGTGAACATCTTGCGGTGCTCAGGCCCGCGAGTTTCCACGACTTCGTAGCGAGCCGCCGGCCAGCGCCTTCCTTGCAAGTATTCCTGCAAGGCCGACTTGTAATCCGCACGGGCCAGCGGCTCCACGCTGCCTTCGTGCAGCTCCCGCAGCAAGAATTCGTCCACGAAGCGGCAAGCCGGCTCCAGCCCGCCGTCGCGATAGAGCGCCGCCACCAGCGCTTCCACCGCGTTGGCCAGCAGGGCCTGCTTTTGCCGGCCGCCGGTTTTCTCTTCCCCCGGGCCCAGCCGCAGGTAACGGCCCAGTTGCAGCCGCTCGGCCACCCGGCGGAGGTGGCGGGTATTCACCAGGTTGGCCCGGATGCGGGAGAGTTTCCCCTCCTTCAAGGTGGGGAACAAGCGGCAGAGCACGTCGCTGACCACGAATCCCACCACCGCATCCCCCAGGAACTCCAGGCGCTCGTTGTCCAGGGTAGCGGCGGGGCCGCCGTTGCGTTCGCGATGGGAGCGGTGGGTGAGCGCCTGGATCAACCAGGCAGGCTCACGGAACTGATAGCCAATTTGTTCCTGCAGGGATTCCAGCGGCTCCGCCCGCTTTGCGGTCCGGGGCATCCCGCTACTCCTGAGAGCCTCCCGACCTGGCCGCCTGCCGCTCCAAAATGACTTCCATGCGCTCGAGCTGCTGCTGGCAACCCCGCGCCTGCTCGCCTATCACATCCACGCACTGCTGGAAGACATCCCGGGCCTCCTGGTATTCCCGCTGGCGGACGTGGGTGTACCCGAGGCGGAGGAAATCCATGGGGTTGGGCCGGTCGGGAGCCAGGCGGATTGACTGTTTTAGTTCTGCTTCGGCCTGCTCATAAGCCCGCTGGCGAAAATAGACATAGCCGAGCACCGCGTGCGCCTGAGCCTCGACGTAGTTCTGCTGCCTCAGGTATTCCTCCTCGGGCACCTCCGGCCGGTGCTCCATCCCGGCGAACAATTCGGGCAAAATCTCCAGCGCGCGCGCCGCATAATCCTGAGCCCGAGCCAGTTGGTCCCGATAATCCTCCCGAGTAGGCAGGGAGCTCTCCACCAGGGAGTCGGCCACGATGATCATGGTCACCGCATCCTGGGGACTCAACTCCAGTGCCCGCTCGCCGTACTCGATAGCCTGGGCATAGTCGTTGATCATCCGGTAGGCCTCGGCGGCCGTGGCGTAGGCTCGCCCGCGAAACACGCTCTCCGGGTAGTTCTCCAAAAATTGCAGGGCCAGGTCCAGGCGCCTCTGGGCGTTGTCTTCCCGCATCAACTCCTCGATCGCCAGCTGCTCTTCCGGCGTCGGACCTGCGGGCGGCTGTTGCTCTTGCGTCCCCAAGTCGAAGCCGAAGGGTGTGGGCTCTTGCTGCTGTTGCTGCTCCTCCGGTTTCTGCTCTTCCTGTTGCGGCTGGGCCGCGGCGCCGGCAACCGTCAAGGCCAGTGCCAGCGTGAAGCTCGTCACCATGAAAATCCCGTTTTTCACTTTCCTCCTCCTTCCGCTGAATTGCCTCTCGGCTCCGGTTGAGCCCGGAGGCTGATCCTTCTCCTCCCCTGCTCTAGGGGTCCGAACCCTGCGTCTGACCAAAGGGGTGCTCCAGCCCGCGCCGGGCTGCCTCGTTCACCTTCTCCAGGCGGGTGTTCAAGGCCAGGGCCCCCCGGTAATGGGCCACTGCCTCCTGGCGGCGCCCCTCCAAATCATAGATGCGTCCAAGGTAGATGTGCGTCCACCCCAAAATGCGAGGTTCCCGGGCCTCCCGCAGGACCAGCAGAAAATAGCGCTTGGCCGCCTCTCTATCTTCCTCCAGGCTGGCCAGGATTGCCAGCCCGTAGAGGGCGCGCGGCTCCCGGGGGTTGAGTTCCAGGACGCGTTCGAAGCCCTGCCGGGCGGCGGCATAGTCGCCGGCAACCACGGACTGCTCGGCTTCCACGAGCAGGTGCCGGGCGGTCTCCTCCGGGGTCTCGGGCGGAGGAGGCGACGGGACCGGCTCCGGCGGCAAGGGAGCGAACTCCACTCGTTCCAGGCGCGCCCGCTCGGCGGCTACGTCGAACCCCTGGAGCAGCTCGGGAAAGTAATAGCGGATGGAAGGCTCTTCCTGTTCGTAACGTTCGAGGGCGTAGAAGAAGTGGCGCGCAAAGATGTACCCGGAGCGCTCGCGATCGTCCAACTCGGCGACGACCGCCCGCGGCTCGAGCCGCCGCCGGCGCAGCTCCACCGCCTGAATCAACGACTCGGTCACCAACAGGAGCACGTCCTCCCGGAAGGGCTGGGGAAGTCGCGGGGCTTGCCCGGCCCGCGGAAGCAAGCCAGCCCAGGCACGGAAGGCCTCGGCGTGCTTGGCCACCAGCGGATCGAGAAGAAAATGGAGGTACTGGTGCCGGACGGCGTCGAGCAGGTCCGAGCGCGCGGGGTGGACGACCAGAAAATAGCTGTCGCCGTAGTTGCGGGCGCTGGTAAGCCCGGGGGGCACCAGCCACTCCAAGTAGATGGTATAGGTGCGCCCCGGGTAGCTTTGCCCGATCATTCGCAGGTAGCCGCGGGTCTCGAGCAGCGCCTGGGACACTTCCGCCTGCCGTTGGGCAATGGCCCGCTCATAGAAAGGCTGCACCTGCCGCCAGAGCGGCCCCAACTCGGCCCGGGCATAGAACTCTCGCAGCAGAGGCTGGAACGTCTGAACCTCCCAAACATCCGGCGGGAGTTGCTGGCGCGGGAACACCCACTCAAGGTCCGGGGGCAGTTGCAGGACGAGACCCACGGAAATATAGGGGCTTAGATGCTCGGCGGGGTTGGCGTGTTCGGGGTCGGTAAAGAAGGCCCGCAAGGCAGCCACCTGGTCGGGGGGTACGCGCGCCAACGCCCGCTCCACGGCCGTATTCACCGGATCAGCGCCGGCGCGCCCGGGCCTCATCCCGGCGGCGCGCACTGCACAGAGGACGGTGAAGAGCTGGGGGCTGGCATCCAACAGGACCTCGGAGGTCGTCTGCCCGAAGGCCGGCGAGGCGGCTCCGGCGGCCAGAAAAAGCCCAAGAACCAGGAGGACGGAATTTCGTGCTGGCGGGCGGATGGCCAAGAGGATCTATGCTTCCTCGGCGAGCACTCGGAAATCAGCGCCAATTCAGCAGTTTAGCGGAGGGGTCAAACCAAGTCAAGGAAGGGGCTGAACCGGTAGTGGGTCAGTTTGTCAAACTGATCCACTACCCCCGAGCCAAGATCGCAACGGGGGATTCGCCGACGATGAGATTCTTCGCTTCGCTCAGAATGACAGGGGTCGCAGTCACTAGGGATAGTAATTCGCCGAAGCCCGAAGGGCGAAGGAGAATGGTGGACGTGGCGGGATTCGAACCCGCGACCTCCTCGATGCCATCGAGGCGCGCTCCCAACTGCGCCACACGCCCACGGGAGGGACAGAAGTTATTTTCCGGCAAGGGGAGGAAAATGTCAACGCGGGCAGCGACTACTCGCCGACGATGTCGCGGTGATGGCGAAGGAAGACCTCCAAGAGGTTGGGATCGAGCAAGCCCATTTCCCTCTCCCGCTGCATTTGCTCCAGGGCGGCGGTGCAGCTTAAGGCCGGCTTGTAGGGGCGCAAGGTGCGCAGGGCGTCGTAGATGTCGGCCAGTTGCAGGACGCGGGCCAGCAAGGGAATCGCCTCGCCCTGCAGCCCGTCCGGGTAGCCGCTGCCGTCCCAGCGCTCGTGGTGGGAGCGGATGATGGGGACGACCAGGGCCAGGGAGCGCAAGGGCTTGCAAATCTGTTCTCCGATGGTGGGGTGTTGCCGCATGACGCGCCACTCCTCTTGGGTCAAGCGGCCCTGCTTCAGGAAGACGGAATCCGGGATGGCAATTTTGCCGATGTCATGCAGGTAGCCGCCGCGGCGGAGGGCCTGCAAGGAATCTTCCGGAAGGCTCAATTCCTTCCCCAAGGCCACGGCGGTACGGGCCAAGCGCTGGCAGTGCCCCTCGGTGTAGGGGTCGCGGGATTCCACCACCAAGCCCAGGCTGATCAGGACGGTCTCGGCGTCCT
>JALLOH010000270.1 GCA_027717655.1 Acidobacteriia bacterium AH_259_A11_L15
CGCCAGGAGAGGAGACGCCCCCAGAGGAGGAGCCCCCCCTCAAGCAAATAGGGAGTTTTTAGGTTGGGAAAATACGCCTTCAGCACCAGAAACCGGGGCCGGAGCCCTTTCTGGATCAGCTCCATCTCGGGCGGCTCATCCCACCAGGGCTGGAGGATATGGCGGTTGGTGAGGATCCAGCCGCCCTCGCCCACCAGGAATCCGGTTCCGGTATACGCGATGGTCGCGCGCGGCCCCTCCCCTCCCAGCCTCACTACCGGGACGTCGTCTTCGATTTTCGGGCTCCCGTCCTCATTGAGGTCGAAGCGAAGCCACTGGTTGGACTCAGGGTCGACAAACCCGTAGCGGCCCACAATCAAGCACACGCCATCCCCGTACCGCTGGATAATCCTTTCTTCCAACTGCATCTGTCTTTCCAGCGATTGGAGCTGTTCGCGAAGCTGCGCGATGGTTTTCTCCGCCTCTTCCCTGTCCTCCCCGATCTTGGTTGCCAGCTCCCGCTCGCGCTGGGCGAGCTCCTCGCGAAGAGCTTGCGACTCGTCTTGCTGCTCGATCTCCTGGGACAGGCGCGCGATCAGAGTTTCCAAATCCGCGCGCTTGCCCCGCTCCTCGAACAGCACAGCGGCGTACTGGCCCAATTCGTCCTTCAGGTGCGCCTTGTCATACTCTCCTTTGAAATACAGACCGAGAAGGGCTACCACACCCACGGCCGCCACCAGGGCCACGGCGCGGCGGGTGCGCCTCTTGGAGTGCTGGTAGAGGGCCTTCAACGC
>JALLOH010000271.1 GCA_027717655.1 Acidobacteriia bacterium AH_259_A11_L15
TGAGCAGACAGGAGCAATCTGCCCACCAATTGGTCTGCATGGAGGTTTGGGGCGGCAACCACAAGGTAGCCCGCTCGGTGGAGCTGCCGGGTTTGGCTGGCTGGGTCTACTCGACTCCGCTCGACCCCGCGACGGGCGGTGGCGACGTCCACTACCTGTCAGCCTGTGACCACGGCAGCGTCTCCCGCGTGGCCCTGGCCGACGTCAGCGGCCACGGCCAAGCGGTGAGTTCACTGGCCGAGAAACTGCGCAGGTTAATGCAAAGGTACATCAACACCTGGGACCAGTCGAGCTTCATGGGCCAACTCAACCAGGCCTTCCGGCGGGGGTTGACCGGCGTGGAGTACGCCACCGTGGTGGTGCTGGGCTTTTACCGCGAGACTGGTCAGTTGGTCTTCACCAACGCCGGACATCTGGCTCCGCTCTGGTACCACGCCACCGAAAAAAAGTGGGATTGGCTCGAAGAGGACACGCCCCACGCCGAAACCGGGGTGGAAGGCTTGCCCCTAGGGCTGATCCCGGGCACGGGGTACCACCAGACCGTGGTCCGGCTCGCTCCCGCCGACCTGCTGGTGCTCTACACTGATGCACTTTCGGAAGCAAAGGACGAGGCGGGGCAGGAGCTGGGCCGCGAGCGGTTGCTGGAACTGGCGCGCAGCGTGCCGGTTGATTCCCCTACGGCCGCCGGGCAGACGTTGCTCGCCGCTGTGCGAAGGTTTCGCAACAACGCGCCCGCCCACGACGATGAAACGGTGGTGGTGTTGCAGCGTCTT
>JALLOH010000272.1 GCA_027717655.1 Acidobacteriia bacterium AH_259_A11_L15
ACATAGAGGTCGGGGTCGCCGTTGTTGTCGAAATCGGCGGCGCAGGCGGCGTTGTCGATGCTAGCGGGGAGGTCGACGCCGGCTAGGACGGCCTGGTCAACGAAGGTGCCGTCCTGCTGGTTAATGTAGAGGGCGTTGGCGCCGCCGGTGTTGGTGAGGTAGAAGTCGTCCCAGCCGTCGTTGTTGAAGTCGGCGATGGCCAGGCCGGCCGAGACGGGCAGCTCCACCGTGTCGCGGGTGTGTTTGAAGGTGATGCCGGCGGCGCGGGTGACGTTGGTAAAGAGTAAGGACTGCCCGGCGGGCGGGTCGTAAGTAAAGGAGTTGAACAGCGCTCCGGGACTGGGGCCGGGGTTGACGACCCAGACGTCAACCGTGCCCGAGTCATGGGGGGGAGTAAACACCTGAATGGCAGTGGAAGTGACCGAGAACGGGGTATTTTTGTTCATTCCGAAATGCACGTTGGCGCCAGAAGAGAAGTCAGTGCCGATCAGGGTGACGAGGGTACCCCCGCCGCTGGGTCCGGAGTCGGGTACGACGGCGGTGAGGGTGGGGGCAACGACGGCGCCGGAACCACCGCCGCCGCTGGAGCCTCCACTGTCGGAAGGCGCCGAAAAACTACCTCCTCCACCGCAAGCCGCCAGGAGCAGCCCGAGGGCGAAGAGAGCAGCCGGCGGACCCAAGAAACGGCGGCCGCGGCCCGGCGCGGGTGTAGGGAAGAATGAGACTGGCATGAAACGAACGCCCAGTCGGGGAGTCTAGCACTGCCCGCAGG
>JALLOH010000273.1 GCA_027717655.1 Acidobacteriia bacterium AH_259_A11_L15
TCTTTCATCTCGGTAGAAAAAATCCTCCCGGCCGCGAGAGCCTGCGCCCGCCCCGGCGCCGTCTTTCTGGTTCTGGTCAAGCCGCAGTTCGAGCTTAGCCGCCACCAGGTGGGCAAGGGCGGCATCGTGCGCGACCCGGCGCTTCACCAGGAAGCAGTCGAGAAAGTCCGCCGCGCCGCCGCCGCGCTGGGTTTCCAGCAACTCGACGCTCGCCCCTCCCGCCTGCCGGGCGCCGAAGGCAACCAGGAGTTTTTTCTCCGCGCCGTCTGGAGCCCTCGTGTAGAATCGCGCCCATGAAGCTCCGCCGCGTCGGCATCGTCTCCAAGCCCAAGAAGGAAGACATCTGCGCGGCGGCGCCCCGGTTGCTCGACTGGCTCCGCCAGCACGGCATCGAAGCCGTCTGCGACCAGGAAACCCTGACCTGCCTGGACCAAAAGGGCGGCCTCCCCCGCGAGCAAATCCCCGCGCAGGTTGACCTGCTGGTAGTGCTGGGCGGCGACGGCACGCTGCTGGCCGCCGCCCGCCACGTGCAGGACTACGACGTTCCCCTGCTGGCCGTGAACCTGGGCAGCCTGGGCTTCCTCACCGAAGTCACCCTGGACGAGATGTACGACACCCTCGAGGGCGTGCTGGCCGACCGGCACCGGGTCGAGTCCCGCCGGCTGCTGGAAGCCAGCGTCCAGCGCGGCGCGCAAACCATCGCCCGCTACCGCGCCCTGAACGACGTCGTGCTGCACAAGGCCGCCCTGGCCCGCATCATGGATTTC
>JALLOH010000274.1 GCA_027717655.1 Acidobacteriia bacterium AH_259_A11_L15
CCAGCAGCCCGGGAAGGGGAAGAACCGTACGAAAATTGGGCGGAACAAAATTGCTGGTCACACGCTCGGTCAGCCGACCCTCTTTCAACATTCGATCATACAGCGGAGTAGTCGGGAGCGCTTGCAAGAATCCAGCCATGGCCCACGGAATCGCAGCGCGCTCGATGAACTCGACTTGCCGGTCGAAGATGTCTTCGGTATCGGAGTCGAACCCAATAATGAACCCTCCCATTACCCAAAGTCCTTTTTCCTGAATCAAGCGAATGCAGTCTAGCGGGTCCTGGCGCAGATTCTGGAACTTTTTTGCCTCCCGCAAAGACTCCGGGGACGGGCTTTCGATGCCGACGAAGACAGAGAAGAAGTTCGCTTGCACCATCGCTTCGATCAACGCCGGCCGCTGCGCGAGATCGATGGACGCTTCCGTGTAGAACGCGAAAGGATAGCCATGCATCTTCTGCCACGGTCGCAACTCTTGCGCCAATTGCAGGGCGAGCTTGTGATTCCCGATGAAATTATCGTCGACCATGAAGATCGGCTTTCGCCAACCGAGCGCGAAAAGCGCCTCCAACTCCATCATGATCTGGCTTGGACTTTTCGTTCTAGGCTTCCTCCCGTAGAGAGTAATGATGTCGCAAAACTCGCATTGGAAGGGACAGCCACGGGAGAACTGCACACACATCGAGGTATAGTGTTCGATTTTCAGCAGGTCGAACCGCGGAACCGGTGTCCTGTGGATGTCGGGCTTCTCGGAAATGGTATAGAG
>JALLOH010000275.1 GCA_027717655.1 Acidobacteriia bacterium AH_259_A11_L15
GGCTCGCACCGCCTTGGCGTTGAACGGACTCACCGTGTTCGGCCCCAGCAGGCAGGCGGCGCCCCCGAAAGCTTCCAGCGCCCGCAGGATGGTCCCCAGGTTCCCCGGGTCTTGCACTCCAGCCAGCACCACCGCCAGCGCCTGGGGGCGAGCCAGCGGCTCTTCCAACTGAATTTCCCGCAAGCGCACCAGCGCGGCAATTCCCTGAGGGGTTTCCGTCTGCGCCAGGGAGCGGAACACTCGGTCGGGAACCACGTAGGAGCGAACCTGCCCGTTGCTGGCCGCTTCAAAGGAGGCCAGGCGGTGCTCGGCCGAGCGCGCGGCGATCAAGGCCACCACCTCGGCCGGGCTGCGCAGCGCTTCTTCGACCATATGAACGCCTTCCACCGCGCAGCAGCCCTCCGGGGTCAGTTCGCCGCGCTCCAGCGCCCGCCGGAAGCGCTTCAGCAGCGGATGGCGCGGGCTGGAGAGCTCCCTCCGCGCGCTGGTTTTCATCGCTTTGGTCCTCGCTGGTCCAATTCGCCAGCCTAGCAGACGCCTTCAGCGGAGTAAAGTTGCGCCCGGAGGTGGCTTGCTTGACTGCCCGCAGGGCTTGTGCTAGCGTCCGCGGAAGTCCGCGGAGTTTTTGCCCGCACCCAAGGAAATCCGTGGCCAGGATTGTCAAGGTTTCTCCGGACAAGCCGGATTCGCGCGCCATTCAGGGTGCCGCCGAGTTGATTCGCCGGGGCGAGGCGGTGGGTGTGCCTACCGACACTTTCTACG
>JALLOH010000276.1 GCA_027717655.1 Acidobacteriia bacterium AH_259_A11_L15
GTCATTGAGGACTACCCCATCGAGAGCGTGGTCCGCCTGGGCACCCTCTGGGGGGTGCTCTTCTTCAAGCGCTCCAAGCACGAGGCCGGGGGGAGAGAGTACAGCCTGGACGACATCGAGCACGGCATCCTGCGGCGGCAATTCCAGGAGCCCCGGATTCACTTCGCCCTCAATTGCGCCTCGGCCAGTTGCCCGGTGCTGCGGGGCGAGCCCTACCGCGCCGAGCACCTCGACGCCCAACTCGACGCCCAGGCCCGCGACTTCATCCGCAAGCAGCAGAACGTCTGGCTGCGAGGCAACGTCTTGTTCCTCTCCAAGATTTTCGACTGGTACCAGGAAGATTTCTTGCAGGAGCTCAAGCGGCAGGGCCGGCAGAAGCCGAGCCTGGCTGACTACGTCGCGCACTACCTGCCGGCGGAAACCGCTGCCCGCCTCCGGGAAGAGAGCCCCCGGATCGAATTCTACGACTACGACTGGGCGCTCAACGACGCCTCCGACGGCGCCGCCGGAAGCCGCTGACGCCCGGCTGGCTCTCCGGCCTACGCCCCGCCGGCCTGCTTCTCGGCAAAATCCCCGATCACCGGCAGCTTGAACTTTTCCTTGCTGAATGCTTTGTAGAGGCAAACCAGCCAAAGCACCAGAACCAACAGCGACCAC
Source organism: Acidobacteriia bacterium AH_259_A11_L15 (assembly GCA_027717655.1). Classification (GTDB taxonomy): domain Bacteria; phylum Acidobacteriota; class Terriglobia; order Acidiferrales; family 2-02-FULL-67-57; genus 2-02-FULL-67-57. The sequence goes on from JALLOH010000276.1 coordinate 658, forward strand.
GCAATCGCAACAATCCAACCCACAACAGGAATGAACCCCAGGATGAAGCTCACCACGAACGCCACGATCCCGAAGGCCAGCGCTTGGAAGGAGTGGAAGCGGA
>JALLOH010000277.1 GCA_027717655.1 Acidobacteriia bacterium AH_259_A11_L15
CCGCCACTCTCTCACCGGGGGTGGTTTGCCCAGAAGGTCATGCTTCCAGGGAAGAAACAGGCTGATCAGGAGGTGCCCCCCCCGGCTCCAAGTGGTGGTGGAAACCGCGCAGGGCCTGCTCGATTTCATCCGCCCGGCGTAGCAGCATGAACGTGGCCGCCGGAATATAGAGTGTCCGGTAGCGCCGGGGGAAATCGAGTTCCTGCATGCGTTGCGGGTAGAGCGCAACCGTGAAACCGCCGACCTCCGCCTTCCGACGGCAGAGGGCCAACATCTCGGGTGAGCTGTCCACCCCCTCGACTTCCAGATCCGCGGCGCGAAAGGGAATCAGCAGCCGCCCGGTTCCACAGCCGATCTCCAACGCCGGTTGGCCGTATCGCTCGATTGCCTGGCGGAAAAACTCGCGATCGCCGAGTTTGTCCTCACTGGTGAATAGGTCGTAGGCGGAGGCGACAAGCCCGCGGTATTCGAACTCGCCACCTGCCATGGGAGAGATATTAGACCGCTGCCAGCGCGCGGTCGAGGTCGGCGATCAGGTCTTCCACGTCCTCGATGCCCACGGAGAGGCGCACCAGGCCGTCGGTGATGCCGATCTTCTCGCGCTCTGGGCGGGGCACCGAGGCGTGAGTCATGGTGGCCGGGTGAGAGATGAGGGTTTCGACGCCGCCCAGGCTCTCGCCCAGGGCGCAGAGCTTGACTTCGCGGAGCATGCGCTGGGCGGCTGCGAGCGAGCCCAGCTCGAAGGAGAGCATGGAG
>JALLOH010000278.1 GCA_027717655.1 Acidobacteriia bacterium AH_259_A11_L15
CTTCTCTTCTCGCGTTTCACCGAGCTCGTTATAGATCAGCTTGATTTCCGGGCTGGGGGACGTCGCCAAGATCCACTGGTCTCCGAAGGAAAGACCTACACACGGCGCGGAACCCTGGCCCGCCGGCGAATCGTAGGTCAGCACAAAGTCACCGCAGGAAAGCGGCAGCATGGTCTTCAAGGTCTCGGAGACGATGGTGAGCTCGAGGACGACGTTGCGTGTTTCCGCTGGATTGGCTGGGCGCAGACTGGGGTGCAGCTTGTCTGCCGTATCCTGCGAGGAGACGCTCAGGCTAGGGGCCAAATCCACACCGACGATCTTCAAGGCTCCGACCTTCCCCTGGGCGAGGAACGTCACCGGCGCGGAAGACGCTGGCTCAGAAGCGCCCCCGGAAGGCGATTTCGAACATCGGGAAAGCAGCGGAACCAGGAAAACGACGAGCAGGAGGGCGAATCGGCGCGTCATCGGCTTCCTCCGCAGACCACTCGCGCAGAGGCGGGTGGGTGCGCAGATTGTATCCGCAACAAGGACGCCCGGGCAAGCGCGGGCTGGAAGTTTGGCGGCAAAAAGGTGAAAATCGAAACAGGAGCTGCCTTGGTGACCACGGCGGAGATTCGCGTCGGCCCGGCGGGCTGGTCCTACGAGGACTGGGCGGGCATCGTCTATCCCACGCCGCGGCCGCGGGGCTTCCACGAAGCCACCTACCTGGCCGAGTACTTTGACACCATCGAGATGAACGTCACCTTCTACC
>JALLOH010000279.1 GCA_027717655.1 Acidobacteriia bacterium AH_259_A11_L15
GGTTCCATTGGTCTTATCCACTATGGAAAACCACACCACCGCCGTCACGATGAGCGCCACCGGAAGGCCGATGACGATCTTTTTCCTTTTGCCGCTCATGTCTGGACTCAATTTCTATTTTCGGTTTCCCGCACTTCCCAGCAGTCTGCGCGCCAACTGCCGCTGGTAGAACGGCAGGTAGAGCAGGACGGGCAGGACGAGCAAACCCAGCATTAGCATTCTCATTCCCGCCAGCAGCGCGACGATCAACGCCACGGCTAGAAGATCCCCTAAGAGGAATAGGGGAAACCACCTGTAGAATACGCCGACGCTCTGGCGATTCCCCTCCCACAGCGCCAACATGCTTCTCCCTATGACAATGCCGAACGCCAGCACAACCACCCAGAAAACTACCATCCCCACTAGCGCTTCTGTTCTACCAATCACTTCCGCTATGGATGCCGGAACAATAACCAGCTCGTCCACTCTACGTGTTCTACCAATCACTTCCGCTATGGATACCGGAACAATAAGCATAAGGAAGCCGAAAGGAACTAGATAGATCGCTTGAATCCATCCAATCCGCCGGCATTCAGCCAGGCCCGGAGGCGCTGGTTCTGTTGCGCCGACTTCAGGAAAGGCCGCACGATTGATCGCGGGATGGATGATAGCCACCGCCACCGCGCCCGCCACCACAAAACCTACCAGCAGCGTCGCGAAACCCGTGTGCGCCGCCCCGATCATGCTGGCCATAAGCAAGAGCTGCAAC
>JALLOH010000027.1 GCA_027717655.1 Acidobacteriia bacterium AH_259_A11_L15
TCGCAACAACGCGCCCGCCCACGACGATGAAACGGTGGTGGTGTTGCAGCGTCTTGCCGCTTAGGCACAGCGGACAGCTAAGTCCTAACTCGACCCGGCACAACCTCTAGAACCCTCGCGGTGTGTGTTTTGGTTGCCGCATTGAAACTACCTCGGGTAAGCTAGGTCATTCCTTTGGGTCGGACTACGGGGGGAGGAACCAATGACATTTATTCCCGAGGTGTCGGAAGAGCAAGCTGGCGTCGAATTACGCCAAAGCTACGCTCAAATCCGAGAGGAGTTTGGCTTCCTGCCGCACTTCTGGCAGGCGCAGGGGAGCCGCCCCGATGTCGTGCGGGCAAGCCTGGTTTTATGGCACGCGATTTACCGCACCGACGGGGCATTGCCTCCGGCGCTGAAGGAAGAAATCGGCCTGGTGGTGTCAGCGGCGAATTCCGACTCCTACTGCATTGTGGCCCACTTGGAACTGTTGCACCGCCTGGGGGTGGACAAGGCCCTTGGACGGCAGCTCATCCGCGACTACGAGGCGGCAGACGTACCGGAGCAGAATAAAGCCTTGCTCCGCTTTGCTGAAAAGGTAACTCGGACGCCCTTCAAGATCAAAGCACCTGACATCGCCGAACTGCGCCGCCACGGCTGGGACGATGCCGCCATTCTCGAAGTGTGCCTGGTCGCCAGTCACTTTAACTTCCTGAACCGCCTGGCGGCTTCACTGGGCCTCGTTCCCGAGCACGTTTTCTAGAGGAGAGGACAGCGAGGACAGATTTCTACCAGCTCTTTCACAACCAAAAAGCCACACCCAAACCAGAGCCAGCCGCGGGACCAAACGGTTCCTGGGTTGAGGCTTGTGTGATATTCTTGCATCCGCAAACGACCGGATTCGGTGCCTGGTTATTACTTCGCCAACGGGAGGCTTTGGGGAAGAGGGGCTTGCATGGCGAAGAATCAAAACCGCAATTCATTTCTACTCTGCGGGATGCTATTCCCATGTCTGTTCTTGCCCAGCCTTCAAGACGGCGTAACAGAGCGGGATGGCAGGGGACCAGACCAAAAAATACCATCAACGAATAGGAAGGACGAGAGACCTGACCGCCCGACAAGGGTTGGAGGGACACTACCTTCTGAGGACAGCACGGATCAAACGGATGAGACTCCTACTGATACTTCACCTCGGCGGCGGATTGTAGACCCGAAAAAGTTTCCACCCAAGTCTCCCCTACCGGCCCGCATCCTGCTGGCGCCATTTCGTGCCATCGCCCCCAAAGCGGACCGCGGGCTGACGCGGGCCGAAGAGATAAATCTGCCGGAGCGCCTCCGGCTCATCTTGAGCAATCCCCATATTCAACCTCTCTTCGGTGGGCTGGGCGATGGATCAGGATTTGGCGGCGGCGCGTATCTGTCCACAGCGGAGTGGTTATCGAAAAACCTCAACGTTTTTTTCACTTCACACCTGACATCGAGAAAGTATTTCGAAACAGTGCTGGGCACGCGAGCCGATCCAACCGCAGGCTCGCTGCAGGACTTTAGCATTGACTTCATCGCCCGGTACCGGCTTCGCCCAGAGGAGGATTTCTGGGGGCTCGGTCCGCAAAGCTTGCGTGACCAGCGCACCAACTACGACCTTCAGGAGCGGGGAGTCGGCTTGACGGCGAGCGTCCACTTGCCCCGGCGGGTCAACCTCGGTGTGGGCGTCGACTATTCCAGCAGTCGGATTTTCGCTGGCGAAGACGATCGGTTCGCCACGACTCAGGAAGTTTTCGGGTCGAGCGATCTGCCCGGACTGGATGAGGGCGCCAAGTTGCTGGGTACCTTTGCCTTCGCCGAATTCGACGGGCGCGATCAGGCGGGCAATCCGCGCTCCGGCGCGTACGTTCGCTTCGTGGTGACCTCCAATGATTCCGTGAGCCGTGGAGACTTTGGGTTTTGGAACTATTTGCTGGATGCTCGAGGCTACATTCCGCTGGGGACCAAGCGGCGCGTGTTGGCGCTCAGGGTGCTGGGCATTTTCAACGAGCGCAAAGGCGGGTCGGAAATCCCCTTCTTCCGACTGGCGCGCCTCGGCGACTCCCAGACGTTGCGGGGCTACGATACGTATCGCTTCCATGGACGTAACGCAGTGGCATCGAACATAGAGTATCGCTATCAACTGGTCGAAGGCATCCAGGCGGTTCTCTTTACCGATATCGGACAGGTTTTCGACCGCCGGTCGGAATTCAGTACCGAGAACATTCATGCGACGTTCGGGGGAGGAGTTCACTTCACGTCAAAGAAGAGTGTCTTTCTGAGAATCCTCGTCGGCAAAAGTGGCGAGGGGGCGCGCATCTTCTTTAGCTTTGGACCCACATTCTAATCGGAGCCTTCACGTATGTATGACAAGGGAGAGGAACCATGAGACAGCGCAAGGGAAACCGGCGCGGATTGACCTTGATCCTCGCCTTGTTCGTGTGCGGGTGCGGGGCAGTGGTCTCCGCGCAGCACTCTCCGCCCTATTCAAAGGAGGAGCCCATCTGGCTGGACTTCGACATGGAGTCGATTCCAGAGCCGGAAGGTTTCGAGACCGGCTACGTCTATGATTTCTTGAACGGAACGATCTTCCAGCAGGTAAAACAGGCGTTCGATTTTCCGCGACACTTTCGCAAACTGGCCGGGAAGCCAAGGGAAGCATATAACGTTAATACTTTGGACAAAGTTCCCGACTCTTCGTGGTTCACCAACCGCAATGGACGCCGCCGGCTGTCGTTGGAAGAGATCAAGCGCGGGCCCAACGAAAACGACGGACCGGCTGAGGGCCCTCTGACAGTGGTTCGCGGCAAGACAGCGGGCCTGTCGCCGGGCTTCTGGGTCCTCGACCAGGAAGGAGATATCTACATTCTTAAGTTTGATCCGCCCGAGTATCCTGAGCTGGCAACGGCAGCAGAAGTCATCTCAACGAAGCTATTTTACGCGATTGGCTACAACGTACCCCAAAACACGATTTTTCGTTTTCGCCGCGAGCAGCTACGACTAGATCCCGATGCACCTTTCACTGACCACCTGGGTCGGAGACGGACGATGACCGAGGCTGATCTTGAGGAGATCCTTCAGCGCTCGGCGCAACAGCCCAACGGGCAGTATCGTGCTGTGGCCAGCAAACTTCTCAAGGGAAAGCCCTTGGGGGGCTTCAGCTTTGTCGGTGTACGGGCGGACGATCCGAACGATATCATCCCGCACGAGCATCGGCGCGATCTGCGCGGCCTTCGGGTCTTCTGTGCCTGGCTGGAACACAACGATATTCGCCTGGGAAACACGATGGATCTCTATGTGACGGAGGATGGGCGCAGCTTTGTCCGTCACTATCTCATCGATTTTGGCTCAACGCTCGGCAGTGACACAATCTTCCCGAACGTGCCCATCGTCGGGCACGAATACCAATTCGATGCGGGCGAGGCCACGAAGGTGCTGTTGAGCCTGGGCATCTATCAGCAACCATGGCTAGACCGCAAACACATCGTGCGCTACCCGAGCGTTGGCATTTACAACGTGACCGATTTCGATCCGCCGAATTGGAAGCAGAACTTCCCACTCGTCGCTTTTGAGAACATGACCGATCATGATGCCTACTGGGCTGCGAAGATTGTCGGCTCCTTCACCGACGAACAGATCTGGGCGGCGGTCGAAACAGGCGAACTCTCCGACCCGGAGGCTGCGCGCTATCTTGCTGAGCAGATCAGTCAACGCCGCGACAAGATTGTGCGCTATTACCTGTACCGCCGGGCAGCGCTTGACCGGTTCCGCATCGAACAATCGGGAACAAGCTTCCTCCTCCGTTTTGAAGATCTACGGGAAGAGATGGTAGGAAGGAAGCAAAAGCCAGACAACTATGACTACGGACTTAGATGTGCAGCCGAGCCGAAGAAGCTGATCGATAGCGGGTCGATCTCCCAGCCGCTCCTTACTTTTTCCTCTGAACTCCTTGATCAATTTGGAGGGTGCGGACGGACAGCAGCAGATCGTCATGTTGCTCGTCTGACCCTGCGTCGGCCCGGCGAATCCCATGTTGTCCAGGTATATCTCTACTTCGACACTGCTCGCGCCGAACTGCGCTTAGTCGGTGTGCAACCTTGATTGTCAGGCAGCGTGAAGCATCCGACGCGGAGACAATCAACGCAGGGTGTACCAAACCCCAAGGTTTGTCACAGGCTGAAGCGGAAAGGTTCACCCTGAAAGAATCAGGCGGACGCCGCGGCTTCGGTAGAGATCCTTTGCAACGAGCCGACGCAGCGCCGCACTGTCGCTGCCGAGGTGCCATATCGAACCGCCAGCTGCCGTAGGCTGCCCTGACCCTGGCGGTAGGCCAGGGCCATGGCTTTTCGCGTCTCCTCCGACAAATACGTACGCGGGGGACGCCCGATGCGCTTGCCCTTGGCTTTAGCGTTCCTCATTCCCCCTAGCACCCGCTCCCGGATACAGTCCCGCTCGAACTCGGCAAAGGCGCTAATGATTTGGAAGAGCAGCTTGCCGGTGGTGGTCGTGAAGTCCAGCCCCTCGGAAAAGCTCACCAGCTCGATGCCGAGGCGGCGGAAGTCCTCCATCAGCCTTACCAAGTGAACCAAGCTGCGCCCTAGGCGGTCGAGCTTCCAGACCAGGATGACCGGGAACTTGCCCGCCTCAGCGTCCGCCAGCAGTCGGTTGAGTCCGGGGCGAGAGTCCTTGGCCCCGCTAATCCCTTCGTCGCAGTACTCCCCGACAATCTCGAAGCCACGCCGGGCCGCCAGTTCCCGGAGATCGCGCAGTTGCATCTCCACAGACTGATTGGCAGTAGTGCTCACGCGGGCGTAGATCGCGGCTTTCACAATCGATCGTAATGGATTGGCGCATCCCTGGTCGGGGAGCACTTCTAGCATCGGTTTCAGGCCATTATGGCTACTAGGCTCCTTGCCCTTGTACCCGATTTGCTTCTGTTTCTGTTTTGAGTTGACAGACTCAGAATCAGAAAAAAGAAGAGAGAAGGCGGACTTCAACCTTGGGCGGCACTGGGTCTAGAAGTTTCTTCAACCGGTTGACTGTGCTGGGCTTATCGCAACAAAACACAATACAGTCCCACCCGTCCTCTAAGTCCTTAGCGAGGTTAGTAACCTCCTTTTCAGGCTGTGACATAACGACCTCGAATGCAACCCACTGGCCATCGATATTGGCACCAACGTCCACCTGTTTTGAGACCCGCCTTGCCTCGATCTCTGCCTTGTGTCCAGCTTCAACGAGCTTCTTTGCGATTGAATGCTGGCAGAAGCGATGTTGCCAGTTACCCTTCCCTTTCGGAGGCTCGTATGGAACTGCTCGCGCCTTTAAGTAATCCTGTCCCTTTTCCGTTAGCGGGAAGACCAGGAACTCACCACCCCGCTTATAGGTGGTAACGGAAGCCTCCTTGACCAGGCCCTCGCTCTTCAGCTCCTTCCGTATCTTGTCTCCCTTGTATCCAGAAAAGCCGAATCTCTTATCTCGTTCGGTGGCAGAAACGAATAGCTCCTTCGCGATATCCATCAAGTAAATCTGAGCTTCGTGTGAGAGCTCCCGCTCGGGTGGCGGAGACGAAGGCAGGGCCAAGCGTTGGATGACCGGCTCGTCGCCGATTTGCAGCTCCTGAATTGTTTCTTGAATTCGTTTCTCTAGGTCCCGCTCTGACGACCGCTCGAAATGCAGTTCTGGCACCTGCACCAAGAATGGGTAGGCCACATCAGGGTGGTGCACAAGGGCAGTACGAGACGGAAGATTCATGAGGGCATGCCGCTGCGCTTGGCTAAGACCCATCAGTGAGCCGTACATCATCGCGGCGTCCCAATCGCGAAGCCGAAAGATGATCTGTAGGCCGATGTTGCCGCGCACAACAGGATGTTCGTAGCTGGGGATCTGGTCCCCGCAGATGAAGCAGATGCCGTAGTTTCGTCCCTGTCGGAACATCTGTAGCGCCAGAGCCTCTGCTGTCAGCTTGGAAAAGAGGGTATGCGACTCATCAAAGATCCAGATGTTCCGCAAGTGGCCGTCAAGGTTGGACTGGCGTGACTGTGCAATCCAAGCATATAGGTCGTCGTAAAAGATCTTGAGTGGCTGTCCCGCTACTTGGTTCAGGATGAAAATGCTGGAAGATTTCAAAATACGGTCTGGATCCACTCCAACCTGTGCCGCAAAAACTGGACCAGTTGCCTGCAATAGGCCAAGCAGGCGGTTCAAAAGAGCCCGCTGCGATGCCGACCGATACTTGGTGTTCTGGAGTTGCTGGACAATATTTGGAATCGTCAGGGCCACACCACTATCTTGGAGATCCGAGCAGACCTGAGCTAACACATTGGTCGCAACGTTTTCCACCTCGAAGTCGTTGCGCAGGTAATTCAGGACAATCTGGATCCATGTGGCCGAATTGCAACAGGCAGGTGGGCTAAAAATATTTCGCCTGTATTGATGAAACGGGAGGACGAATGGAGCAGGCGCAAATCGGGTCGAAACCTTTGCAAACTTATTGAGCGTGTCAAAGATCTGCACTGGCACGAACTGGTACAGCTGGTAGGCGAGGTATGTTAGAAGCGTCGTTTTCCCTGTCCCGGTTGTTCCGGAGATCATGACATGGCCCTTTCGGCCCCACACATCATCATTCAGGCGGACTGGGGTTCCTCTTGGGGTCAAGCCCAAAAAGACCTTGCCGCGGGACACCACCCTTGGATCAGGCTCCCTGAACAGGGGCTGTTCTTGAGTAATGGCTGGCGCTGGCATGGGAGCGTTAACCATCGCCCAGCGGAAAAGACGCTCCACCCACTTGGGGTTTGCAGAGATCAGAGCCGTGTGAATTACTTGTCGCTTGGCTCGATCCGTCTCGTACTTCAACGTTTCCCACAAGAAGGATCGTATTTTCTCGTTGCTTGTTGCTCTCATTCCCTTAGGGCCAGAAGGACCAAACGGAAGATATTGTCGGCTCGACATCCGACAAGCTCACCAAAGCGGATTGCATCATCCTGGCACACGATCTTGCCATGGTGCACGCAGCGGAATTGTGCGCATTCTTTGCATACCAAACTTTGGCAAATGAAGCAGGAGCCGCCGATTTCCTGTGGGTTATGCATAGCAGCCCCACAACTTGCACAGCCAGAGATCGCAACGTCGTAGGTGTCCTCGAAAACAGCTCCCGTCTTCTTCGATTCTTCCACCCTATGAAAGACAGGGGTGCCTACGCCAGCATACGGCAGTACAGTGAACGTACTGCTGTGTCGCAGCTGGGCTTGAAACCCGATGTTCGCAGCGGTTTTATCTTCTTGTTCTTGCTGTTTTTTGTTCGACACGGACTTTCCCCTCCGCGTTTAGAAATTCATGTCGCCGCTACCAAAATCCGCCCCACCCCAACTTCCAAAGTCAGTATTTGGTTCTCCTGCTGGACTGTCTGGCGCAGACTGAGCATTGCTAGATGCTTCTCCTTCACCTTGGCCTTGCTCTGATTTCTGGTTCTCCAAAGAACGTTCAATAGCTCTGGCTATTGCTCCTGCAAGCCACCAGTTCTCCTTTGGTTCCTCCCAGGACCAGAGGTTTTGATCCTCTTGCTCGGTTTCAGCCTCATGTTCTTCGTCTTTGTCCCGCCGTCGAAAAATCCACCACATGGTATTAACTCCTCGCCAGAATCCACAGGAAGCCGAGCAGAGCCAAGGCGTAGGGAATGGCTCTTATGATCGCCGCGATGAACCTAGCGACAAATGCTTTCACTCAGCCTCCCGATGTGGACTCTGAAATTTGCGCATAATTTGCGCATACAGGCGCCCAAATAGGGCCAAAAACGGGCAAACACCGCCAAGCTAAATGATTGAGGGGAAAAGGGGAGCCAGTGGTTTGGCTATTTCTCGCAACCAACGCTCATTTGGCGCGCGTGCAACATATGCAATCTTAGGCGCTCTTCGCACACATTCTAGCGGCCGACAAGAACGAACCCGCCCCAGAAGTAGGGCAGGTCGGTGCCGGTGCGGCCCGTTTTTGCACTCGACGGAAGGCCAGCCGCTGTGATGGACATCACACGTGAAGGTGACAAGCGTCCTTGCAAGCTAATTTCTGATTAGTTAGTCTTGAACTGGGATTAGTGGGATGCTTTACTCGCGCCCCTGTGAATATGCAATCCGGGCCGTCGCCCATCTGGCCCAGCAGCCGCGGAGCCGCTTCGTAACCGTGGCCGAAATTGCCCGCGGCGAAGACATCAGGGTGCCCTTTCTTGCCCGGATTCTCCACCAGTTGGCGCGGGCGGGCCTGCTGCTCTCCCGCAAAGGACCCGGAGGCGGCTTCCAGTTGGTCCGACCAGCGCGAGAAATTAAGCTCCGTGAGATCATAGCGTCGATCGAGGGCCTCGACGGCTTAGAGCAATGCGTAGTCGGCCTGGCCGAGTGCTCGGACCAAATGCCGTGCCCCGTACACGCGATGTGGAAAGAAGTCCGAGCGCGCATCACTAGGCGGTTACAGCGCACCACCCTGGCCGACATGGCTCAGGCGGTTGCGAGAAAGCGCAAACTGAGGACTGCCGCGAAAGGCTAATATTTTTCCGCCAAATTATGAGTAAAAAGTAAGGAATAGCCTAGAAAGGAAAGCAGGCTCACCGCGGAGGAGCCTGCGGGAGGTGGAAATGGACACTCGGCATCGCATCGGCATTTTGACGGCGGCCCTCGTGTGGCTGGCGACTACAGGGTTTTTCTTTGCCCTCTCCCAGCCCGCTTCGGCAATCCCTCCGTTTGCCCGCAAGTACAAAACGAGCTGCATGACTTGCCACGTGGCTCCGCCGAAGCTCAACGCCTTCGGGCGGGCCTTCAAGAATATGGGCTATCGCATGCCGGAGGGCGACGAGGAACTAGTCAAGCAGGAAAAGGTTCCCTTGGGAGCACCGGCGTGGAAGCGGGTGTGGCCTAAGGGGATCTGGCCCGCCGATATCCCTGGCGGCACCATGCTGGGTTTTACGCTCGAGTCCAGCTACACCATCAACCGCAGCGCCGAGGCGAACAACGAGTTCGATGGCATTGAGGAGATCGGCTTGCTGCTGGGTGGCACGGTGGGCGAGAGCTTCTCCTTCTTCGGTGATGTTGACCTCTTCGAAGAAGGCAAGCCGGGCGGAATCGGCCGACTGTTCTTCCAGTACAACAACCCCAGCCACCTGATCAACGTCAGACTGGGGCAATTTGAACCCCGGGCGGTTCCCTTCTCCAATCACCTTCGCCTGATCCGGCAGACCAACTACCTCTCTAATGTGTTCCCCACCATCCCTGCCGGCAACTTCTTCGGTTTCTCGCCAAACCAGCGCGGCGTGGAGCTGTGGGGCGGCCGAGAAGGACCCGGGGGCAAAGGAGGTCTCCTCTGGGCTGTTGGTGTCGTCAATGGCGAATTCGGCGGCGCCGCAGAGGCTCTGGAGGAGTCCGAGGCCTTAGAGGAATTGATCGAAGAGCTTGAAGAACACGCCGAAGAAGTCGGCGGCGAATTCGACGTCAACTCGGGCAAAGACGTCTACCTCCAGGCTTCCTATAAGATTGGCGGCCTGGGCGTGTTCGGTTCCGGCTCGGAGACCACGGGCCAGCAGACCAACAACTGGCGGGACGACTCCTTGACTCTTGGGGGCTACCTCTACCGGGGCACCGCCGGAGCTTTCTTGGATACCCCCCTGGGCGAGTTGTTCGACAACAACGGCAACCGCTTCATCCGCGCCGGGGTCACCTTCGACTGGTGGTTTAAAGATCTGAACCTTTTTGGGGGTTTCCAGATCAACAACGATGACCTCAAGGACGGCCGTGAGTTCAACGTGGGCATCACCACCATCGAGGCCAACTACGTCACCCCCTGGCCCTGGGTGCAGCCTGCCGTGCGCTTCGAGGCGGTTAACCCGGACTTTGATTCCGGCTTCAACCGCACCACTATCTCCACCACCTTGCTGCTGCGCGCCAACGTGATCCTCGGCCTGGAGGGTTCCTTCTCCCGCAGTGGGGCACCCCTCCTGCCCCCGTTCGACGACCAGTTCAAAGCGCAAGTCCGATTCATCTTCTAGGTGGCGGCGGAGGGACGGAGATGGTTATCGGGTCCGGTGAATAAGGAGGAAGGACAATGAAACGCCAAACAAAATTCATCACCGTGCTGGGCATCGCAATCGCGTTATCCGGCTTGCTAGCGGCGACAGCGATCGGGGAGGCTGCTTCGGGCACGCTGGTGGGCAAGCTAATTGTGACGAAAGGCGACAAGAGCCAGAACACCGTTGTCTATCTCAAAGGCGTGAAGGGTACCTATGAACCTCCGCAAGTTCCCGTGGTGCTGGACCAACAAAGAAAGGTGTTCGTTCCCCATCTGGTCCCCTTACAAAAGGGTCAAGCAGTCCGCTTCAAGAACAGCGATCCCCTCACCCACAATGTGCACGTTTATTGGGAACGACTGAGTATGATCAATCAATCTCAGCCACCGAACAGCAGTTTTGACTGGACTCCGCCGAGGGCAGGGGAATACCTCATCTTGTGCAACATCCACCCGGAAATGATGGCGGCTATCCTGGTGTTCAATCATCCCTTCTTTGCTGACGTACGATCGTCCGAATTCAAGATCGACAATATCCCCGAGGGAACCTACACCCTGGTGGCCGTTCGTGACGTGGCAGGAGAATTGAAAGAGTAAGAAACGGAAGTCAGCCTCCAGAGCGGAAAGACAACCAGCGTAACTATTAGGTTTTGAAAAGGCTCCAAGGACTGCTGGTTTCGGCAACCAACCGTCAAGCCTAGATTGACTTCTGGTTTCCCCAACCAATGATCAACGGCAGAGTTGCCGCCTTTGGCCCTCGCCCGAGCCGATTGCGGGCTTGCACGACGCCCTGCAAAAATCTCATACTATTGGATGCTATGGGTAGAAGCCGAGCCCCGTACGGGCTGGAAGTGATCCAAAGCTGCCTCTCTTGCCCGGTGCGGGAGGATAGTCTCTTCTGCCAGTTGGGGCCAGAGGCGCTGGCTGAACTCAACGCCATCACACAAACCAGCGTGTACCCCAAGGGTGCGGTATTGTTCGTGGAAGGGCAGCGGGCCCACGGGCTCTTTGTGCTCTGCTCGGGCAAGGTCAAGCTGACGATTTCTTCCCCGCAGGGCCGCTCGCTGATTGTCCGGGTGGCAGACCCGGGCGAAGTCCTGGGGCTGAGTGCAGTGACGTCGAATGTCTCATATGAGGTCAGTACCGAGACCTTAGAAACCAGCCAGGTTAACTTCTTACCCCGGGATGAGTTCCTCCGTTTCTTGCAGAGTTATGGTGAGGTAGGGTTGCGCGTGGCACGGCATCTGAGCATGGAACTCCACCGTGCTTACCATCAACTGGCCCGCATTGGTCTGGCGCCGACAACCCGTGCCAAATTGGCTGATCTGCTCCTCGACCGCGCCAGCGGCGACACAGAGGCAGAATTGAAGGGTGTCTGCTTCCAGCTTCCACTCACCCACGAGGAAATCGGAGAACTCATCGGCTGCTCGCGCGAGACTGTTAGCCGTCTTTTGAATGATTTCCGCCGGAAAGGTCTAATTGATGTCGAACGATCCTTGATTACACTCCTGGATCCAGCCAAGCTCAAAGCCTTTCTCACCTGAGTTTTCAATCAGTTCCATGCCGTTTGTGACGGCCGTCACAAGCCTTCGTGCCCGCCGATACTGCAAAGATCCTGCTTAGAGGAATACTTACTCCACTGATGATCTGGTACCGAAGGCCGGCGCAATTGGCCATGCAAGCAACACTTTTGCTTGCCTTGGAACCTGAGGGTACGTGCCGCCGCGTGCGTGAGATCGCTGCCGCACTCGGCGTTTCGGCAACCTATCTGAGCAAAGTTTTCCAAGACCTGACGCGTGCGGGTTTGGTGCGAGCCGTGCGCGGGCCTGGAGGTGGCGTACAGTTAGCTCGCGCCGCCCGCTACATGTACCTTTGGGACGTTTTGTCGGCCATCCAGCCGATGGACGAACTCAAAGGCTGTTTTCTGGGCTTGGATCGCTGTAGCGAACGCAATCCTTGCCCGCTGGATAAAGCATGGGCGTCCATGCGCGCCGAGATTCTCGGCGCCCTCCAGACCAAGAATCTTCACGAATTCGCCTCCGAGGCTCAGACCAACGGAATACTGGCCGGGAATCAAGGCGCCTCTTTTAGAGCGGAGTCCGCGGGCCACTGAGCTATGGCATGAGAAGGAAAGTTCTTCTAGGTATTGCAGTGCTTGTGGCTATTGTTGCCACGCTTGTTGTCGTCTTTCAGATCGTGCCTAGGGAAGCAGTGGTTCGTGAGAGACCGGAGTATTGGATAGATGCCCTGGAGCCGAAAGTAGCTAAGACGCCAGAACTGGTTGCTCGCGGACAAGAAATCTATGAGACGGTTTGCTTTCTCTGCCACGGCCCGGAGGGAGAAGGGGACGGGAAGGTGGCGCAATTCTTGGTGACCAAGCCGAGGGATCTTACCACGGGCAAATTCAAGGTGCGCACCACCGCGACGGGGTTCTTGCCCACCGAGGAGGACCTGTTTCGCACCATCACCACGGGGTTCCCCGAATATGGGATGCCTTCCTTCTACTTCTTGAGCCCGGAAGAGCGTTGGGGGCTGGTTTACTACATCCAACAACTTGATCCGCGCTTTACGGATGAGGAATTCCTCGGAGAACCGCTGCGGATCGAACGGGGGCCTAGCAGGACGCAGGCATTACTCCGCGTGGGCAAAGAGGAGTTTGCGGAGGCTGGCTGTGTAAAGTGCCATGGCGAGGAAGGCCGCGGAGACGGTCCCTCGGCGCCCACCTTGGAGGACGAGTGGGGGCAGCGCGCTTATTCGCTCGACTTTACTCAAGGAAAGAAAATGTTCAAAGGGGGCGGGCGGGGTGAAGACATTTTTCGGACTCTTATGACCGGGATGATGGGAACGCCCATGCCTTCTTATGAACACGCTTTCCAGGGGAATATCGAAGGCCTGTGGGCGCTGGCCTACTATGTAGAAGAGTTGGCCAGCCAAGGGGAGGGTGAAAGGCAGGCGGCCTGGGAGGCCTTTTACCAGGCACAGGAAGCGTCTTTTTCCTTGGACCAAGCCAGTGTCGATGCGCCGGAAGAAAATTGGGACCCGGCGCTTTCGCGGCAGTTCGAGCGAGCCAGCCCGGAAGTGGTGGCGGAGAAAGCCTGCCTGGCCTGTCATGAGGGAATTGAAGACATCAATGAAAAGATGAAGGACTATCTTTTCGCCCTGGGTGGTGGCCATGAAGGGAGACTCTGTGTTGTCTGCCACGAAGGGAATCCGGATGCCATCACCAAAGAAGAAGCTCACCGAGGCATCTATCCCAATCCCGGCAGCATGTGGGTGGTAAGCGTGGGGAAGGGTTGCGGGAAATGTCACAGCGACCGCAACGCCCTGGTGAGTCTGCAAGGACAAGCGTTACCGGAGCCGGTGGGCGGGGCGCTGCTGGAAGTGGTATCCACAAGCACGGACCCCAGCGGGGGCAGTGGCCGGAACCATGTGTATCGCATGCAGCGGGGGTTGATGGCGACGGAATTTGGGAAAGCCTCCCACACGCTGATGTCCAATGGGGTGGTGCCGAAGGGGGAGTATGTCTACTCGGATTACGACTTGAGCGATCCCGACGGTCCCATACCCACGGTGGGAAGCCCCACCTACAGGGAATGGATCGAGAGAGCGTTGGAAACCGGCGCCATCAGGCGGGTGGAACGCTCGGAATCCATCCCGACCTTCGACGAGGGAGTGGAGCTGTGGAATGATGAGGTAATGGCGGCCTTTTCCGATATGTACCGGAAGGAGTGCGGGCGCTGCCACGTGTGGGAAGAGGGACGTCGGAAGCGGGGGGATTTCCGGGCGGGAGGATGCGCCGCCTGTCACGTTCTCTACACCAACGATGGGGTCTACGAAGGAAATGACCCGACGATTCCGAGAGACCGGGGCATTCACCCGATGAAGCATGAGATCACCATCAAGATCCCAGCGACGCAATGCAACCACTGCCATACCCGGGGCAAGCGCATCGGAACGACTTTCGTGGGGGCTTTCGAGTACGATTACCAGACGGACGACAAGGCGCCCCCGTGGGATGAAGCGGGCAACCCTCAGGAGCTTCTCTATACGAAGAACTACCTCAAGGTGCGCGAAGACGTGCACTTTGAACGGGGACTGCAGTGCATTGACTGTCATACCTCGATTGATGTGCATGGCGACGGCAATATCTATCCCACCACCCTCTACCAGGTAGAGATCCAATGCGCGGATTGTCACGGGATCCCGGAGAAATATCCCTGGGAGCTTCCGATCGGTTGGGGGACGGGGGTGGTTTTCGAGGGGGAGCGGGGGACGTTTGAACAGGAGGGAGTGGACTACCTGTTGACCTCGCGGGGCAATCCCCGGCTGAACCTGGTGCGGAGAGGGAACGAAGTGGTGCTCACCAGCTTCTACGATGAGCGCGTCCATGAAGTGCCGCTCTTGAAAGAGAAGCAACTCCACGGCAACTGGAAGACGGAACCAGGCCGGGTGGCGATGTCGGTGGTCAGCCAGCACTTGGAGAAGCTGGAGTGCTACGCCTGCCACAGCACCTGGGCCCCGCAGTGCTACGGGTGTCACTTGATCTACGACCGGCGGCAGCTCGCCACCGATTGGGTGCTCACGGGGCGGAATCACGAGCGCGGGACGGGCAAACAGAAGATTACTCAGACCCCGGGCAAGATCACCATAGAAAACCGGATCTTTATGCGCTGGGAAAACCCGATCCTGGGGATCAACGTGAAGGGGAAAGTCTCTCCCGTCATTCCGGGCTGCCAGGTCTTCTTCACCTATGTGGATGCGGAGGGTCAGATCCGCGCTCTAAATCAGACCTACTTGACCTCCGATGGCTTCAATAGCGCCACCATAGCCCCGGTCCAACCTCATGCGAACTCGATCCCGGCTCGCACCTGCGAGAGCTGCCATACCAATCCGAAGACACTCGGCTACGGGACAGCGAACTCTCGCAGCGTAGCCGAGTTGGACGGAGACCGGCCCATGTTCCAGAACCTGGCCGAGGGATTCTATGGCGATATCCCCGGGAGCACCACGGCCCGATGGCAGGTTCCCAAGATTCCCCAGTTCCCCTATGCTCTGGATCAGTTGGTCACCCGTTCCGGGGAACAGGTCCAGAACATGCCCCACCTGGAGGACCGCCCCCTGAACCAGGCGGAGCGCGACAAAACGGAGCGAGAAGGGCTTTGCGTCGCCTGTCACAGGCACTACAACACGCCTACGTGGAACCGAATCCGAGCCACCTTGCGGACCCGACTGGGACTGCCGAACGGGCAGGCCTTGACACCGGAACAACATGATCGAGCCGTAGAAGAAGCTCTGAAGTCGTTAGCAAAATAGGGAGAATTTCCTCAGGAGAATTTTTGTGTGCGGATGGAATTCGTGTGTGGGAGGGTTCTTGTTTCGAGCTTAAGGATGGCCAGTGCTTTCTTGGGTTGCTTCCAGAGAACTTGCGGCGACGGAGGTTCGTCCATGAACCCGCCCAAATTCGTCCCGCGCTTGGTTTTCTGGGAGTTGACAAAAGGATGCAACCTGCGCTGCATCCATTGTCGCGCCACCGCTCAGGAGCTTGCCTCGCCGCTTGACCTGTCGACGCCCGGCGCCCTGAAGGTCATCGAGCAAGTCTCCAGCTATGCCCACCCCATACTCATCCTGAGCGGTGGCGAACCTCTCTTTCGCAAAGATCTTTTTCAATTGGCTTCCTATGCGGTGGAGCGGGGCCTACTGGTCGCCCTGGCCACCAACGGCACCCTCATCACCCCTGAGGTGGCGGCCCGGATCCGCTCGAGCGGCATCCGTCGGGTGGCCATTAGCTTCGACGGCGCCGACGCCCCCACCCACGACAGCTTCCGCGGCATCCCCGGGGCCTTTGAGGCCGGCCAGCGCGGATTGAAGAACGTGCAGGAGGTCGGCCTCTCCACCCAAATCAACACCACCATCGCCCGGCACAACGTCCACCAATTGCCGCAGATTCTGGAGATGGCGCTGGCGCTGGGTGTTGATGCCCTGCACACCTTCCTGCTGGTTCCGGTGGGCTGCGGGGTGAACATCGCCGACGAGCAAATGGTGCCGGCGGCCGAGTACGAAAAGATCTTGCACTGGTTTTACGACCGGGAGCGCGAGGGAAGGCTGGAACTGAAAGCCACCTGCGCCCCCCACTACTTTCGCGTGCGCAAGCAGCGCGAAGTCCATGAGCGGCGCGCGGCCCAAGCCCAGATGGACGCCCCCCATCCCGGCACACTTGGCGCGAACCTCAAGCCACGCGCCGCTCACCCCTCTCGCCTGCCCGGCTCGCGCCACCCGCAGATGGCCGCCGTGACCAAGGGGTGCCTGGCCGGATCCGCCGTCTGCTTTATCTCCCACCAAGGCGAGGTCTATCCCTGCGGCTACCTGCCGGTGAAAGGGGGCGACCTACGCAGGCAGACCTTCGCCGAGATCTGGGAGAACTCGCCTGTCTTCACTGCCCTGCGTGACCCCGACAACCTCAAGGGCAAGTGCGGCCTCTGCGAATTCCGCAAGATTTGTCTGGGTTGCCGCGCCCGCGCGTACGCTGCGACCGGCGATTTTCTTAGCGAGGAGCCATTCTGCATATATGAGCCGGGCCAGTCACTGTGGGCCCCCCGCCGGCGAATGCAATCGACGGCCAACTCATTCCTCGCGATTGATACTACAACGCCGAAGAAGCTGCTATGACCTTCCGGTTCGCTGATCTAATTCGGCGCGACATGCTCGTGCGCGACATCCGCAACCGCCATCCACAAACCCGAGAGGTCTTCGCACGCTTTGGCGTCCGCACGCCTTGCTGGGATTGTTCTCTGGCCGAGGTCGCTCACCGCAGTGACGTCAGCCTGGAGGAGTTGCTCGCCGCCCTGAACGAAGTTCTTGCTTCAGGGGTTCCGGAAGGGGAGGAACCGCGGGAGGAATCTTAGACTGGCGTAGGCGCTCAGGAGCACTTAGAGTGGGGGGGGTAGAAGCCGAGGAGCGCTATGAAGTGAATCACCAGCAATACCAACACGGATTGACTCGCCGCGAACTGCTCCGCTGGATGGCCACCTCCGCCGGCGTGGTCTGTGTGGGACCACTCAGCGGCTGCTCCAGCCTGTGGGAGCGGCAGCCGGTAATCCCTGTGGAGGCGTGGCACAAAGGAGTCTGCCGCTTCTGCGGAACCGGCTGCGGGATTCAAATCGGTGTCCGCGGTGGCCGAGTGGTAGACGTCAAGGGTGACGAGTATGCGCACAACAAGGGGCGCCTCTGCATCAAGGGGGTTCTCAACCGGGACATCCTCTATACCCAGGATAGAGCTCTGCATCCGTTGATTCGCAGGGACGGTGAGCTTCAGCAGGCGACATGGGACGAAGCGATGACTTTGATAGCACGGCGTTTCCGCGAGGCGATTGACCGATTTGGTCCCCACAGTGTCGCGTTCTATGGCAGCGGTCAGCTTTTTACGCAGGAAAGCTACACCGCCAACAAGCTTTTCAAGGCGGGCATCGGTACGAACAACGTGGAGGGGAACCCAAGGCTTTGCATGGCCTCAGCCGCCGCCGGTTATGTGTCTGTTTTCGGAATGGATGAACCGTTGGGCTGCTATGAAGATATCGATGCTGCCGATTGTTTCTTCGTCACCGGCTCCAATATGGCCGAATGCCATCCAGTTCTCTGGGAGCGTATCCTCGACCGGAAACGGAGTCAGCCAGGTACTTTCATAATCGTTGTAGATCCACGTCGGACAATGACTGCCCGGCACGCCGATCTGCACCTTGACATCCTACCAGGTACGGACGTGGCGCTCTTCAACGCAATGATCTACGAATTCATTCTTCAAGGGTTCGTGGATACCGACATGGTTGAACACTACCTCACTTTCAGGGAGGGTACGCGGACGCGCACCTACGCAGATCTGAGAAGGCATGTTGCTCAGTACACACCCGAGCGGGTGGCGGACATCTGCGGCGTGAGTGCTAGGCAAATCAGCGAAGCTGCCTTTCGCTTTGCTTCCTCCAAGGCCACTATGTCGCTATGGACCATGGGGTTGAACCAACAATCGCAAGGGACCGCTGCCAATCGTCTAGTGATGGCGCTGCATCTCTTGACAGGGCAGATCGGGCAGCCTGGCGCAACTCCCTTTTCCCTGACCGGTCAGCCGAATGCCGGTGGCGGAGTGCGCGACACAGGTGCCTTAGCGCATGCGCTCCCGAACGGGCGGATTGTGACCAGCCCCAAAGACCGGCACGAGATGGAGGATCTCTGGGGTGTTCCGCGAGGTCGTATCAGTGCGAAGCCGGGCTATCACGCCGTGGCCCTCTTCGAGGCGATGGAGCGAGGTGATGTCAAGTGCTGCCTGGTCATGTGCACCAATCCTGCGCAATCGCTGCCCAACGTGGAACGCCATCGTAGGGCTATGCGAAAGGCGTTTTTAGTTGTGGCGGATGCATTTCATCCCACAGAGACTACGCAATTGGCCGACGTGGTTCTCCCTGCAGCGCTCTGGACTGAAAAAGAAGGTGTCTTCAGCCAATCCGAACGGCGCTACCACCTTGTGCCGAAGTTGGTGGATCCGCCGGGTGAAGCGCGGAGTGATCTAAAAATCTTGGTTGAGATGGCAGATCGGTTGGGCTACGGGGCGCTGATATCGGCGCGGAACCCCCGGGAGGTTTGGGAGGAGTGGCGCCAGATCTCTGCCCACTCAAAATACGACTTTTCCGGAATCACCTACGTACGTCTCCAAAAAGAGCGGGGGCTCCTCTGGCCGTGCCCCTCGGAAGACCATCCCGGAACATGCCGGCGCTATGTGCCCGGCGAAGACCCCCTGGCCCGCGGAAAAGGTCGGTTCGACTTTTACGGACGACCCAACGGTAGAGTGGTCATCTGGTTGCACGAGCAGGAGCAACCGAAGGACCCAACCACGGACGCCTTCCCCCTGGTCCTGACGACGGGGCGTGTCCTGGAGCACTGGCACACAATGACCATCACGGGAAGGCTGGAAGCGCTGACGGGCATCCATCCGAATTTTCTCGAAATTCATCCACAGGATGCCGCGCTCCTCGGCATAAAGGAAGGCGAAGAAGTCGTTGTGCGCAGTCGACGAGGGCAGGCTGACTTCATTGCCCGCTTGACCGACACCATTCGTCCGGGTCTCGTTTTTGCCACGTTTCATTCGGCGCGTCACCTAGTGAATCGGGCGACAAACGACGTTTACGATCCCTTTTCCAAACAGCCGGAATACAAGCTATGTGCCGTCTTGATCGACCGAAAGCGGTGATTGGCGGGGGGAATGAAGCCACCCAAGCCCACAGAGGGCTGACAAGGGTGACACTCGTATGCCTCATGTGATGTTGTTCGCGTTTGATCTAGAACGGGGATTGCCTGCGCAGCAAGGGCTGTCGGCAGCCGAGTGGATCCGCGGCGTTGGGATCACGGCCGCCTTGGTAGCGATCCTCACGCTATTGCTCGTCGAGTTGCTCTACCGTCATCGGCTGCGGCGAGAAACTTATAACTGGCTGCTATTGTTAGGCCTTCTGGTCCTGCCGGCGATTGCACTCATGAGCACAGCAACGACGGTGTTTGAGGAGACAAAAACTGTAGGTTCTTGCGCCTCGTGCCACGTCATGGACCCGTTTGTCAACGACATGAAGAATCCGACCAGTGCTAGTTTGGCGGCCCGACACTATAGGAATAAGTGGATTGCCGACCACCAGTGTTACTCGTGTCACACCACCTATGGGGCACACGGCACGCTGGCAGCCAAGCGCGACGGCTTCCGGCACTGGCTACTGTACGTCACAGAGACCTGGACGGAACCCATCCAATACAGCGGAACCTATCCCAATTCCAACTGCCTCGCTTGCCACGCTAACACGCGGAAGTTTGCCGCGGTTAGGAGTCATGGAGTGCTCGCCCCGGACTTGGCAAGTGATCGGGTGAGCTGCGTTACCTGCCACGGGCCGCCGCATCCGGTGCCCAGCGAACGCCAGTCCCCGCGGGCGAACCGATGAGTCACGGTAATGAAAATGAATCCGTCAGGGTCAACACGCTGGTACGCGCAGCCGTGCTGTGCGCACTGCTTGGTCTGCTTTTTGTGTTGGTGTTTCTCTGGAGTGGCTTTGCGCCATGGAGCGTGGGGCTCGGTGTCTTTTTCGGCGCACCCATGTTGCTCATAGCAATGGTGCTCTACACTGTCGCCGTTCTTCTGGATCTCCGCCAGCGCGGCGTTTTGTAATTTCGTAACGCTATGGTCTCCGTATTGCTAGCACGGTCTTCCATTTTTCGGGTCACCTTCTTCCTTCTAGTGAGCTTGTGCTTGTCCGCCGTTGAGTCGCCGGCGGAACAACCTACGTAGGAAGCAGACTCTGCAGCAGCGCCGAGGCGGGTGGAGGCTGGCATCGAGCTGCGGTGGCGCAACGAATTCCGCGAAAACGGTGACTTCCGCTCTCCGGAGGACTTCGACCATTTCCTTGGCCAGCGCCTGCGCATCCATCTCCGGGTGCGGGCGCACGCCCATCTGAACTTCTACGTCGAAGGGCAGGATGTGTGGCTCTTCGGTGCCGAACGCGACAAGATCATCCACAACACAGCCACCAACCTCCATCAGGCTTACCTGGACTGGAGGCCCGGGGGCAGCGACCAGTGGAGCTTTCGCGCCGGTCGCCAGGAGTTGAGCTACGGCGACGAACGCCTCGTGGGGGCTTTCGGCTGGGACAACGTCGGGCGCTCGTTTGATGCCGCCCGGCTGCGCTACCGCACAGGCGCTTGGGTGAACGACTTCTTTTGGAGCCGACTGGTGGACGTGCCCCGTGGCGGCGCTCCGCATCGGCCGGGCAACCGGGATCTCTACGGCAACTACCTCACCTGGGCGCCCCGGGAGTCACCCGGTCGCGTAGAGTTCTACGGTTTCTTCCTGCGCGACGGACTGCGCACTGTTGGCGAGCGCCCGCTGGATGCCGGCCAGGCGACCCGAATTTTCACACTGGGTTTTCGCCGCTCCTACGAGCCGTCGACCGACTGGCGCTACGGGTTCGAGCATACGTGGCAGTTCGGCCACCGTGGCCCTGACCGCCACCGCGCAGCTATGCTGGTCGCCCGCGGTGCCTACGCCTGGGGCGGAGACTACGAGCCACGGGTCGGGCTGGAGTATGATTTCGCGACAGGCGACGACAACCGGGCGGACGGCAATTCGCGCGAGTTCAACAATCTTTTCCCCACCAATCACAAGTTCTATGGCTACGCCGACCTACTTGGCCTGCGGAACCTACACGCCCTGCGGCTGAGTGCGAGCGTGCGCCTGCATCCCAGGCTGCGGGTGGACGCCGACTACCACCGTTTCCTGCTCGTTGCTCGTCGCGGCCCGTGGAAAAACGCCGGCGGTCGGGTGCTGGGGTTAGATCCCACCGGGGAGGCCGGGCGCGACCTGGGACAGGAAGTCGACCTGACATTTCGTGTCCTGCTGCACTCACAACTGAGTTTTATGGCCGGCTACTCCGTCTTTCTCCCCGGACGCTTCGCCGCCCGCACACGTGGCCCTGAAACCCATCACTTTGGCTACATCCAAACTATGCTTCGCTTCTAACATTGTTCCAACAGTACAAGACCGCAACCACCGGGCAATGTACAGTCGGCAAGGTAAGCGGCGGAACAGGCTTCCCAGGGATACTTCTCTGGATGACCACAGAAGGGTCAAATCGTGGTGGCCACCTGTGGTCGTGCTGGCCGACAGTGAATTTCACTCCGGTCTTCCACATCAAAGGTGTCTAGGAAGAGTCATGCCAGGGTACAACCTGCTGTGGCGTTACAATGAAGCTGTGGCCCGGAACTGGAAGAAAAGAGTGATGCCGAAAGTTCTTCCGGCTGGCGGATTTGTACTAGTGGGTGGCAAGAGCCAGCGGATGGGGCGGGATAAAGCGCTGTTGGAAGTCAAAGGGCAGCCGCTTTTGCTGCGCACAGTGGAGCTGCTACGTCCGTACGTAGCTGAAGTTACGCTGCTGGGTGCCCCCACCCGCTATGCTCACTTCAGTATCCCAGTTCTTCCCGATCGGTATCGTGGGCGGGGACCTCTGGCAGCGTTGTGTACGGCCCTCGAATGTTCCGCATACGAGTGGAACGTTTTTTTGGCCTGTGACCTCCCTTTTCTAGAAGGCCGTTTTCTGGAATTCTTGGTGAAGCGAGCCCTTGCGGGCAATGTAGAAGCAGTGATTCCGAAGACCACTGACGGTTGGCAGCCGCTGTGTGCGGCCTACCACCGACATTGCTTGCCCACAATGAAACAGGCCCTCGAGCTAGCCGATGCTGGAATTGTTGATGCTCTGACGAACCTGCACGTTGACGCACTGGCGGCTGACAAATTAGCCCAGTTTGCATTTGACGAGCGAATGTTCAAGAATGTGAATACCGCAAAGGAGTGGAAAGTAGTCCAACGCGAACTGGAGAGAAAACACGAATGAAGAGCCTGGAGGCTTTTCTTAAGCAGGCGGCCAAGGACGGGCGTACCCGTTCGGGCATAGTGCTGGGCATCCGGATGGCTTTGCTGGGCCTGAAGGAGCTGGGCATTGAGGACTCCTTGCGAGAGCCCAGATCTCTGCTGACTTTCGTGGAGATTGACCGCTGCCTGCCCGATGCCGTGCAGTTGGTCACCGGGTGTCGACTGGGCAACCGGACGCTGAAGTTCAAAGACTTTGGCAAGATGGCAGCCACGTTTGTGGATTTGCGGACGCGGCGGGCGCTCCGCCTGGCAGCCAAGGAGAGTGCCTATCAGCAAGCGCTGGAGAGGTTTTCCGGTCTGGACAAGGAAGAGGCTCTGGGACGGGCGTATCGGCAGTTGTCAGATGAGGAGCTGTTCGTCCGGCAGTGGGTGCAGGTGCCGCTTTCCGCGGAAGAACTTCCTGGCTACCGGGTGCCGCGAGTGGTCTGCGCTGAGTGCGGCGAAGGGATTAATTTCAACCGCGAAGTCATCCGTGACCAACGTACGCTGTGCCGCGCTTGCGCCGGAGAACCTTACTGCGAGCCCGTCTAGCTCGCGGCCTCTCTGAACTGTCCCAAAACACGTTCCTTTTAGTACGAGCTTCCAATCACTTGGTTTTCGCGCGAGACCGGGGAACTAGCGGCCGCCTGCTAGGATGGGAGGTTAGTCACCCTAATTCTTCTCCTCCGTCACTGGGAATAGTTCCTCTATCGCCTCCTCGTAATCCTCAAACCTGCACCAAACCACACCGTTTGAAACAGCGGGAAAAACTGAGAATATGCTGTGTCAAAGGATTACTTTTGTTACACGGGGGGTTGGAGCTTCGCCTACTCCGGGAAGTTCATGCGGCGCAGCAGATCCTGGAAGCAAGGGCTGTGGTGTAGAAGTAGTTAGTTTTTGCCGGTGGAAACTAGGCGGCGGATTTCGTCGATCCAGTTGAGCAAAAAGGTCTTCTCGTGTCTAACACTACAGCGAAGGCGAGTTGGGAAGAAAATTAACTTACTCACTCCAGCTCAGTGTCTCAAGGACGGAAACTTCTAGAGATCCACGGCTGAGGTTCGCCGTCCCAACGGTTGTCCATTCACCTGTCCGCAAATCCAAGACTCTTATTTCTGCAACAATCTCTCGCGGCGGCTCCGCGACCGGGAGTTCAGGCTTGGTGAGTGCAGCAAGGCTTTTTTCGTCCGGCGCCCACTCAAGCGCTAGAACTTCGTCTTCTGTCTGGAAAGTCCTTGAGGGCCTATCAAGGGCTAGCATTTCCCCTTTCCTGAGTTCATAGATATGAAGGCTGCCAGCGCTTTCCTTTGTGGACCAAGCTGCGATAGCCAACCTGGAGCCCGAAGGTGACAGGCACATCGCCAGAAACATGGGTCCCGTCGGCTCGTTTGCGGGCGCTCCTTCTGCAGTCAAGAGTTTGCTATTCGTAGGGTTCATTTCTGAGTTCGGTAGCTGCGCCGCGGCGACCAAGGCTGAGCCCAGAATGAATGTAACCGCCACAAAAAATGGTGGCAAATCTTGTCTCAAATTCTTCATCTCTTCCCTCCTTCCATTGCGTCATACACCAGTTGATAAGAAGCCAACGTTCTTCTTCATTTCTGTTCCTCCAACTTCTGGTGGCCGGGGCTACCACGATCCGCGGGAAGGCCTGCTCGAAGGGGCCCCCATCCTCCGGGAGCCATAGAACAGGTTCCCAACAATTCCCCAGGTAGGAGCCTGGGGGCTCGGGGCTAAGAATGACTCGCTTAGAGAACAGCCCCGAGGATGGCTCGGCGGTGGCTCGCTACGCTGCCGGCACCAGAATGAAATCGAGCTTGAGGGTTTCCCCAACCGTAACGTACACGGTGCGGCTCTGGCTCTGGTACCCCTGTTTGCGCACTTGGATCTGATACTCGCCTGGCGTCAGCCGCAGGGTCTTCTTGTGCCTGAATTCGCTAGCCAGTGCGTCGTTGATGTATACCTGCGCCTTGGCACGGGTTTTTGGGCTTACACGGAGCTTCAGCGTTCCTGTTGTAACCGCTTGACGTTGTAACGAGTAGTACCGGCCGAACCCGTGACCATACCCATGGCCATACCCATGGCCGTAGCCATGGCCGTACCCGTGATGGTAGTACCGGTACCGATAGTGTTGGGCATTAGCGGTGGCACTGGCGCCCAGCAGAATCATCGCCCCGAGGACGATTGAGAGCCAACGCTTTCTGTTTGTCGTAATCATAATCGTGATCTCCTTTTCTGACATTCGATCTCAACCTACGTCTTGTTGCTACTTCATCCTTGCAGGCCGACTCCTTTAGCCTCTAAGCTCAGGGGGCCTCCACCGGGGGGAGGCGTGATCCCTTTTTCGGCCTCGCTAGTAAGTGCGGCGCCGGTGCAAATTCTTACACCCTGAATGGGCAAAGATGCAGGGAACCACCGAAACGACGAGATCGGCGAGCGTAGCGATGTCGATCGATGATCCCAAATTCGTGGCGCGGATCCGGGCGGGTGAGCCCGCAGCGCTCCAAACCGTTGTGCACGCGTACCTGGGGCAGATCCTTCGAGCCGCACGAGGTGCCGGCCTGGACCCTCAGCGCGCCGAAGACGTGACCCAGGCTACCTTCGCCACCTTCATCGAGAAGGCGGAAAAGTTCGAGGGAAGGTCCCATGTTCGCACTTGGCTGTTCGGCATCCTTTACAAAAAGATCGCTGAGGCTCGCCGCGCACAGCAGCGAGAGGTTAAGATGGATGACATCGACGAGGTTGTCGAGCAACGGTTCAACCCCGACGGGAGCTGGGTGCGCCCACCCCAGCCCGCTGACGTGCAGCTTTACCGCACTGAAGTAAGTCAATTTATCGAAGATTGTCTCGAAATCGTCCCCGATCAGCAAAGGATGGCCTTTATCCTGCGCGAAGTGGAGGGACTCGGCACCGATGAAATCTGTAAGATTCTGGGAGTGACGCGCACTAACTTAGGAGTGCTCCTGTATCGGGGGCGTAACCGTCTCCGGGAGTGCCTGGAGACCAAGGGTGTGAGGGGGTACCGAGATGCTCAGCTGTAAGGACCTCACGCGTAAGATCGCCAGTGATGAGCTCGCAGAGGCAGGGTGGAGAGAGCGGCTCGCGGTCTGGCTCCATCTGCTCGCGTGCCGCCACTGCCGGTACTACGCGGCGCAACTGCGGGCCATCGGCACTGCGGCCCGGAATCTCTGGGGACCGCGCTCTCAAGACCTGCCCACACTTGAGCGGCTCGAACGTCAAATCTTGGAGCGCTCTCTCCGCAGGCCGAAAGGCCCAACGGGGACCAGCGGGAGGCAGGGCGGCAAGGTCGATCCGCAATGAGCCAAACGAACGGCCTAGTTAGGGATGGACAGATCCCAGTGGGTTCCGAACAGGGAAGGAAAGGTAGCTGAAGCAAATGGCCAAGAAAACTATTCGTATCACCCATCGTCCGAGTGGGACTAGGATCGCTGAAGGCCCACTCGGGTGGGGAATCACGCCCTTTGAAGGCAACCTATACATCAGCCGCAAATACCTGCTAACCAAGGGATTCAAGCCAAACTTCATTCCGGGGCTTTGCCCCTACAAGTTCCTCTATGTTTGGCTCGATCTCAAACTAGCGAATGGCGATCGGGTGAAGAACCTCGGCTGGCTGTATTGGCTACCGAACCCGCTGTTCCCTTTCATTTGGTATCGCGTGGGGTTGCCACGGCAGCACCCAGAACTTGTCGTCGAAGAATTTGAGCAACCTGCGAGTGACAGCCAAAGTTTAGACTTCTAACCTCCTCGCTTACTTTGGCGATTGACTACGCGCATCGGCTGCGCAGTTCCACGCCCCCGTCTATTGGATAGATAGCTCTCGAAGTGACTCAACAGGTCGAAGCGCAGAATCGTGACCCAGCCGAAAAAAGAATCCTCACCCACCTTCACTTCATCATAACCATGCGGAAGTGAGGACAACAACGATGCGCAGTGTTCTGTAGCCGGACAACATGCCTATGCGTCCCTACGATCCGATGGGCGGGAACTTGTGAGCAGACAGGAGCAATCTGCCCACCAATTGGTCTGCATGGAGGTTTGGGGCGG
>JALLOH010000280.1 GCA_027717655.1 Acidobacteriia bacterium AH_259_A11_L15
GGTAGGCGACGCCGTCCTTCACCACCAGGGTGCGGATGGCGATGCAGGAGTCCAGGTTGCCGGAGAAATCCAGGTAACAAATGCAGCCGGCGTAGAGCCCGCGGCGGGTGGGCTCGAGCTCTTCGATGATTTCCATCGCCCGCACTTTGGGCGCGCCCGTGACAGTGCCGGCGGGGAAGCAGGCGGCCAGGGCGTCGAAGCAATCCACGCCGCGGCGCAGTCGCCCGCGCAAACTCGAGACCAAATGCATCACGTGGGAGTAGCGCTCGACGGACATCAACTCGTCCACCCGCACCGAGCCGTACTCGCACACGCGCCCGAGGTCGTTCCGCCCCAGGTCGACCAGCATGATGTGCTCGGCGCGCTCCTTGACGGAGTTCCGCAGTTGCTGCTCGCGGCGCCGGTCTTCGTCGTCGCGCGTCCCGCGCGGGCGGGTGCCGGCGATGGGGCGGTAGTGGGCCGTGCGTCCTTGCACCTTCACCAGCATCTCCGGCGACGAGCCCACCACTTGCAGGTCGCCCAGGTCCAGGAAATACATATAGGGCGAGGGGTTGACCATCCGCAGGGCGCGATAGACGGTGAACGGGTCGGTGCGCAGGCGGGTCTGGAAGCGCTGCGAGAGCACGCACTGGTAGATGTCACCGGCGCGGATGTAGCCCTTCACGCGGCGCACCGCCCCCAGGTAGTCCGCCGGGCGGAAGTTCGACTCCACTCTTAGTGGCGACGCACGGGGCTGCTT
>JALLOH010000281.1 GCA_027717655.1 Acidobacteriia bacterium AH_259_A11_L15
GCGTATCGTCGCGGAGCACGAAAACAAACCTGCGTTTCTCGCCTTCGTAGCTCCAGGCAAAGAGTGGCTGGGCGCCGTAGAGCTTGCCCAGGCGGGGTGCCAGGGCGACGGGGCGGGACAAGCCGCGGGTAGCGCCGACGACAACCGTCTGCCGATCGAGCTTTCCGGGCTCCAGCAGGTCGAAGCCGGAGAGGTCGGGCACCTTGCGCTTGGGCGCCGGCTTGGTGGTCTTCTCGGTTTTCTGCTTCGCCCCTTCCTCTTTGGGCTTCTGCTGCTGTGGGTGGGCGGGCAGCGTGCCGAAGACGGAGAGAAGCAGTGCCAACGAACCGACAACCCCGGCTGTCTTCATGGGCAGAACCTCGGAGAAATCAGTTCTCCAGAGTATACACCTGAATCTTCTCGGTAAAACCCCTTACTTTGGCCTCGCCCAAGGGGCGGGTTCCGAACTTGTCCTGTACCAAGTCTCGGGTTTGGGGGCTCAGGATGATTGGAGTCTTGAATTCCTTGGTAAGGACTTCTAGGCGCGAGGCCAGGTTGACGGTCTCGCCGATGACGGAGTACTCGAGGCGGTCGCGGGCGCCGACGTTGCCCGCGGTGAGCGGACCGGTGTGGATACCAATGCCGATCCTGAGCGGCGGCCAGCCAGGCGGGCAGTGGGCGTTGAGTTGTCCGACGCGCTGGAGCATCTGCCGAGCGGTCTCGACGGCCCGCCGGGCGTCGTCCTCCACTCCCTCGCTC
>JALLOH010000282.1 GCA_027717655.1 Acidobacteriia bacterium AH_259_A11_L15
TCTCCCAGTTGGCTTCATTCAAGTCTTGGAGAAAGGCGTCGAGTCCCCCGCCTTTTTTAGGCAGGAACAAATACAAGCCAAAACGACCAACGCCGTACGGCAGGATGACTGCTTGAAAGCCTCTTCCCTCGCAGTACCTGTAACTACCGCCCCGGGACATCATCGGCACCGGCTTCTGCTTCCCGTCGGGCAGATGGAAAGGGCGTTCCTTGCTTTCCGCTGGATCGAATTTCTCCGACCACTGGCCTTTGAAATAGAGAGCGTTCATCAACACCATGACCATCAGAGGATCGAGCCGGTCAAGGATGCGGCTGATCTTTCCTTTCGTCTTTGTCGCCGCCCATTGGTTGATGAGGTCGGGGCCGGCGGGATCGCTGAAATCCAATCCGCGGATATCAGCCTCGAAGGACTCGCGCACCTGCTCTAGGAAGTCGCTCTTGAATTCCAGCCCCGTGCGTACCCAGACGGAGTTGGCGAAAATCAATTCAACGCCCGGACCCAGTTCAGAAAAGGTTTTGCGCAGCTCGCGGTTCGCCTCGCTGATGGCTTCTGGCTCCCGGTCCTCCACGTGCAGCGTCTTCCCCAGCGCCCGCCGCGTGTCTCCGGCCGCACCCAGATAGAGCATGGAGAGGACAGTGGCAACGCTGTGCGGGGACATGAAAACATTCTGGCCCGCTTCGCCTTTGCCCACTTCGGCAAACAGCTTGAACCCGAACTTGTGATAGGCGGAAACGACTT
>JALLOH010000283.1 GCA_027717655.1 Acidobacteriia bacterium AH_259_A11_L15
GATCGAAGGTGCCGCCCAGCAGGC
The DNA here is from genome assembly GCA_027717655.1 of Acidobacteriia bacterium AH_259_A11_L15. Classification (GTDB taxonomy): domain Bacteria; phylum Acidobacteriota; class Terriglobia; order Acidiferrales; family 2-02-FULL-67-57; genus 2-02-FULL-67-57. Next base: position 25 of record JALLOH010000283.1, read on the forward strand.
CGATGCGCGGCGGTCTCGGGGGCGTGGGTTGTCTCCTCACGCGCTGGTTCCCTCTCCAGATCTGCTAAAAGCAGATTCCTTGCTTCGCCCCTCGGCTTCGCTCAGGGCAAGCGAGGCAGGCTCGGAATGACAAAACAGTGTCAGGGTCACGCAGGTTTGGAGACCATGGGGGGGAACAGCCCGAACTTGTTCCCCTAGGAGTCGGCGCAGCTCGGTCAGGTTGTCTCCCCGCACGGCGGAAATCGCCAAAAACGGCAGTCCGTCTGCGTCGCAGAACTTCCGCAGCGCCTCGAGCCGCTGCTGCTCAGCGAGGAGGTCAAGCTTGTTGGCGACGACCACCACCGGCTTGTCCCGCAGCGCCGGGCTGAACTGCGCCAGCTCGTTGCGCACCGCGCGGAAATCTTCGACCGGGTCGCGCCCGGTGTCGCTGACGTCTACCAGGTGGACCAGCAGGCGGGTGCGCTCGATGTGCCGCAGGAAGCGCGTCCCCAGCCCGTGGCCGGCGTGGGCCCCTTCAATCAGCCCGGGAATGTCAGCCAGCACAAAGCTTTCTTCCTCGCTCACCGGGACCACCCCCAAACACGGCTCGAGCGTGGTGAATGGATAATCGGCAATCTTGGGGTGGGCGGCCGAGAGGCGCGAAATCAGGGTGGACTTGCCCGCGTTGGGGAAGCCGACCAGGCCCGCGTCGGCCAGCAGCTTCAACTCCAGGC
>JALLOH010000284.1 GCA_027717655.1 Acidobacteriia bacterium AH_259_A11_L15
GACAAGAAAACCATGGGGATCGGCGCGGAGGTAGCCGCCCTCGTCCAGGAGGAAGCCTTCGACTCCCTCGACGCCCCCGTCTGGCGCATCTGCGGGCCGGATATCCCCATCATGCCCTTCAGCCCCCCGATGGAAGACTACTTCATGCTCAACCCCGACAAGGTGGTCAAGCAACTCGAGAAGTTGGCCGCCTACTAAAGCAAAAGCCGTTCCTACCCCCCAGGGTAAGAACGGCTGAAAATTCGGCCTAGCCGATTCAGTTCAGAGACAGGGCCTGGCGGCGCTCGGCGCAGCGCAGGCAGAGCCGGGTCCAGGGCAGGGCCTTCAAGCGCCGCCCGGGGATGTCCTCCCGGCAGCGCTCGCAGACGCCGTAGTCGCCCGCATAGAGCCGGCCCAAAGCGGCCTCCACTTCGCGCAAGAGCTGCTGATCGCGCTGGAGGGTGCCTATAGCCAAGTCTTCCAGAAGGGTGCGGCTGGCCAGCCCCACGGTGTCATCGGGCACCCGCTCGACCAGCACCGCCTCGCGGTGGTCCCCCAGGCGGTCAAGCAACTCCTCGTGCTCGGAACTCAGCAGGCGAGCAAAGGGGGCATACTTTTGAGGAGCGCGCTTGGTTGCCACCGCCATCGGAACTCACCTCCCTCCCTTGGGACTTGGACAAAGAGTAGATGCGGCCCCCGGCGGCGGGGTTGCAATGAACTGCCTTGACTTGGGTCCAGCCTCGCCCTAGGCTGCAA
>JALLOH010000285.1 GCA_027717655.1 Acidobacteriia bacterium AH_259_A11_L15
ACGACACCCTCTTCGCCCGGGTCAACGGCCGGGTCATCTTCCACAACAAAGGCCGCCTGGGCCGCTACATCAGCGTGCAGCCGGAGCAAGCTCCGGTGGCCCCTGCGCGCCAACCCCAGCCGGCCGAAGCGGCCGCAGTGAGCGCCGACTAGTCCTGGGTACCGCCAAACTTTCTCCCCTCCCGTTTTTCCGCTATTCTTGTGGTTGGAGACCGATCACCGGTCGTCGGTCCCTGAACACGGGTCGCGGGACACTGGCTTGCCCTGAGCGGAGTCGAGGGTCACTAACAAATGTTTATTGATGAGGCAAAAATCTCCGTCAAGGCGGGCGACGGGGGCAACGGCTGCCGGGCCTTCCGGCGAGAGAAGTACGTGCCTCGCGGCGGCCCCTCGGGCGGGGACGGCGGCGACGGCGGTGACGTCATCTTGGAGAGCAGCGAGCATTTGAACACTTTGCTGCCGTTCCGCTACAACCGCGAGTTCCGTGCCGAGCGGGGCCACCACGGCGAAGGCAGCAAGCGGCACGGGCGCGACGGTGAAGACTGCGTCCTTCGGGTGCCGGTCGGCACCATCCTCTACGACCAAGAGACCGGCGAAAAGTTCTTCGACTTCACCACGCCCGGCCAGCGGTACGCGGCAGCGCACGGCGGCCACGGCGGCCGCGGCAACGCCCGCTTCGCTACTTCCACCAATCGCGCCCCGCGGCGCACCGAGCCCGGCCGGCCGGG
>JALLOH010000286.1 GCA_027717655.1 Acidobacteriia bacterium AH_259_A11_L15
AAATTGGGCTTGGTAGGAACGATTTTCACTGTGGGGTGTTGCCTGGGCTTGCCCGGTTTCCTCCCGCTGGCTGCGGCCGTGGGTCTGGGCTTTATGACCAATATGACGGTAGTGAAGCCTCTTTTGTTGGTTCTCTTGGCAGTCACCGTGGCGGGATTCGTTCCAGGCTTTCGTCGGCACCACGCAGTCTATCCCTTGGCCGCCAGTGTGGCGGCCGCCGCCACCATCTACTGGTTCATGTTCGTCAGTTATCGTCCTGTTTTCATCCAGGCTTCCGTCCTTGTTCTGGTAGCGGCCAGTCTGTTCAATCTCTTCTTGATGAGAAGAAAGCAGCGCGTCTGCAAGAGCTAGTGGTGGCCGCGAAAGGGGAGAAATCGTCCAGGTCACGGGGGAGGGAGAGCGAAGACCACTAGGCCACGCTCTTCCGGAACGCGCGACGTGGCTTCTTCATGGCTTACTTGACCCTACCGCTAGTCAAGATGTTTGACTGACGCATGGTACAAGAGGATAAAGGAGAGAAAATGAAACTCCGAAGCACGGGTATTGGGGGCCTGCTGCTGGCGATTCCCTGGTGTTGAGTGCTGCCGGGGGTGCTGTCTTTTTTCGCGCTGGGCAGCGCCGCGGCGGCTCGGGGAGTCGTCGGCCAACTGATGCCCTGGCTGTTCCTGGGCTCGGTGGGTTTTCTCAGCTACGCGCACTATCTGGCTTGGGGCCGCGGCGCTGCCC
>JALLOH010000287.1 GCA_027717655.1 Acidobacteriia bacterium AH_259_A11_L15
AGGCGGCGGAACTCTTCGCTTTCGGTGTTGGCGAAACCGCCGTAGTAGGGGATCATCAAGAGTTGGCCTACTTTCTCCTCCCGCGTCATTCGCGCGAGGGTGCGCTCCACCCAGCGGTGCTGGCTGCGAGAGAGTTCTTCCTGGGGGGCGCCGGCTCTACCCGTGGGCACCGGCCAGAGCCAGCCCAGCAGAAGGACAAGAAGGGCAATCGGGAGGCGACAGCGGGCGAGCGGAAAGAGGGTGGGAAGCGTCACTCCGTGGATGCCTCGAGCATTGACCCGACAGGTCCGACTCTTATATAGCACAGGGGGATTTTTTTTCACAATGAGTTTGCGATGGTTGCAGACCGGGGCGGGGTTGGCCGCGGCGGTGGCGCTGGCCGTTCTGCTGGCCGGGGATGCCAGGCGGCGGGCCGGGGCAGGCCCACCGGCCAGCGAAGTGCGCCTCGGGGTGGATGTGCTGGCCGAGAGGGATTTTGCTCCGCTTCGCGGGAAGCGCGTGGGGTTGATTACGAACCAGAGCGGGCGGACGGGCGACGGCCGGCGGACGATTGATGTGCTGGCTGAGGCCGAAGGGGTCGAGCTGGTGGCGCTGTTTGCGCCC
>JALLOH010000288.1 GCA_027717655.1 Acidobacteriia bacterium AH_259_A11_L15
GATTCCCTCCCCAGTGGCCAGCCTGCGCACCCCGGCCAGAATTTCCCGGTCGCTCACCGCCACCGCCGCGCCCCGGCTGCGACGGATCACATCGAGAATCAGAAAATCTCCCAGCGGCTTGGGGACGCGCAGGCCGGCCGCGATTGTCTTCGCCCGCTTCCACGGCTCCGACTCGGGTTTCCCTTTCTGGTACGCTCGCACGATGGGCGCGCAGCCGCTCGACTGCACGGCGATCATCTTCGGCCGCTCGCCACCAATCCAGCCCAACGCTTCCATCTCTTCGAACGCCTTCCACATTCCGATCAAGCCCACCCCGCCCCCGGTGGGATAGAGGATGGCGTCCGGCAGCCGGCCCCCGAGCTGCTCGAACAGCTCATAGCCCAGCGTCTTCTTCCCCTCTAGCCGGTACGGCTCCTTCAGGGTGGAGACGTCGAACCAGCCCTCGCGCTGCTTGCGCTCGGCCAGCAGCCGCGCGCAATCGCTGATCAGCCCCTTCACCAGGATCAGGTGAGCGCCATGCGCCTGGCATTCCAGCCGGTTCGCCCGGGGAGCGTCCTCGGGCATCAGGACGTGCGCTTCCACGCCCGCCGCCGCCGCGTACGCCGCCAGCGCCCCGCCGGCGTTGCCCGCCGTAGGCAGCGCCAGCTTGCGCGCCCCCAGCGCCTCTACTTGAAGGACGAGTCCTTCAACCCCACGGGGACGTTCAAGG
>JALLOH010000289.1 GCA_027717655.1 Acidobacteriia bacterium AH_259_A11_L15
CCTCAGCACTGGCCGAGCAAGAGCGCCTGGCGCGGGCCACCTGGCGCGACGTGCAGCAAGCCCTCCAGCCCGGCGAGGCCGCCGTCGAGTTTGTCCGCTTCCCATACCACGACGGCAAGCAGTGGACCGACCAGACCTACTACGTCGCCCTCATCGTTACTCCCGAGACGACTACCGCGCCCAAAATGGTGGTGTTAGGCGACGCTGACCAGCTCGAAGGCCGCGCTCTCGACGCCTACCGCCGGCTGGCCAGCGAGCCCCAGCCCTTTCCGGGGGAGTTGCTGGAGATGTACCAAGCCCGGGTGCGCCAGTGGCAGGCGAGCATCCCCCTCGGTGCAGACAGCCCGGTCTATGCCGCCTTCTGGCAGCCGCTGGAAGCCGCGCTCGCCGGCGCCGAGCGGATTTACCTCTCGCCCGACGGCATCCTGAACGTGGTGTCCTGGCCGGTCATCCCCGCCGGCGATGGCGGCCTCCTCATCGACGCCTACGACCTGCGCGTGCTCTCCAGCACTAGAGACCTGTTGCGCGAGAAGCGGACCGCTCCCAGCGACACCGCCGTGCTTATCGGCAACCCGCGCTTTAACCTCGACGAAGAAACGCTGCGCGCTGCCGCGCGAACTTTCACAGAAGGAGAGCAGCTGGTGGCCGTCGCCCTGCGCGGGGTGCGCTCCCGCGACCAGCGCAGGGGCGGCCTGGAGTCGCTGGCCT
>JALLOH010000028.1 GCA_027717655.1 Acidobacteriia bacterium AH_259_A11_L15
TGTTGCGGCAGGCTTCCGCGGCGGCGGGCGGGTGGTGGGGCAAGCCGAGCGCCTGGGCAGCCCGGGCGGCGGTGCGCAGGGCGCGGTCGCCCAGCGGCACGATGGCTTGGAGCGGTTGGCGTCGCGCCTCTTCGACGATCAGCCGCGCCGAGGCTTCCGGGTCCTCGAAGCGCAGCGGGAGGGCGTTGTCTGCCCAGGGGTCGTCGAGCCGGTGGCAACGGTCGGTGCCCAGCCGCAGGGGGATGCCCAACTTGTGGGCCGCCTCCACGTAGAGCTTCGCCTCGTAGCCCCTGGTGGAGGCCAGCAGCAGCAAGTGCTTCTGCGGCGAGTCCGCAGCCTGCCTTTCCGGGCAACTCATCGGCGTTCACTTGGATTAGTAAAGAGCCACCTGCTCTTCGGTGGGCTCGGCTCAACAGTACCAGGGCTCGGTCAGGTGGGGGATGGCGGCGCGGGCCACGAGCGGCTCTTCGGGTAGCGCCGGGGGGGACTGATGGGCCACCTGGTGGGCTCTCTCCCAGATGCGGGTGAAAATCTGCGGGCGGGACTCGCCCCGGTTCTCGCTCTGCTTGATCACTTTCTGCAGGTGGTGGCAGAGGAGATCCATCAGCGGGTCGGGGTGCTTCCAAGGGTAGACCAGAGCCTTGGGGTCGAATTCTGCGATGGCGGTGAGCACCTCGGGACGCTCGAGCAGGCGCGAACTGGCCGGGATGAGCAGGCGGATGGCGAGCTGGATGGGGGCGACCTGCTCGATGAGGTCGAGCCGGGCGATTTCCCGCAGCATATCGAGGTAGGCTTCGCGGGTCGTCCAGGGGGTGAAGGGGACGAAAGTAGGCGCCAGCGTCAGCCCGACTTCACGGCAGAGGCGGACGGCTCGGAAGAAGTCAGCGCGGGTGTGGCCCTTGTCGAGCAGCTCCAGGATGCGGTCGTCGAGGGATTCGACGGCGCTGGTGACGAACAGGCAGCCGGTATCGCGCAGCGCGGGGAGGTGTCGGGAGTGGTTCAGCAGGTGCTCGATCTTGATGGTGACATCGTAGGAGAGCTGGGGGAACTCGCGGTGGAGCGCCTCCAGCAGGCGCAGGGAGTGGCGGGGGCCGTTGAAGAAGTCCGGGTCGCCGAAGGTGATGTGCTGGGCGCCGGCGGCGACCTGGCGGCGGATGTCTTCGAGCACCACCTGGGCCTGCACGATGCGGAAGTGGCCGGCGTAGACCGGGACGATGGGGCAATGCCGGCAAAGGTGCCGGCAGCCGCGGCTGGCTTGGGTGTAGCCGACGGTGCGGGTTTCTCCGCCGACCTGCAAGCGGGCGTAGCGGTCGAGGGAGGGGAGGCCGGCGCGGTCCGGGACCAGGAATTGCTGCCGGGCGAGGGAAATCTTGGGCTCGGGCTGTTCGGCCTGGCCTCGGCCTTGGCGCAAGCGCTGGAGCAGGCGCAACAGCCCTTCTTCGAACTCGCCCCCCAGCACGGTGCGAACGCCGAGCTTGCGCAGGTAGTCTTCGTTCAGCAGGGCATACAGCCCGTAGCAGCAAAGGTGGGCGTGGGGGTTCAAGCGCCGGACCAGCCGGAGGCGGGAGAGGGCGATGCGGGTGGCGGTGTGCATGGGCAGATAGAAAGCCAGCAGGTCAGCCCTTCGCACCGCGTCCGCGTCGAGGGGCTGGCGGGAGAGGTCCAGACAGGTTACCCGAGCACCCCCCTGCCGCAGCCAGGCGGCGGGCGAGGCCAGCCCGAACGGCTGTCGCCCGAGCTCGTAGGTGGAAATGAGGACAACGTTCATCGGCAAAACTTCTTCGGAGACGCCCACGATCTCTATGGTAGCACCACGGGCCGGCAGTGTCAGCGACTCCCGGACGGAGTGGCGGTGTGCTAGTATTTCGGCCCGTGGCGGGACGGTGCACGCGGCGGTACGAGCGGCAGGCCTGGCAGCACGGGTTCACACGGGTGGCCGGGGTGGACGAAGTGGGCCGGGGGGCGCTATTCGGGCCGGTGGTGGCCGGGGCGGTGATACTGGATCCTGGCAAGCGCATTCCGGGCCTGAACGATTCCAAACAACTCAGGGCGGCGCGGCGGCGGGAGCTGGAGGGGAAAATCCGGGAGCGGGCGCTGGCCTGGGCGGTGGCGGAGGTGCTGCCGGAGCGCATCGATGCCTGGAACATCTACCAGGCGTCGCGGCAGGCGATGCAGCAGGCACTGGCGAAGCTGGCCCCGGCGGCGGACTACGTCTTGAGCGACGCGCTGCGGCTGGAGCTGAACGTGCCCTGCCGGACGATTATCCACGGGGATGCAGTTTCGGTGTCGGTGGCGGCGGCTTCCATCCTGGCCAAAGTTTACCGGGACGCGCTGCTGGAAGCCCTGGACCAGCAATTCCCCGGCTACGGGCTGGCGCGTCACAAGGGCTACGCCACCCGGGAGCATCTGGAGCGACTGCAGGAACTGGGGCCGACGCCGTGGCACCGGCGGTCCTTCGCGCCGGTGCGGGAGGTGCTGGCGGTGTGGCACGCCGCCGAGCAGAGCCCCCTGCCTTTCTAGCGTGGCGTAACGCGCATTTGATCCCCCGAGCCCGCCCAGGGCTCGCCCCAGCTGGTGGCCGAGAAGGTGCGGCGGCAGGACTAGGCGAGACCAGCCACCGTTTCGCTCTTCAGTTGGGGGCGTGCCCCGTTTTTCCGGCCTACTTCCGCCCTCTGCGCGTTGACACTCCGGCGCGGCCCGTGCTAGCTTTCTGCCCGCAGGGGAGGTGAATCTTTCCCGCCCGTTCAGGGAGCTCTTCCGGTGGCCTTCAACAAAGCCAAAGCTATCGAAGCGGCGCAGAAGCTGGTGGCGCAGGGCAAGATGAAGGACGCGGCCAACGCGTACCTGAAAATCCACCAGCAAGAGCCCAAGGACCAGAACGTCCTGAACACGCTGGGCGACCTCTACGTGCGGCTGAACAACCTCGCCCAGGGGCTCACCTATTACACGAAGCTGGCGGACATGTACGTGAGCGATGGCTTCCTGGTGCGCGGCATCGCCATGTACAAGAAGATTTCCAAGCTGGAGCCGGGCAACTCCATGGCGATGGAGCGGCTGGCGGACCTCTACACCATGCAGGGGCTGATGAAGGAGGCGCGCAGCCATTACCTGCAACTGGCAGAAGCCCACGTGAAGGCGAACCAGCCGCAGAAAGCCATGGGAGTGATGCAAAAGGTGCTGGATCTGGACCCGGACAATTTGAAGATCCAGCAGCGCCTGGCCGACCTCTACCAGGGCCACGGGCAGGGGGCCGAGGCGGCCCAGATCTACCGCCGGGTGGCCGAGCATGAATTGGACGCCGACCGAATCGAGGAAGCCCTGAAATGGCTGCAGAAGGCCACCGCCCTGGCCCCGGAGAACGCCGAGGGGCTGCTGCTGCAGGCGCAGTTGCAGCAGCGGCAAGGGAAGGCGGCCGAAGCCCTGGCCACCCTGGAGAAAATCCCCAACCTGGAACAGCACCCCGAGGCGCTGAGCCTGCTGATAAGCGCGCGCCTGGAGGGCGGTGAGGCCAAAGCGGCCGAAGAGTTGGCCGAAAAGCTGTTCGCGGCCGACTCGAAGAATTTTGGGGGGCTGCTGCAAGTGGCCCAGCACGCGGCCAAGCAAAAGGAAGGAGAGCGGGCGCTGAGCTGGCTGCAGCGAGTGGCGGAGCCAGCCCTGGAGCACGACCCCTTCCGCCTGCTGGAGGCGGTCCGGAGCGTGAGTTCCCTGCTCGGGGAGTCGGTGGAGGCGGCCGACCTGTTCGTGGAGACGGCGCAAAAGGCGGGGGAGACGGAGGTGCAGATCGAGGCGTTGAACCGCCGGGCGGAGATGGCGGTGAGGGCGGAGGACTTTACTCGGGCCAAGCAGCTCTATGACCGGATGGTGAGCCTGCAACCGGAGAATCCCGACTTCGCCCAAAAGCTCAAGGCGATGCGGGAAAAGCTGGGGGAGCCGGTGGTGGTGGCCGAAGCCCCGGGGGCCCCGCACAGCTTTGCGGAGCTGGCCGAAGCGGCGCCGACCGAGGCGCTGGACGAGGAGACGCAAGCGTACGTGAATGCCTCGATGACCGACATCGACCTTTTCTCCAGTTACGGGATGACCGACAAGGCCATCGAGCTGGCGCGGCAGGTGATCGAGCGGGTCCCGAACCATGTGCTGGCGCTGGAGAAGCTGCTGGACTTCTACCTGGGAAGCGGCAACGACCAGGGGGTGGTCGAGACCGCGCGCCGCCTGGAGCCGCTCTACCGCCAGGCGGGCAAGGCCGAGCGGGCCGACGAGGTGGCGGAAACGGCTGGCCGGTACGGGGCCAAAATACAGCAGGAAGCTCCGGCGGCGGAGCCGGCCGCAGAGGCGGCGGCAGCGGCCCCCGAAGCCGCGCTGCACGAAGTCGACCTCTCGGCGGAGTGGGCCAGCGCCACCGGCCTGGAGGAAGCGGCGGAAGCACCGGCCGAGGCGGCGCCGGCCGAGGCAGAAGCGGCGGCACCGGCGTTCAATGCCAAGGAAGCCGGCGAGGAAATTGACTTCTACCTGAGCCAGGGGCTAGCCGAGCAGGCGCGGGCGGCCCTGGAGGGCTACGAGCAGCGATTCCCCGGCGAGCCGGCCCTGGCGGAGTTGCGCGCCCGCGTCGAAGCTGCGCCGATCGAAGCCCCACCCGCGGAGGCACCCGCCGAGCCCCTACCGGTGGAGCCGGTCCCGGCCGAGGCGGCGAGCGAAGAGAGCAAAACGCACGAAGTCATCCTGGAGGCGCAGCCGCAAGAGCAGCCGGCGCCGGCGGGGACCGGGATGAGCGCCGACGAGTTCTTCTCCGACCTAGCGGGGGACCTCGACCAGGCACTGGAAGGAGCGGTTCCGCCGGCAGAGCGGCAGGCGGCTCCCAGCCCGCCGCCCGCGCCGGCTCCGGCAGCGAAGGAGGAAGAGAAGGAGGCCGCGCCGGTGGGGGTGCTGGCGGAGGTGTTCGAAGAGTTCAAGGAGGAGCTGGGAGAGGTCGAGGAAGTGGAAGACCTGGAGACCCACTACAATCTGGGGATCGCATACAAAGAGATGGGGCTGATGGAGGAAGCGATCAGCGAGTTCCAGAAGGTGGTGAAGGCCTCAGAAAAGGAGCGGTCCGCCAGCCACCTCTTCCAGGTGTGCACCCTGCTGGGAATGTGTTTCGTAGAGAAAGGGATGCCGCAGATCGCTGTGCGCTGGTACGAGCGGGCGCTGAAGTCGCCGGGGGTGGACGAAGAAGGGTCGCTGGCGCTGCGCTACGACATGGGGATGGCGCACGAGCAGGCGGGAAACAAGAAGGCGGCGCTGAATTGCTTCATGGAGGTCTACGGGGCCAACGTGGACTACCGGAACGTGGGCGAACGCATCCGGGAGCTGGAAGGCGCCTGATGCCGCTCCCCCTGGTGGGCCCTGAAAGGAAGCATGAGCCTGAGCCCAACTAAGCCCGGCCGGTGGGAACGGCGCTAATCGACGGGTGGGATGCTGCCCCGCCTCTTTCTCCTCTCTCTCATCCTCTTCTGCCTGGAGCTGGGAGTGTTCCTGGTGCTGCTGCCCTGGACCGGGTTCTGGGAGCGGAACTACTTCCTGATCCGCTATCCGGAGCTGGAGGCCTGGCTGCTGAACGACTACCTGCGCGGGGCCATCTCCGGGCTGGGGCTGGTGGACGTGGGGGTGGGGCTGTGGTACGCCACTCACTTCGGGGAGACGGTGGAGCGATTGCTGGAGGCGGCGCCCGCGGCCGCCCCGCCGAATTCAGGCAAGCCCGGTTCGGGGACCCCCGAATCGGGTAAACCCGACTCGGGTAAACCGGTCAGCCGTGGCCAGACTGCCTGAGCCCCTTCGGCTACGCTCCCCTCGGCTTCGCTCCCTTCGGCTACGCTCAGGGCAGGCGGGGCAGGCGAGGCCGCTTCTCTACTACATCACCGACCGGGGGGCTGTGCCCGCCCGCCTTCGCCAAGAGTCCGGGCCGGCCGGGGCCGTTCTGGGCCTGATTGAGCGAGCGATTGCGGCGGGCGTGGATTTGATCCAAATCCGCGAAAGCGACCTGGCGACGCGGGAGCTGCTCGCCCTGGTGGAAGCCGCCGTGGCTCGTGCCCGCGGCACCGGCACGCGCATCCTGGTCAACGACCGGCTGGACGTGGCGCTGGCGGCCAGCGCCGACGGGGTTCACTTGCCCACGCACGGCTTCCCGGTGGCCGACGTGCGCCGGGAGTATCCCGACCTTTTGATTGGAGCCTCCTGCCACAATTTGGAAGAAGCGCGGCGGGCCGAAGAAGGCGGGGCGGACTTTGTAGTGTTCGGCCCGGTGTATGAGACGCCCGCGAAAAAACCTTACGGGCCGCCGGTGGGAGTGGAGAAGCTGGCGGAAGCGGTGCGAGCGGCGAAGATTCCCGTGCTGGCACTGGGGGGGATCAAGCTGGAGAACGCCGGTGCCTGCCTTCAGGCCGGGGCAGCCGGGTTGGCGGCCATCTCGCTGTTTCAAACCAGCGGCGACCTTCGGGAGACAGTGCGCAGGCTGCGCGCAGCAGGAGGGAAGGAATGAACGCCCGGAAGTTCCTCGAAACCTATGCTCGCGCCTGGGAGAGCCGCGACGCCGAGTTGGTCCTGACCCTGTTCACCGAGCAGGCCACCTACCAGGAAGACCCGTTCGAGGAGCCTATCCGCAGACGCGAGGGCATCCGCGCTTATTGGGAAGGCACCACCGGCAAACAGAAAGACATCCGGGTGAGCTGGGGCGAACACGGGGTCGTGGGCAATACCCTGATCGCCGAGTGGCGCGCCTGCTATACGCACATCCGCTCAGGGGAGCGACGGGAGCTGCGGGGCATCCTGCTGGCCGAGTTCGAGGGCGAGCGCGTGCGCGCCTTCCGTGAGTACTGGCACCGGCGCGTACTATGAGCGCCACTACTCGCCTGGGACGAATTGGGGTGGCTCGCCTTTCGACCAGGGGTCGTAGGTCTGGGCGAAGCGGATGCGTTCGTCGAGGGGCGGGTGGCTGTAAAGCCAGACCTTGATGAAGGGGTGCGGGTCAGGGTCGGCAAGGTTGATCTCGCCCAGTTTTTGGAACGCCTCGGCGGCCACTCGGCCGGAATCAGGGATGATGCCGTGAACGACCTCCAAGCCGTAGGTGTCAGCTTGGTGCTCGTAGTAGCGGCTGAAAGTGTTGACCGCGGGGGAGGCCAGAAAGCTCAGAACCCAGAGGAAGAGCATCAATACCGGCAGCGAGGCATAGTCCTCCACCCCACGCACAGCCCAGCGCTCCCCCCAGCGGCCGAGCGCCCAGTGCAAGAGCCGGTAGCCGAGGTAGAGAAAGATCAAAAGCAGCCCGACGAGGAAGACGAAGAACTTGACGATGTGGGCGAGCACGTAGTGACCCATCTCGTGGCCGAAGATAAAGAGGGCCTGCTCGCGCGTCATCTTCTCCAGGATGGTGTCCCAGAAGACCACGCGCTTGGAGGCGCCCAGGCCGGCCACGTAGGCGTTGACTGACTTGGTCTTGGCACTGGCCTCCATCAGAAACATGCGCTCGGGCGGAATCTCCATGCCGGCGCGCTCCACCACCTGGCTGACTTCCGCGACCAGTTCCGGTTGGGAGTCCGCCAGGGGCTCGAAGTCGAAGAACAAGGGCTGGATGACGTAGGGTCCGATGAAGACTAAGAAAAGGATGATGGGCAGCGAGGCCAGCCAGAAGTAAAACCACCAGCGGCGGGGGCTGCGGCGAATGACCCCGTAGAGAATCCAGATGAGGAAGACGCCGATGACGATGCCGAGCAGTTCCGCCTTGGTCCAGTCCCAGAACCAGGACGGCCAGCTCTGGATGGATTGGTCATACTTCTTGGAGAGATACTGACCATAGATGTCGGTGGGCAGCGCCAGTGCCCCCACGGTAAGCAGGAGCAGCGGGGTAAAGATCAGCACTTGGACGAAGCGGCGGCGGGAGGCGCGCTCGGCCCAGTCGCGGAAGCGGGGCGCCAGCCGCCAACCCAGAATCAATAGGTACACCAGCAGCCCGTAGACAAAGCTGATGAAATAGAGGCGGTAGCGCGCCCGCGCATATTCGACCGCCTGCTGGTACTTTTCCGGCGGGAGGGTAAAGCCTTTCACTTCCTCCTCGGGGGCGGGTTGAGCTACCTGGGTCGCTTGCGCCTGGGGGGTTTCCGGGTTGCTCTCCTGCTGGGAGGCGAGGCGGGCCGGAGCGAGCAGCAAGAGTAGCATCGGGAGGGAGAGAGAAAAAATTTTCGCGGGGCTCGGCAGACGGCTCATAGCGCTCCTCCCGGTCAGAGTGGGACTCCTACTTCTTAGACGGTGAGACGTATTCTACCCCAGGAAGGTTTCGCGGCTGGACACGCTGCAAAGCCGCTTCCTATAATAGCGGGGTGAAGCATGTGGAGCGCATTCTGGCCCTCGACCTGGGAAGCAAGAACATCGGGTTGGCGGTCACCGACCCGCTGGGGTTGACCGCGCAACCGCTGCCTACCCTGAAGCGCAAGAACCGCCGGGCCGACCTAGCGCGGCTGCGGGAGTTGACCGAGGCCCTGCAGGTGGAGCGCGTGGTGGTGGGCCATCCGTTGCACCTGAAAGGCTACGCGGGGGCGCGGGCGAAGGAGGCGGAGCGCTTCGGCGACTGGCTGCGCCGGGAGCTGGCCCTGCCGGTGGAATTGTTCGACGAGCGCCTGACCAGTTGGGAGGCGGAGAATATCCTGCGCCAGGCGGGCACCTCCCGCAACCAGCGCAAGCGCGCCCGCGATCAAGTGGCCGCCACCCTGATTCTGGAGAGCTACCTGGAGCACCGCGGCCGGGCTGCCCAGCAGAAAACTGCGTCCGCCGCCGAACCCTGATGCCTTTCCGGATACCCGACCAACTTCTGCGGCTACGGGACCAAGTCCTTCAACGAGCGGCTCAACTCCGCTCAGTGCGGCTCCCGGCGCTCTCGCGGCGAGTCAAGCTGCTGGCTGCGCTGGCCGGAGTGGTGGTGTTGGTGGCCGCCCTGCTGCTCTGGCCCTACAAGGGCTACGAAGGGCAGCGGGTCTTGGTCGTCGACCAGGGGATGGGCCGGCGGGCCATCGCCGGGCTGCTCACCCGGGAGGGGGTGCTCTACTCGCGCTGGCCGTTTCTTTTCTACGCCGCCCTGCGGGCGAACCGGACGGTGAAGGCGGGCGAGTACGTCTTCGACCAACCGTTGAGCGCGGTGGGGGTGTTTCGGAAGCTGGCGCGCGGCGAAATCCGTCTCTACGCGCTGACCATCCCGGAGGGCTACACCCGTTGGGACATCGCCGACCAGGTGGCGCGGCTGCGCCTGGCCTCGCGGGAGGCGTTCCTGGAGGCGACGAACGACACCAAGCTCCTCGCGGACCTCGCCCCCGAGGCCGAGACCCTGGAGGGGTACCTCTTCCCCGATACCTATTACTTCGCCCGGCCGGCGGAGCCCCGGGCGATGGTGCGCACCATGGTGGAGCGCTTCCGGCGGGTCTACTTACCGCTGAAAGAAGAAGCCGCCAACCCGCAGGGGCTGAGCCCGCATGAGGTGGTGACGCTGGCCTCGCTGGTGGAAAAGGAGACCGGGGTGGCGGAGGAGCGAGGGCTGATCGCTTCGGTGTTCTACAACCGGCTGGAGCGGAGGATCGCCTTGCAGGCCGACCCCACGGTCATCTATGCGGCGCGGCTGGAAGGGGAGGGGGAGTTCGACAGGGTGATCAACGTCTCCGACCTGGAGCGCGACCACCCGTACAACACCTACAAGCACCCGGGGCTGCCCCCCGGACCCATCGCCAGCCCGGGAAAGGCGGCGCTGGAGGCGGTGCTGAACCCGCCCGAGACTCGCTACCTCTACTTCGTCAGCAACACCGAAGGCGGACATTTCTTCGCCCGCACCGGGGCCGAGCACGCCCGCAACGTGGCCCGCTACCGGCGGCTGCGGGCGGAAAAGAGGCGCCGAGCCCGAACGGCGGAGAGCAGCCCGGAGTGACGCCCGCGCAGGCGGAGGACGAGGAAGACGCCGCGGGTGCGAAGCCCCGCTTCCGGACCGAAGCGGGTGGCGTTGACCGCCACTAACCAGGTCAAGGGCAACCTGGTGTTGCTGCCCTGGGTGGAATAACACCCGATTTAGGGCTTCCGGATGCCCAGCGAAATCAACACGTTACTCTCGAACCCGCGCTCTAGAGTGCAACCGGGCTGGATCAGTAACCCAACAAGGGTTCAGTTCGCCCCTGCTCACTCCCTGTTCGCTGAAAAAACTTTCCCTGGAAGCAACGCCGAGCTAAGATAGCGCCTTCTCCCGGGGTGGCGTCATGGGCATCCGCTTGAAGGTTGGGCGTCCCATCTCCTCTTATCGCCTAATGGAAGGAGGGAACACCATGCATATCCGCAAAACCATGAGCTGGAACTCACTCTGGATTGGCGTACTCCTTGTTCTTGCCATCGGTTCAATTCCATTGCCGGCCAGCGCTGCTGACACTCCTGCACCAACAGGCAATCCGAATCGCAAGGTTATGTATCGCTCGGTGCAGGTCGACGGCCTGGACATCTTCTATCGAGAGGCCGGACCCAAGAATGCTCCAACCATCTTGCTGCTGCACGGTTTTCCCACTTCCTCGCACATGTTCCGCAACCTTATGCTGGCCCTGGCCGACGAATTCCACGTGGTCGCCCCAGACTACCCCGGCTTCGGCAATAGCTCGATGCCGACGGTGGACGAGTTCGACTACACCTTCGACCGCCTGGCCGAAGTAATGGAAGGCTTCATTCAGAAGCTAGGTCTGGAGAAGTACAGCCTATACCTCCAGGACTACGGCGCGCCCGTGGGGTTTCGCCTGGCGGTGAAACACCCGGAACGGGTACAGGCTCTGATCATCCAGAACGGCAACGCCTATGAGGAGGGCCTGCGGGAGTTCTGGGTGCCGCTCCGGGCGTATTGGAAGGACCGTACGGAAGAGAACGCGGCCGAGCTGAGGAAGTTTTTGGTACTCGATGTCACGAAGTGGCAGTACACCCACGGCGTGCGAAACCCCGAGGCGATCAGCCCCGACAACTGGCTGATCGACCAGTACCTGCTGGATCGACCGGGCAACGTCGACATCCAACTGGCGCTCTTCTACGATTACGGCTCCAACCCCCCGCTCTATCCCGAGTGGCAAGCCTACTTCCGGGAGCATCAGCCGCCCACGTTGATCGTGTGGGGAAAGAATGACTACATCTTCCCGGCGGACGGTGCGCACCCGTACCTGCGGGACTTGAAGAACATCGAGTTCCACTTGCTCAACACGGGCCATTTCGCGCTGGAAGAGGATGGCGACGTGATTGCTAGCCTCATCCGTCGCTTCTTGAGAATCAAGCTGCGGGACGAGGACTGATCTCGACGCTGTTCTGCGTCCTCCTCCCGCGGGGCTCCCTCTCTTGTTGGGGAGAAAGGAACTGGCGATGAAGCTACTCTCGGTGAACGTTTCCTTACCCAAGGAAGTCCCTTACAACGGCAAGACCATGAGGACGGGGATTTTCAAAGAACCAGTTCAGGGTCGAGTCATGTTGCGAGAGCTAAATCTGGACGGCGACGGTCAAGCCGATCTAGTCGGCCATGGAGGGATCTACAAAGCTGTCCACACCTACACAATTGAGAACTATGACTACTGGAAGCGCGAACTGAAGCGAGATGACTTTACCTACGGGCAGTTTGGCGAGAACTTCACCGTTGAGGGAATGCTGGAAGACAAGGTCCATGTGGGTGATGTATTCCGAATCGGCACCGCTTTGGTCGAAGTCACCCAGCCGCGCGTGCCCTGCTTCAAACTGGCGATGAAGATGGAGATGCCGGCCTTCCTGAAACTGTTCATGTCGAGTGAGCGGGTGGGGTTCTACTTCCGCGTCTTGGAAGAGGGCCAGGTGGGTGCGGGCGACGTCCTTAAGCGGGTGAAAGTCGGCCCGGAGCAGATGACAGTGCGGGAGATGTTCCACTTGCTTTACTTTGCCAAGGAGAAACGGGAAGGCGCCCGGAAGGCCCTCCGCATCCCGGCCATGTCCCCCGGTTGGCGCGGCTCGTTTGAGGAGATCGTGGGCAAAGCTCCGAAGGGCTCGGCCGAAGGAGTCGACTGCTGCTCGGGACGATAAGGATTCCCACTCCTGCGTTTGGCAAACGGGGGACGCTAGAGGTTCCGCCGTGGAACGGAAAAAGGAGAAAAGCATGACCGAGCCACTCATTCTCGTAACAGGATCTACAGGCAAGACGCCCGCGGCGTGACTTGACGTTTGAGCCGGGTAGATGGCCAACGTTTTCAAACCGCCCTGCGATGAAGCCGTCATCCGCTCCCGGCCCTGCCTGGCTCCCTGTACCGCCCGCCTGCGCGTCTGGATTCTGGCCGCGACCATCATCGGCAGCAGCATGGTTTTCATTGACGGCTCCGCGGTCAACGTGGCCCTGCCGGTGCTGCAAGCCGAGCTGAACGCCAGCGTGACCCAGGTGCAATGGATTGTCGAGTCCTACGCCCTCTTCCTGGCTGCCCTGCTACTGGTAGGCGGGGCGCTGGGAGACCGCTTCGGGCGGCGCCGCATTTTCGGTGCCGGCACCGCGTTGTTTGCTCTGGCCTCGGCGTGGTGCGGGCTGGCAGCGGACGCCACTCAACTGATTCTGGCCCGCGCCCTCCAAGGCATGGGTGGCGCCCTGCTGGTGCCTGGGAGTCTGGCCATCATCAGCGCGTCGTTCCGCGGTGACGAGCGCGGTCGCGCCATCGGCACCTGGTCGGCCCTCACGGCCATCACCGCCGCGCTCGGCCCCGTGCTGGGCGGCTGGCTGGTGGAAAACGCCTCCTGGCGCTGGGTCTTCTTCATCAACGTCCCGCTGGCCGCCGCGGTGCTGGTCATCGCCGCGCGCTACGTGCCCGAGAGCCGCGGCGAAACCCGGCGCGTCGGGCTCGATTGGTGGGGCGCGCTCCTGGCCACTGTGGGTCTGGGCGCTCTGGTGTACGGTCTCATCGAATCGGCCAACCTGGGCTTGGGCCACCCCGTCGTGCTCGGCGCACTGATGGGCGGCGCCGCGGCGCTGATTGCGTTCGTGCTGGTGGAGCGGCGCAGCGTCGATCCCATGATGCCTCTGCACCTGTTTCGCTCTTCCACCTTCACCGGCGCCAACCTGCTCACGCTGCTCCTCTACGCTGCCCTGGGCGGCACTTTGTTTTTCCTCCCCTTCAATCTCATCCAGGTACAGGGCTACTCCGCCACCGCCGCGGGCGCCGCCTTTTTGCCTCTCATTCTGATTCTATTTCTGCTCTCGCGTTGGGCGGGCGGACTGGTGGCGCGCTACGGCGCCAAGCTGCCACTGACGCTCGGCCCCGTGGTGGCCGCCCTGGGTTATGTTCTGTTCGCCCTGCCCGAAATCGGCGGCGGTTACTGGGCGACTTTCTTCCCCGCGATGGTCGTCCTGGGACTGGGAATGGCGGTGAGTGTGGCCCCGCTCTCGACGACCGTCATGGGAGCGGTGGAGACGCGCCACGCCGGCGTCGCCTCCGGCATCAACAACGGCGTCTCGCGCACCGCCGCCCTGTTGGCCGTTGCGGTGATGGGGGTGATTGTCCTGAGCGTCTTCAACAATCAACTCGACAGTCGCTTGGCGACATTGGACGTGCCCGCCTGGGCGCAGCAGCAGTTGGACGCGCAACGCATCAAGCTGGCCGGAGCGGAGATTCCTTCGGGCCTGGGCGATGGAGTGAGCGACGCACTGGAACGCGCCGTGGCCGAATCCTTTGTCGCCGGGTTCCGTTCCATTATGCTGGTGGCAGCGGGGCTCGCTCTGGCCAGCGCGCTCGCGGCTGCCTTTATGATCGAGGGCAAGCGGCCCGCTCGCCCGTAGCACAAGTTTCTCTAGTAGGAGGCGTTATGACAGTCAGATCACGGGTGCTTCTGCTGGTTGGTTTGTTAGCGCTGGTCGGCGAGGCTCAGCGGCTGATCGCCACCAACCAGGTCAAGGGCAACCTGGTGTTGCTCCCCTGGGCCGAATAGTCCCTTTGAAAAACTCTGGGTGTGTCACTCGACCCAAGTCTTGTATCCTAAGGAACGGATAAGAGTCCACGTAGCCGAATTCACCGGTGGCCCTGAACTCTCGCGGCAGGCTCAACGGGAGATGCGAAAGGCCTGAACTGACAATCGGAGGTGGTCTATGGATACTCTGGCGATTTTTGGTCTGCAGCTTGTCCTGAGCCTTATTGTGTACGCTCTCCTGGCGAAGTGGTACATGGCACCGTGGCTGGCCGAGAAACCTATGAACCAGGCGTTGATCCCGCTGATCTTCCCCCATGCCTTTCGGCACATAGGGATGGTGTTTCTCGTCTCAGGAGTGGTTGCCCAACCTCTGCCGAAGGTTTTTGCTTACCCCGCTGCCTATGGGGACCTTACTGCGGGCCTGCTGGCCTTACTGGCGCTGGTAGCTCTTCGCGGTAATTGGGGCGTGGCGCTGCCGCTGGTCTGGCTCTTCAACATTGTCGGCACGGTGGACCTTCTAAATGCACTGCGCCAAGCGAATGCTGTACCGGATTTGGGGGCGACCTGGTACATTCCGACATTCTGGGTGCCAGTACTCCTGGTGACTCACTTCATGATTTTTGCCCGGCTGCTCAGACGCGATCGCTGAGTCAAGTTGTAATCGGAATCGACCGCGATGCGTAGGGAGGGAAGGTGATTTCCCCTGAAGAACGTTATGGCAAGAAGCGTATTGATGTCCTGGGTAAGTCCATGGCTTACATGGAGGTTGGGTCCGGCAATCCTATCGTCTTCCTCCACGGCAACCCGACCTCGTCATACCTGTGGCGCAACATCATCCCCTATCTGGAGGGGTTGGGACGCTGTATTGCCCCTGATCTGATTGGGATGGGCGACTCCGAGAAGCTTGAGCCCAGCGGCCCTCACAGCTACCGTTTCGTTGAGCATCGGCAGTATTTGAACAAGTTGCTCGAATACCTCGGAGTGACCAAGAACGTGACTTTCGTGGTCCACGACTGGGGCTCGGCCCTCGGCTTTGATTGGGCCAATCATCATCGAGATGCGGTCAAAGCGATCGCGTATATGGAGGCCATCGTTCAACCGATGACGTTAGCCGACTGGTCAGCGGAAATTCGAGAAATCTTTGCCGCCTTCCGCTCGCCGGCAGGAGAAGAGATGATTCTTGAAAAGAATATCTTTCTCGAGCAGCTCCTGTTCGGTTCAGTTATGCGTGGACTTACGGATGGCGAGAAAGAGGTATACCGCCGCCCGTATCGCGAACCAGGCGAAAGCCGTCGGCCGATACTCACATGGCCTCGTGAGATTCCGTTCGACGGTGAACCATCTGACGTGACCGAAATCGTCAAGAACTATGGGGAGTGGTTGTCCACCAGCAATGTCCCGAAGCTCTTCATCAATGCAGAGCCTGGCGCAATCCTGACAGGCCGACAGCGGGAGTTCTGCCGTCGCTGGCCGAACCAGAAGGAAGTAACGGTTAAAGGTGTGCACTTCATCCAAGAGGACTCGCCCGATGAGATCGGACAGGCTATTGCGGATTGGCTTAGATCAATTTGAAGGAGGCGTTCATGAAAACTAGACTGCCAGGTTTTCTCACGATTGCCTTGCTGGTTCTGGTCGGCTGCGCCGCACCAGAGCCCGAAGAGACGCCGCCCACGGCCGGGCGAGAAGTCATGCAGCGGATGATTGCCGCGCACGGCGGGCTGGAGAAGTGGCGCTCGGCGCCTACGGTGAGTTTCGAGGACACCCTCCAGCCTGCGGGCGGCTCCCCGCTGATTTCCCGGGTCACGGTGGAGCAAGGGCCACGGCGGGCTTACCTGGATTTTCCCGAGATGAACGCCCGGATTGCCTGGGACGGAGAGAAAGCCTGGAGCGAGAATTGGCCAGGGCCGTTTCCACCTCGCTTTCTGGCATTGCTCAGCTATTACTTCGCAAATCTCCCCTGGCTGGCGGCCGACCCGGGTGTGAATCTCAGTGAACCGGGAACCGGCAGGCTCTGGGACGATCCCACCGAATACATCACAGTGAAGATGACTTTCGGACCGGGGGCGGGCGACACCCCCGACGATTACTACATTCTCTATATCGACCCGAACACCTATCAGCTCAAGGCGGCCGATTTGGCCGTGACCTATGCGGCCATTCTGCCGCCCGACGTGGAGGCCATAACCGAGATCGTTGTCTACGACGAGTTCGCCACTGTGGACGGACTTCGGGTTCCAACCAAGGCTTCCATTTATGGCCACGACCGTTCGCCTCGGGCCTCTTTCGAGTGGCGGGATTGGTCCTTCCGCCAGCCCTTCGATGAATCGCGGATGGAGATGCCGTCCACCGCCGTGCTCGATACCTCCAGTCCGACCCGGAGAGCTGAGAAGGCAAACTAGGAGGGGAAAACAGCTCGCGGCTGCCTTCTAGCTGCGCTGGCTGCGGACGGCAGGTGTCGTGGTCGCGAATCTCCTGCTGGGTGGCGTGCGCTGTAGGGCGAGCCCGGGGTTTACCCTTGACATCTAACGCTAAACGTTGTACGCTATCGGTGTGATTCGGTCGTTCCGTGGCCAAGAGACGGAACGGCTCTATCAGCGTGAGCGGAGCAAGCGTTTCAGAGCGATTGAACGCGTGGCGCGGCGAAAGCTGGCAATGCTAAATGCCGCCGTGCAGCTACGAGATCTGGCCTCGCCCCCAGGCAATCGGTTGGAGGCTCTTCACGGTGACCGGGAAGGACAACACAGTATTCGCATTAACGACCAATGGCGGATTTGCTTTGTTTGGAGAGAGGGAGACGCTTATCAGGTAGAGATCGCGGATTACCATTAGTGGAGGACGCTATGGGCAAGCGCAAGAGACTAGAGCCAATTCACCCCGGCGAGATTCTACGCGAGGAGTTCATGAATCCGCTTGGGTTGAGTATGAATAAGCTGGCGCTCGATCTTCGTGTGCCCACTACACGAATTTCTGAAATTGTCCATGGTCGGAGGGCAATCACACCGGATACGGCTTTGCGACTTGCTCAGTATTTTGCCACCAGTGCTCGATTCTGGATGAACCTGCAAACCAACTATGATTTGGCAGCGACAGGGGATGAAGAGCTGGAAGAGATAAGGCAAGATGTCCGTCCAATAAACGCCACTATCGCCGCTAAAGAAAGATGAGCAAGTCTACTCACGTATCTAATGAGCGCATAGGAAAGCACCAAAATCCTAACCCAGCAGCCCTTGGCCACAAGCGCGGCGGCTAATCCTAGTTGGTTTCCTCCTTCAAGCCGGGGGAATCTGGTTGACCGTTTCAAAAGGGGTCGGCTAGAGTGAAAGTTTGGACGCGGGCACCCCGAAGCTTCGGGGGAACCACGTGAGAGGACTGTGAAGAAAATTCCCGTCAAGTGGCTGGCTCTGGGGCTATGCCTGCTGCCGCTCTTGGGGGCGGGCAGTTGCGGGGTGAAGACGACGGAGCGGCTGCCGCCGGAAGAGGTCCTGCCCCTGCAAACGGCGACGCTGGAGGAACTGGCGGCGCGCCTGGAGCGGCAGGCGGCGGCCGTCACCTCCATCAACGCGGAGACGGAGCTGCGGCCGACGACCGGGTCGGCCTACAGCGGCATCATCGAGCAGTACCACGACGTGAAAGCCTTCGTGCTGGGCGAGCGCCGGACGAGCGCCGGCGGGGGAAACCGGCGGCACATCCGGGTGCTGGGACAGGCACCCATCCTGCGAAAGAACATCTTTGACATGGTGGCCGACGACGAGCAATTCCGGATTTATCTTCCCACCAAGAACAAGTTCATCGTGGGGCCGACGCGGCTGGAGCAGCGAAGCGAGAAGCCGATTGAGAACCTGCGCCCGCAGCACCTGTTCGAGGCGATTTTCCTGGAGGCGCCCGCGCCGGAGGCGGTGCTGCTGCTGGAAGAGAACGAGTGGGGCGGGCAGCGGTACTACGCCCTGACCGAGCTGGTGCGGGGCAGCGAGGGCCGGCCCGTTCTGCGCCGGCACTGGTGGTTCGAGCGCAGCCGGCTGGAGCTGGTGCGGGTGCAGCGCTTCGACGCCGAGGGGCGGCTGCTGGCCGACATCCACTACGGGCAATGGCGGGAAGTGGAGGGCATTGCCTACCCGCACGACATCGAGTTGGTGCGGCCGCAGGAGGACTACCGGCTGCGAATCATCGTCAAGAAGCTGACCCTGAACGAGCCCTTGCCGGCGAGCCGCTTCCGGTTGGAGCGGCCCGAGGGCGTGGAGCTGGTGGAGTTGAAGGAGGCGGAGCCGGCGCAGGGGGAGGGGCGATGAACGCCCTGCGGGCCATGCTGGTGGCGAACCTGCTGCACCGGCCGCTGCGGACAGTGATCACCATCGTGGCGGTGGGGGTGGAGGTGTGCTTGGTGGTAATCATCGTGGGGTTGACCACCGGGCTGTTGCAGGAGACGGCCAAGCGCATCGAGGGGGTGGGGGCGGACCTGATGCTGCAACCGCCCGCTTCGAGCTTCCTGATGGCATTCAGCGGGGCGCCCATGCCCATCAAGATCAAGGAAAAACTGGAGGAAGTGCCGCACGTGCAGGCGGTGGCGCCGGTGCTGTTGCAGTTTTCGACTTCGAGCGGGATGGACATCGTCTACGGGATCGAGCTGGAGAGCTTCCGGGCGGTGAGCAAGGGGTTCGTCTATCACGAAGGCGGGCCGTTCGAACAGCGAACCGACATTTTGGTGGACGACTGGTACGCGAAGGCGCGCGACTTGCAGGTGGGGGAGAGGCTGCGGCTGTTCGAGAACGACTTCCAGGTGCGGGGGATCGTCGAGCACGGCAAGGGGGCGCGCTTGTTCGTCCCCATCGAGCGCTTGCAGGAGCTTTCGGCGGCGCGCGACAAGGCCTCCATCTTCTACATCCGCCTGGACGACCCGGAGAACACCCAGGCGGCGGTGGAAGAGATTCGAAAGCTCTTCCCGCGGCACCAGTTGCGGCCGTTGCGCGAGTACCTCTCCATGATGTCCTCTTCGCGGCTGCCGGGGCTGGACACGTTCGTGGACTCGGTGATCGCCCTGGCGGTGGTGGTGGGCTTCCTGGTGATTTTCCTTTCGATGTACACCACCATCCTGGAGCGCACACGGGACATCGGCATCCTGAAGTCGCTGGGGGCCTCGAAGGCGAACATCATCGCCCTGGTGCTGCGCGAGTCGCTGCTGCTCTGCGCCCTGGGGGTGGCGGTGGGCATCGGATTCAGCTTCGGCGGCCGCGCCCTGCTCAAGGAGATGTTCCCCACCATCACCATCCTCATCACCGCCGGCTGGCTGCTGAAAGCCAGCGCCCTGGCCGCGCTCGGCGGCGTGCTGGGCGCCATCTACCCCGCCTGGCTGGCCGCCCGCCAGGACACCGTCGTCGCCCTCGCCTACGAGTAAAACCCTGCTGACCAAAAACGTGCGGCTCATCCGGCGGCAGCCATTTCAAAGCTCCAGCTTCTCCTCTTTGCCAGCAGCCGCGGCTGCCCGCCCGCGCACCCTTCGGCTCCGCTCAGGATCTCCGCTGCGCTTCGAGGACACCGTCGTCGCCCTCGCCTACGAATAACTACAGCCGGAGGGCCGAGCCCGCTGCCGTGGGCTTCCAAACCATCGCAGCCAGAAAACTGCGAAGCACTCTATCCGTTCTTGGGGGTTTTCCTGAGGGCTGGATACAAACCAGGGTTTAGTTCCTCAACCAGCTTTTGATAGGTTTTATTCCTGAAGTGAATTCGGTCAAATGCCCCAAAGTTCGCAGGGCCGGTTATTTCTCGCAGAACCCACAAGAGAATAAACGCCGCAAGCACGCCTCCAAGGATTCCAAGGAAAATCATGGTAGCGTTGTCCAAAGCCATTCCGACAAATGCAATGGCGAACGGGATGAAAACGAACACCCCAAAGAGAATCAGTCTTCTCTTGAACTCTTGCTTTTGGCAGCCTCGGCAAATTGGAACGTCGATTTTCCGCCAAATATCATACCCAACCGCCGTGGACTTTCCCGCGATGGTGTGAGTGGTCTCCGGCGGCCCCAGGCACACGCAGCACTTGCTCGGAAGGGAAAGGCGAAAAGAGGAAGCCATGCTTCACCCCTGTGCACGCGAATCTTCCCGCAGGACCCCCGTCCCTATGTTCGGTTGGTGCGTGAAAGAGAATTGCTTTTGCAAAGCTGAGTATCTGGAAAAGCCCGCCACCGGTTTGAAGAAATCAATCCCGTCAAGCGGTGAACTAACCCTCCCTGAAACCCAAAGTCAAGAAGGCCACTCCATCACCTTACACTTCACCTGCAAATTGGGGAACCCGGGCGGGTTGACACTCGTCTAAAATAGAAGCCGAGCGAGAGTGGGAGAGAATCGTCGCATGAAGGCACGGCTGCTTTTGCTCTTGACCCTGGTGATGGCACTGGGCGGCGCGCTGCTGCTGGGCAGTGGACACGCGCAGCAGGCGCGGCGCTTCCGGTTGCCGCCCACCGGGTTCCAGCTCGGCCGGGTCTTCCCCACCCTGACCCTGCCGGCGGCCGAAGACGGGCGCCCGCGCTCGCTCGCCGACTTCCGCGGCCAGAAGCTCATCCTGCACATCTTCGCCTCCTGGTGAGCGGGCTGCCGGGTGCACGTGCCCGGGTGGCACGAAGCCACGAAAGAGCTGCAAGCGGCGGGGAAGCTCCAAATGCTCGGCATCCTCCAGGAGCAGCACCCCGACCGCGCCCGCCTCTTCATGCAGTGGAAAGAGATGCACTGGCCGCTGCTGGTCGACTCCCTCAACCTGCTCGAGGTCCCCTACGTCCCCATCACCCTGGCCATTGATGAGCACGGCGTCATCCGCTACATTCATCCCCAGCCGGCCGACTTGCAGGAGTTCCTCGCCCGCGACTACCCCCAGCCCGCCGGCGCTCCCCCCGCCGCCACCCGCCGCCCCGACCTCGGCACGCTCCGAGGTGCCGCTAGCCGGCAAGACACCGCCGAAGCCTGGCGGGCCTATGCGAACGCGCTGCTGACCTGGGGCAACCCCGAGCAACTGGACGAAGCCATCGCCGCCTACCAGCGGGCGCTCGCCCTCGTCCCCGGCCACGGCCCCACCCACTTCCGCCTGGGCGTGGCTTACCGAAGGCGGTACGACTCCGACCTCCGCCGCCCGGGCGACTTCCAGCGCGCGGTCGAGCAATGGGCGGCGGCCCTCTCCACCAACCCCAATCAGTACATCTGGCGGCGCCGCATCCAGCAGTACGGCCCGCGCCTCGACAAGCCCTACCCCTTCTATGACTGGGTCAACACCGCCCGGCAGGAAATCCGCGCTCGCGGCCAAGCCCCGGTGGAGTTGCGGGTCGAGCCCGGCGGGGCCGAGTTCGCCCACCCGGCGCGCGCCTTCGCCACCCACGAGCCGCCGCAGGAGGAGCCCGACCCCGAGGGCCGCATCTATCGCGACCAGCGCGGCTTCGTCCAGGTCGAGACCGTGGTGGTGCCCCCGCGGCTGGCCCCGGGCCAGTCCGCTCGCGTGCACGTCCTCTTCCGCCCCCACCTCGACATCCTGGCCCACTGGAACAATGAAGTGGGCGACGACCTGGTCTTCTGGGTCAACCCGCCCGCCGGCTGGGAAGTCGACACCCGCGCCCTGAGCGTCGCCAACCCGCCGCAGCCGGTCAGCCAGGAAACCCGCAAGGTCGAATTCGAAGTGCGCAGCCCGGAGAACGCCCCGCCGGGCCTGATCACCATTCCCGGCTACGCCCTCTACTACGTCTGCGAAGACGTCAACGGCGTCTGCCTCTACCGCCGCCAGGACGTCACCCTGGAGTTGCGCGTAGAAAAAGCCGACCGCTAAGAGCTGTTGCACAACCTTCGCTAGGCGGGTCAGGGCCACCAACCGCCCTGGCAGTTACCACGGTTCACTGCTTGCTGGCCACCGGTCGCTAGTCGCTTCGAACTGCCGCTCGTACCGGAAGGGCGGGGTTTCTCGGAGCGAAGCGGAGACCCTGAGCGAAGTCGAAGGGAACCCCGCCGTAAGGGGCCCACCAAAAAAATGGGCTTTAGCCCCTGAGGCCTCTCTGTATTCTCTGTGTCTTCTGCGCCTCTGCGGTAAAAAATCCTGTGCTTCCTCTGCTTCCTTTGCCTCTTATGCTTCCTTAGAGGCCTTAGCCTCTGAGGCCCACTAGGCCTAGGTTATGCAACAGGCTCGACGGAAGGTTCAGCCGGCGACGGCTCCGGCGGGGCTACCGCGGTGGGCACGGGCTGCCGGCGCTGATACCACAGGGTCTCGCTGGCCCGCTGCCCCAGCCGCGTCCCCACCCACAGCACGACCGCCGCCTGGCCCAGCAGGAAAGAGAGCCCAATGGCCTGCGGCGGCACCTGGACCCAGACCCAGAGGATCGCCGCCAACCCCACCCAGAACACCAGGCTGATGCGCAGGTAGAGCCAGAAGAGCGAGGGGAAGTTGCCGAAGGCGAGCTTGAAGGCGCGGAGGAAGGTGCGGCGCATCTTGCGTTCCTCCTCGGCCACGGCGCGCACCTGAGCCATGTCGAACCACAAACGAACCGTCATCAGCACGACCAGCAACACCAGGCCGCCACCGACATCCAGCCAAAAGCCCAGCTTTTCCCGGGGCGAGTCCTCAGCCAGCCGGTCCAGCCCGACGCCCACCAGCCCGGCCCCGATGCCCACGGCCGCCAGCACGATCAAAAGGAAGATTAGCAACCGCACGAACCGCCAGAAGTAGCTCCCGCAGGCCTGAAAAAATTCCCCGGGGCTCAGGGTTTCGTCGCGGCGGTAGACCTCGAGCAGGCCCCCGGTCACAAACAGCATGAACACGAAGAAGACCAGGCTGAAAAAGAGCGAGCCGGCTTCCCCGCCGACCAGGGGCGCGCTGGGATGGGCGACCAGCTCGATATAGGCGGTGAGGTCGAAGCCCTCCACCAGCCGCTCGGCCGCCAGGCTGCGGTTGAGCACCCTGCCCAGGCGGGAAGCCACCGGCACAGTGGCAAACAGGCCCAGCAGCAGGTTGACCCCGTAAATCCACCACAGCACCCGCTGCCGGCGCCACACCAGCCGCGCCCCGGCCACCACCACGCCGGATTCGCCGCCAGCCATTCCCTTTTCCCTCTCGGCTACGCCAGCCAGGCGAGCAACTGCGCAAAGAATTGAGTACAAAAGAGCCAGTAGTTGGCCAGCTTGCGCGTGGCCCGGCGGTCGGCCTCGCGGGTGCGGCTGTTGTTGAATTGATCCACGTCCAGCCAGACCCTGTGGTCGGGGTCGATCTCGGCCGCCACCACCCGGGCCTCTCTCTCATAGGTGAAGCGCACCCAGCGGTCGCGCCCGTCCCAGTGCTCGCGCAGAGTTTCCCCGTTCCCGAATTCGATCTGCACTTCGACAGGAAAGACAAAGTCCCCCTTGCGGTGCACCACCACGGTAGAGCGGTACAGAGCTTCCTCGCCCTCCTCCGGCTCCTCGGCTTCCCCTTCTTCTTCGGTCTCCCCTACAGCCCTGAAATCCGCTGCTCCTCCGCCTCGTTCCCCCTCCGCCCCCGCGTCCACCCGGTAAGAGCGGATGCTCTGCACGCGGTAGTCGAGCACGGCGGTGCCGCGGATGGCCTGGTCGAAGAACCAGTCCAGGTCCTCCCCGGCGACTTCCTCCACCGTGCGCAGGAAATCTTCCTCGGTGGGATGGCGGAAGCGGTAGCGCTCGAAATAAGTACGCAGGGCCCGCAGCAGCGTCTCCTCCCCGATCACCCCTTCCAGGGTCATGAGGACGACCCCGGTCTTTGCGTAGGTGACCGTGCCATAGGCGTCGCTGCTCATGAACTGGTAGGCGGAGCGCGTCATGGGGTCGGTATCGGGCAGATTGCTGTACCAGAATCGATCAAACCAGATGCTCCCCGCCGTGAGCCCCCAGAGGTCGAGGACCGAGGTCTCCCGGCCGTAGAGCGAGTGCATGACCTTGGCCTCGACGTACATGTTGATCCCCTCGTCCAGCCACGCGTCCTCAAACTCGTTCGTGGCCACCAGCCCGTACCAGTACTGGTGCCCGAACTCGTGCTCGGTGACCAACTCGGGGAAGCGCAGCCCCTCCGGCAGCCACCAGGTGGTGCCCACGGTGATGAGCATGGGGTATTCCATCCCGCCGGCGCCGCCGCCCCCGTGCGGCGGGTCCACCACGGTGATTTGGCTGTAGGGGTAGGGCCCGAACCAGCGGTCAAAGTGCTGCATCGTGCCCTGAAGGGCGCCCAGGTAGCGGGGAGCCTGCTCCAAGTGGCCCGGCTGGATCAGCAGGCGAATCTTCACCAGGCCGGCGCTGCCGGCAAAGGAATCGTCCACGACCTCGAAGTGCGGCGAAGCCGTCCAGGCGAAGTCGTGCACATCCTCGGCGTGGAAGCTAAGGGTCTGGGTGCCGTCGGGGTTGTTCGCGCGCCCAATCTCCACGCCGGTGGACCCCACCACGAAGCCTTGCGGAAGGGTGACGCGGACGTCGTAGGTCCCGAAGTCAGCGAAGAACTCGGTGTTGCGGTGGAACTGGTGGCAGTTCCACTCGCCCCGCCACCACACCCCCACCTTGGGAAACCACTGCGCCACCATAAAAAAGTCCCGCTTGTAGCCGGTGCGGGCGAACACCTCCGGCAGTTGGGCGCGGAAGCTCATCCGGAACTCCACTTCCCGGCCCGGCGGCACCGCCCGCGGCAGCCGCACCTGGAAGACGGTGCGGTCGTTCGGATTGCCGTCGTC
This sequence comes from Acidobacteriia bacterium AH_259_A11_L15, assembly GCA_027717655.1. Taxonomy (GTDB): domain Bacteria; phylum Acidobacteriota; class Terriglobia; order Acidiferrales; family 2-02-FULL-67-57; genus 2-02-FULL-67-57. The sequence goes on from JALLOH010000028.1 coordinate 24,621, forward strand.
GGGCTGGACGAACTCCATCTGCTCGGTCAGCTCGCCCATACCAACGACTTCCAGGGAAGTGACCTCTATCGAACCGTGCCGTTCTTCTTCCAGCTCAAAGCTGGGGTTGTCCCGCCGGGTTTCGGTCATGAAGGTGGAATCCGGCTGGAAGGCGTTCAGGTAGAGGTGGAAGGGAAAAACCTGGAGGGGGCGCCCGGTGCGGTTCCGGTAGGTGAGGACCTCGGTGGCCTCGAGCGTCTTCGCCTCCGCGTCCAGGCGGACGTCAATCTCATAGGCGACGATGCGCTCCGAGAGCGGCGTGTCGGAGAGAATCGGAGAAGCCGGGGGCGCGGAAGACGGCTCCGGCTGCGCCCAGGCGAACAGCAAGAAGGCGGCCGTGCCGGTGGCGACCAGCAGCCAGCCCGCCGCGCGTTTCACTCCCCTTCGACCCCAGTTCACCCGCAGGCGAACCTCCCTTGAACTCCCCGGAGCCGCGAAAAGAGGGGCAAGAATATCCAACCCCTCGCGGGGTGGCAAGAAGTTTCCCTTCACCCCTCAGGGGCACCAAGAAAAAACCCTCGGCAGGCGGAAGGGGCTGGCGGGCCCCGGCGACCGGGTGTAGAATAAAAAGTTGTCTCTGGGCTGACTCCCGCCCGGGGGTCGCCGGAAACAACCCTCCAACAGGGTGGCAAAGCCGTGGAACCTGTCGTCAAGTGCCAAGACTTGTGGAAAATCTACCACAGCGGCAAGGTGGAAGTGCCGGCGCTGCGCGGTGTGGAACTGGAGGTGCGCGAGGGCGAGTTTGTGGCCATCATGGGCCCCAGCGGCTGCGGCAAGTCCACCCTGCTCTACGTCCTCGGCGGGCTCACGCCGCCCAGCTCCGGCCGGGTGCTGGTGGACGGCAACGACCTGGGGGAGATGAGCGACGGCGAGCGCACCCTCCTGCGGCGGCGGAAGATCGGCTTCGTCTTCCAGCGCTTCAACCTCCTCCCCACCCTCTCGGCCTTCGGCAACATCGCCATCGCCCAGAACATCCAGGGCGACGGCTTCGACCCCCACCGCTTTGAAGTCACCGTCGACCTGCTGGGGTTGAAGGAGCGGCTGCACCACAAGCCCAGCGAACTCTCCGGCGGCGAGCAGCAGCGGGTGGCCATTGCCCGTGCGGTGGTGACCGACCCCAAGATCGTTCTGGCCGACGAGCCCACCGGCAACCTGGACAGCCAAAACTCGGAAGCCGTGCTGAAGATGCTCAAGCACTTGAACCAGGAGCTCGGGCAGACCCTGGTGATGATCACCCACAACCCGGAAGCGGCCGCCTACGCCGAGCGCATCCTGCACATGCGCGACGGCCGCATCCTGGAGCCCGTGGCCGCTCCCCTTCCCGACCCGGGATGAGCCCGACCCCCAACCCGACCCGCCCCTCGG
>JALLOH010000290.1 GCA_027717655.1 Acidobacteriia bacterium AH_259_A11_L15
ACTCTCCACATCGAGATCGCTGGCAAGACGAGCTACCTCTACACGCGGAAAATCACCGGCCCGGGCGGCCTGCCGGTGTCGGTGTCGGGGAAGGTATTGGCCTTGCTCTCGGGCGGGATCGATTCGGCGGTGGCCGCCTGGCTGCTGATGAAGCGGGGCTGCCGGGTGGACTTCCTCCACTTCCATGCCTACCGGGAGAACGAAGAAGTCCTGGGGACGAAGATCCCGAAGCTGGTCGAGCAGTTGAACCGGTATCAATTCCGTTCGCGGCTTTTCCTGGCGCCGTACTACGTCTACGACGTGCAGGCGATGGGGCGGGTGGCGCCGGGGCTCGACCTGGTGGTGTTCAAGAACTTCATGTTCCGGGTGGCGCAGCGGCTGGCGCGCCAGCAGCGCTACAAGGCGCTGGTGAGCGGCGACAGCGTGGGCCAGGTGGCCAGCCAGACCCTGGACAACCTGGCGGCCACGGACTACGGAATCGAGCTGCCGGTGCTGCGCCCGCTGGCCGGCTCCGACAAGGAGGAGATCATCGCCCTGGCGCGGCGGATCGGCACCTACGAAGAGAGCATCGGGAAGTACAAGGACTGCTGCAGCATCATCTCCCGGCGGGCGTCCACCTCGGTGAAGGTGGAGGAACTGCGGGCCGCCCTGGCGCCGCTAGGGGTGGAAGAACTGATGGAAAAGACCCTGGGGCAGTTGGGAAAG
>JALLOH010000291.1 GCA_027717655.1 Acidobacteriia bacterium AH_259_A11_L15
GGGGAGGACATCGCCGACGGGGGCGTGTTCCGCGCCACCGAGGGCCTGCGGGACAAGTTCGGCGAGGAGCGGGTGATCGACTCGCCGCTGGCCGAGGCCATCATCATCGGGGCCTGCACGGGGGCGTCGCTGGTGGGGATGAACCCGCTGGCCGAGATTCAATTCGCCGACTTCATCACTCCAGCCATGGACCAAATCGTGCAAAACGTGGCCAAGCTCCGCTATCGCAGCGCCGGGCAGTTCCAGCCCCACCTCACCATCCGAATCTGCACCGGCGGGGGCGTGGGCGGCGGGCTCTACCACTCGCAGGAGAACGCCGCCTGGTTCGCGCACGAGCCCGGCCTCGAAATCGTCTACCCCTCGACGCCCTACGACGCCAAGGGTTTGCTCAAGGCCTGCCTGCGGGGGAAGAACTGCTACCTCTACTTTGAGCACAAAAAGCTCTACCGCTCCATCCGCGAGGAGATTCCCGAGGAGGACTACACCGTGCCGCTGGGCAAGGCGGCGGTGCGGCGGGAAGGCAAGGACCTGACCATCCTCAGCTACGGCTATATGGTGCGCGTCTCCCTGCAAGCGGCGGAGCGGATGGCGGAGCAAGGCGTCGAGTGCGAGGTTGTCGACCTCCGCAGCCTCCTGCCGCTGGATAAGGAGACCATCCTGGAATCAGTGAAAAAAACCAACCGGGTGGCGGTGGTGCACGAGGAC
>JALLOH010000292.1 GCA_027717655.1 Acidobacteriia bacterium AH_259_A11_L15
TTCCTCCTCGGGCCAATCAATCCGGGGGCGACTGGGCCCGTTCCCGCGAGTCACGCCGTCATGCCTGCCCGTGGTTCAGAGGTCGGCGGCGTGCTCGAGGGGCGCGTGATTTTTGAGGGGGCGGAAATCCCCCCAGCTACTCAGGTGGAAAACACCACCGACCTGGAGGGCTGCGCGAGACTCCAGTCGCTGGAAAACATCGTGGTGTCCGCCCGCAACCGCGGCATCCAGAACGTCATCGTGGCTCTGAAGGACGTGCCGCTGCCGCCCGACTATCGCCCGCAACCTTCCTGGCTTGTCTTGGACAATCGAGACTGTCGGTTTCGACCCCATGTGGCTGTCCTGACCATCGGCAGCCGTATCGAAGCGGTGAATAGCGATGCAATCTTCCACTCCGTGCATCTCTACGGCTTGAGGGAGCAGAACCTGGCTCTGGCTCCCGACAGCTCCAAAGTCGTGCAACAGGTGACCCGGCCCGGCTATATCATTGTCAAATGCGACATTCACGGTTGGATGCAGGCCTTCCTCCGTGTCGATGGCCACCCCTACCATTCCGTCAGCGGGGCGGACGGCAGCTTTCGGATTGAAGATAT
>JALLOH010000293.1 GCA_027717655.1 Acidobacteriia bacterium AH_259_A11_L15
TGCAGGGGGCGAACACCTACGTCGAGGAAAAGATCGCCAATCTAGGCACCAACGTCTTCGAGGTGGCCAAGATCCCCCTGGTCATCACCAACTTCGACGAGTTCTTTGACGCCCTGAAGAACAAGGACCTGACCCGCGAGGACTGGCACGCGGTCGCCGCCGCTTGCCCCGCCTGCCGCGAGGTGGGCGCAACCGCCTCCACCAACGGACGGGTGCGCGCCGGCAACCGCAGTGTGGCCGACATCCAGGTGCGCGGCGAAACCGCCAACATGGCCGCCATCACCACCCTGGACATCGCCGTCGGCCGCTACTTCACCGAAGGCGAAGAGCGGCGCGTCGTCCACGTCGTGCTGCTCGGCTACGGCGTCGCCCAGGAGTTCTTCCCCTCCGCGGACCCGCTGGGAAAGAACCTGCGCATCGCCGGGGAAGAATTCCGCGTCATCGGCGTGGCCGAGGAAATCGGAGCCATCCTGGGCCAGGAACAGGACAACTACGTCATCATCCCGCTCAGCGTCTTCGAAAAGCTCTACGGCAGCCGCCACAGCCTGACGCTCAAAGGGCAAACCTTCTCCGAAGCCGAGCTCTCGCGGGCGATGGACCAGGTGCGCACCGTCCTCCGCGGCCGCCGCAACCGCCGCTACGGCGAAGAAGACGACTTCTATATGGCCACCGCGGAAACCTACCTCAACCTGTGGGAGGAC
>JALLOH010000294.1 GCA_027717655.1 Acidobacteriia bacterium AH_259_A11_L15
GCCCCGACCGGCCGCGGCGGAAACCGAAAAAGCCCCGCCGCGCCAGTGCTTCCCCCAATCAGGTGAGCGTCACGGTAAGTATGGGTGTCGCCGAGCCCGATGCGCGCCACACCACGCCGCAGGAAGTAATCCAGGCGGCCGACCAGGCGCTCTATCGGGCAAAGAAAGCGGGGAGGAACCGGGTCAAGACCTGAGGTCAGTCGAGGCGGGGGACGACGTAGTCGTCGAGGTACTGGCGGATCTTATCGCGGTGCTCAGCGCGGTAAGCCTCGTAGTCCTGGACGATGCCCTCGTCGGCGCGGGCCAGCAAGATATACGCTTCCAGCAGTCCCTGGCGCTCCAGCGCGAGCAGAACTTCCAAAGCGGAGTCGAGGGATTCGATCTGGCCTCCCTCCCGGTCCTGCCCCACCCCTCGGATGACGGCGCGGAGGGCTTCGGCTTCCTCCTGCAAGGAGTGGCGGTACTCGGGTTCGTCGGGGTAAACCTGTTCGAACTTCTCGATTTGCCAGAGGTTGCGGGTGAGCTCATAGAACATCCAGTTGGCGGTGCCGTTCGTGCTCATGAGGCTTTCCGGGTCGATGATGATTTCGATGGAGTCGTCGTCGAAGCGGCGCTGGTTGGGGGATTCGATGCGGGGGTGGCCGACCTGGACGCGGTTGTGGCGGGCCCATTGCCCGAGGCCGTGCCAGGAAGATTC
>JALLOH010000295.1 GCA_027717655.1 Acidobacteriia bacterium AH_259_A11_L15
GCGGCGGGCGGTGGTCTGGAGCTTCTCCAGGTGCAACCGGTCGGCCAGCCTCTTGGTCCGCGTGACCACCTCCCGGACGAAGAACGGCTTGGCGATGTAGTCCTCCACGCCATCGGTAAGGAACTGGCGGAGTTTCTCTTCGATGTCCCCCTTGCTGGCCAAGAAGATGAAGGGTGTCTTCCTGGTATCGTCGCGGGAGCGGAGCTTTTCATAGAATTGCCGGCCGTCCAACCCCGGCATGCGGTAGTCGGATACAATCAGATCGGGTTGTTCTTCGATGGCTTTGAGCAAGGCGTCGGTCCCATCGGCGGCGCTGATAATCTCCCCGCAGACCTCCAGACCCTTGCGGAGCAGCTCCAAGACGGCCGGGTTGTCCTCTACCACCAGGATCTTGACTGCGGACTTGCCTGTCATGTCAGCTCTTCAGGAAGAGCGGCGGCGATAGGGGCCGCTCTTGCCTCCTGTCTTCTCCACCAAGTAGATGTCCCGCAACTCCAAGCTGCGGTCGAGGGCCTTGCACATGTCGTAGACGGTAAGCCCCCCCACCGCCACTGCGGTCAGAGCTTCCATTTCGACGCCCGTGGGTCCGGTCGAGCGCACGCTGGAGGTCAGCCGCACGCCATTCTTGCACAACTCGACCTCGACATCAATATGGGTCAAGGGCAGCGGGTGGCAGAGCGGAATGAGCTCGGCG
>JALLOH010000296.1 GCA_027717655.1 Acidobacteriia bacterium AH_259_A11_L15
GTCGCGGTGGATGATGCCTTCGGCGTGGGCGGCGTCGAGGGCGTCGGCGATTTGGATCCCCAGCTCCAGCAGCTCCTCGCTCCCGAGCGGCTTGTCGGCGATGCGGTGCTTGAGCGTCTTTCCCTCGAGCAGCTCCATCACGATGTAGTGCTGTCCCTGGTGCTCCCCGATGTCATGAATGGTGCAGATGTTTGAATGATTCAAGGCCGAGGCCGCTTTCGCCTCTCGCAAGAAGCGGTCTATTGCTTGTCGGTCGCGGGACATCTCTTCCGGCAGAAACTTCAGGGCCACCCGGCGGCCCAGGCGGGTGTCTTCGGCCTTGTAAACCACACCCATGCCGCCGCCGCCCAGCTTCTCGACGATTCGGTAATGGGAAACGGTCTGCCCAATCATAGAAACGGCACCCCGCTTGGTTGAGGCCATCTTAGGCCCCACCCCGCAGGCAAGTCAACGCGGGAACCTGGCTCCTAGGCCCTTCACGGCCTCTGGAAGGGCCTTCTGGATGGCTACTAGGAGGTTTGAGGGGATCACTCCTAGCCCCTATTAAGCCCCCTCAGAGTTAGTGCAAGGTTGCAGTAAGTTCAGGAGCCCCTAGGTCTCTTTCCAGGCCTAGTCCGGCAAGTTCATCCGCCGCAGCAGGTCCTGGAAGCGGAGAGCGCTACTGTCCAAGCAAGGCTAGTTATTTCTTAGGTGG
>JALLOH010000297.1 GCA_027717655.1 Acidobacteriia bacterium AH_259_A11_L15
AATGAGCGATGAAACCATCAGTGATTCTGAGCGCGGTCCGGACTCCCATCGGGAAGTTCCAGGGGGCGTTGACGCCCTTCACCGCCACGCAACTGGGGGCGCTGGTGGTGGCCGAGGCGGTCAAGCGCGCCGGGGTGGAACCGGAGCGCGTGGACGAAATCATCATGGGGAACGTGGTCTCGGCGGGCCTGGGGCAGAACCCGGCGCGGCAGGCGGGGCTGCGCGGGGGCTTGCGGCCGCAAGTGGCGGCGATGACGGTGAACAAGGTCTGCGGCTCGGGCCTGAAGGCTGTGGCGCTGGCCGATCAAGCCATCAAGACCGAAAACGCCGAAGTGGTGGTGGCCGGCGGCATGGAGTCCATGAGCAACTGTCCCTACCTGCTCCCCAACGCCCGCAGCGGCTACCGCCTGGGGCACGGGCAGTTGCTCGACTCGATGGTCGCCGACGGCCTCTGGGACGCCTACGAGGACTTCCACATGGGCATGACCGGCGAGCTGGTGGCGGAAAAGTACAAGATCAGCCGGGAGGAGCAGGACCGGTTCGCCCTGGAAAGCCACCAGAAGGCGGTCAGGGCGACCAAGGAGTGCCGATTCGAATCCCAAATCCTCCCCATCGAAATTCCGCAGAGGAAAGGTGAGCCGGTGGTGTTCAAGAAAGACGAGAGTCCGCGGGAAGACACCTCGCTGGAGAAG
>JALLOH010000298.1 GCA_027717655.1 Acidobacteriia bacterium AH_259_A11_L15
GCGCCAGCTCTATCGAACCCAATGCAACACTTGGAATTGTGAGCCGTCTAAACTAAGATTGGCAGGCAGATGAAGATGTCTGGCATTGAACTCGAACAATTGGTGCCCGCGGTTCTGTCGGCTGTCCGGCACGCACGAGGATTTGCAACCAAAACCAAACTATTAAAGTACCTTTACTTGATCGACATCGAACACTTTCGTAGATTTCGTGAGACGGCAACTGGATTCCAGTGGATCTTTCATAAATACGGCCCGTGGACCAATGAGTACGACCCTGTGTTGGAAGACCTACGACAAACGGGAATCATACAAATCACCACCGGTACACGAGATGACCTAGATACCAAATTTGTCGATGCCGAACGAGTACCTGCCAGCCTAGATGCACTAGGATGGCCGTTCGACCTACAGGTCACGGTGAGAAGGATTATTGAAACATGGGCTGACCGGCCAACTGGAGAGATATTGGATTACGTCTACTTCCATACTGAACCAATGCAGGGTGCGGAACGAGGGCAAAAACTGGACTTCACAAAGGTAGAACAGGGCGACCGTACTGAATTTTATTCACGGACCCCTTCCTTCAAGAACGAAGAAGAACTGTCGAAAGCTCGGAAAGAACTACGCAAGCTATTCAAGCAGCTCAAGCCTCAGCCGACCGTACAGAAAAAAGCAACCCCTCCCAAA
>JALLOH010000299.1 GCA_027717655.1 Acidobacteriia bacterium AH_259_A11_L15
TCGCCGAGCCGCCGATTGACCCCGCCCTCTGTACCCACGACAATAGAAAGAGAGGTCAAAACCAGAGGAGGGGGGATGCGGGCAGTTCTTCAGCGGGTCTCGGAAGCGCGAGTTCGAGTCAACGGAGAAGTTACGGGCGCCATCGGCCCGGGGCTGGTGGTGCTGCTGGGCGTGGCCCGCACCGATGACGAAGGCAGCGCCGTCCAACTGGCGGAAAAAATCGTCGAGTTGCGCCTGTTCAACGACCCGCAGGGTAAGATGAACCGCTCGCTGAAGGAAGTCAGTGGCGCCGTGCTGGCCGTCAGCCAGTTCACCCTCTACGGCGATTGCCGCAAGGGCCACCGGCCCAGCTTCGACCGCGCCGCCCCGGCCGAGCAGGCCCGCGCGCTGTACGAGAGTTTCCTGGCGGCGCTGCGCCGCCAGGGCCTGCGCGTGGAAACCGGGGTCTTCCAAGCGATGATGGAGGTGGAACTGGTCAACTCCGGCCCGGTCACCTTACTGGTGGACACCGACCGGCAGTTCTACTAGGAATACGGGAATGGTGAATCCGACGGAAGCTTTTCGCCTGGCGCTGGGCTCGCTGGCCGCGCACAAGCTGCGCAGCATCCTGACCCTGCTGGGACTGATCATCGCCGTCGCCTCCCTGATGCTGGTGATGACCCTGGTGCAGGGGGCGAACAC
>JALLOH010000029.1 GCA_027717655.1 Acidobacteriia bacterium AH_259_A11_L15
GATATGTGGTATCGAACGGATCAATTCCTCATCCAACAGAGAAGGGTTTCATATGCTCAAGGCCCTTCAATTCGCTCAAGCCAAGCCGCTTCCTATCAAGAGAGCTAGGTAATCCCGGCCCGCCACCGGCGCCGGTGAGCGCAATCACAACAAGGGGATAAGGCGCGCCCAATGCGTTGATGGGTTGAGCAGCTCAGGAAAAGTCGGAACCCGGAGTTTGCGGATTTGCGGTTTTCCCGGGGGACTCTTAGAAGGCTAGCTCTCAGGTTTGGCGGGCTTGAGCCGGTCGGAGTGGAGGATGGCCCAGAGCAGGAAGTCGACGTAGCGGGGGCCCCAGAACTTAGGGTCAGGGTCTTCGAGGTCGACGGCAACTTTGTTGCGACCATCGGCCCCCACGCCGCCAGACCAAGCCACGTGCCCCTTGCGGGCCTCCTGGGTGTCGGAATTTGTGATCTTCACGGGCGTGTTCACCATCAAAGGCGCTTTCAGCAGCAACAGGCAGCCGTGGGCGTTGACCACACGAGTCTCGGTGGCCTCTTGCCTGTGGGAGCCGTCGGGAGCCACCCAGCGAACCAGCACCGGGACCTGGCACTCGGCCCGAACGCTGCGACGGCGTCCGGTGGGCCGTTGGCGGCGGTCGACCCCCGCGCTCAGCGGAGCCTGCTCTTCCAAAACCATAGCGGAGCCTTCTCCGACACAAGAGTTTCCCCTTCCCCCTAACACGCTCGATGCCAATCTTGGGGTGGAGTTCCCGCCGCCGCGGAACTCAGGCAACGCTCTGAAAAAACACGGGAAGGACGCGGAGGGGGACTCGGCTAGGCGGGCGGCTGCGGCATTGGCAGCGGGGAGAGGCAAGGGGGAGGCGTTGCTGTTTTGGCACTGCGGCCCCAAAAAAGACCCCACCCGCTGCCAGGCTGCCCGGTACCGGAGGAGGCGGCGGCCCCCGCTCGACTGGAAACGACCAAGAAAATCCAATAAAATGAAAGAGTGCCCGGCGGTGGAGCCTGGTCATGCGAAATCTCCCACATCCCAAGGCGCGGTTCCCCTGGCTGCTGGCCGGGCTGTGCCCGCTCGTGCTGCTGGCCGCCGAACCCCTCTATCAAGTCCCCGGCAGCGTTTCGGCGCAGCGGTTCCGGCTCGACTACCCCACCATCAGCGGCGGAGTGGTGGTGCTGGATTTTGCGCTGGACGCGGAAGGCGCACCCCGCGACCTGCGGGCGCGTCACGGCGACGGGCCCTTCCGCGCCGTGGTCACCTCCTCGCTCCTGCGCGGCTGGCGGTTTGCGCTGCCGGAGGAAGCCCCGGTGGACACCCGGGTGGCGGCCGTCTTCCTGTTTCGCCAGCCGCAATTGCTGGCGGTCAAGACCCCGACCTACGACTTGGCCCCGCTCTTTCAAGGGCCGGAAACGCCGCCGCAGGTCCGCCACATCTTGGAGCCGCAACACCCCGCCCGGGTGAACACCGACGGAGTGGCGGTGCTCGCCGTGCGCGTGAGCGAAACCGGCAGCCTCACCGGCGCCACCCCGCTGTTCGGCTCGGGCGAATTCACCGCGGCGGCGAGCCAGGCGCTGACGCAATGGGAATTCGACCCCGCCCGGCAGGAAGGCGAAGCGGTGGCCGGCGGCCTGCTGGTCATCGTCTACTTCCCCCAGCCCAGCCTCTAGCCCGGCGTTCGCTTGCCAGCGGGCGGAGGGCTGACGTATGATTTGCCGAACCGTGCCCCGCACGGTGAGGACAAAGAAAATTGACTACTGGCAAACCGCACAAGGCTGCTTTCTACGACCTGGACGGCACGCTGCTCTCCTGCAACCTGGTCACCACCTACGCCTACTACGCCCGCAATGACAGCTCCCTGCTCAAGTCGGCCTATCTTTTCCTGCGAGTCTTGCTGAGCGTCCCCATCCTCTTCACCCTCGACCTCTATTCCCGCTCGCAGTTCAACCTGTTCTTCTTCCGCTTCTACCGGGGGATGAACCGCGACCGGCTGATCGGCCTGGCCGACGACCTCTTCGAGGTCACCCTGAAGCCCTCCATCTATCCCCAGGCCGAGGAGCTGGTGCGGCGCACGCGAGAAGAAGGCTTCCGCAACGTGCTGCTCACCGGGGCCCACGACATCACCATCCGGCCCATCGCCCTGCACTTCGGGATTGACGACGTCATCTGCAACCGGCTGGCGTTCCACCAGCACGTCGCCACCGGGCGCGTCCTGCCCCCGCTGGTGGCCGAAGGAGAAAAGGCCCGCATCATCCGGGACTACGCCGAAGCCGAAGGCATCGACCTGGCCCGGTCCTGCGCGTTCTCCGACAGCACCTCCGACATTCCCATGCTGGCGGTGACCGGCCACCCCGTGGCTACCAACCCCAGCCGGCGCTTGCGGCGCTACGCCCAGCGGCACCGCTGGCCCCTCATCGAGTTGAGCGACACCAAAAACGACCTGGCCCACTTCCTCCACTGGCTGCCCGCCAGCCCCGCCTCGAAAGGAGCCGGCGCGTGAGCTACCGCAACGGCTACGACCCGGTCAAAGCCGCCGAGGGCTGCGTCGTCACCCTGGACAACGACTCGCCTCCCCGGGTGCTCTTCTGCGGGGAAGACCTGATGGAGGTGAAGCTCCCGGCGGGCACCCGCGTGGTCTACGCCAAGCCGCCCATCCCGGGCCTGCCGGACGTGCCCGCCGCCGTCCGCTACGCCATCCATCACCCGGAGAATATGGAGCCGCTGCCGGCGCTACTCAAGCCGGGGATGAAAGTCACCATCGCCCTCGACGACATTTCCCTGCCCTTGCCGATGATGAAGCGGCCCGACATCCGGCAGACCATGCTCGAGACCCTCCTGGAGCTACTGGCCTCGAAGGGCGTTGACGACGTCCACATCATCATCGCCACCTCCTTCCACCGCCGCTTGACCCTCCCCGAAATCCGCCGCCTGGTGGGCAGGAAAATCTTCGCCGCCTACTACCCTGATCGGCTCTACAACCACGACGGCGAGGCCCCCAACGGCATGGTCGAGATCGGGCGCACCGCCCACGACGAGCCCGCCCGCCTCAGCCGCCGCGCCGCCGAATCCGACCTGCTCATCTACGCCAACATCAACCTGGTGCCCATGGACGGCGGGCACAAATCGGTGGGCGTCGGCCTCTGCGACTACCCTACCCTGCGCGCCCATCACACCCCGCAGGCGATCCTGGAGTCGGATTCCTACATGGACCCCAGCCGCTCGGCGCTGGCCCACTCTTGCAACCGCATCGGGCGCCTCATCGATCAGCACCTCAAGGTCTTCCACATCGAGACCGCGATGAACAACCGCATGTTCGACCCCATGACCGACTTCCTGGGTCGCAACGAGGACGCCTACTCCAGCTTCGACCGCTTCAAGATGAAGGCCATGAAAGCCGCGCTCCCGCGGTTCTCCTACCCCACCAAGCGGAAGACCTATTTCCGCATCCCCGCGCCCTACGAAGTCATCGGCGTGCACGCCGGCGAAACCGAAGCCACGCACGAAAAGATCCTGCGCTACTGCTTTGACCAGTACGCCATCCCCGTCCAGGGCCAGTCGGACGTGCTGCTGGCCGGCGTCACCTACGTCTCCCCCTACAACGTCAACTCCATCATGAACCCGGTGCTGGTGCAGGTGATGGCCCTGGGCTACTTCTTCAACTTCTACCGGAACATGCCGGTGGTGAAGAAGAACGGGGTGATGATCGTCACCCATCCCTGCTATGACGAGTTCGACCCGGTCTTTCACCCCTCCTACATCGAGTTCTTCAACCGCATCCTGACCGAGACCCGCGACTCGCGGGTAATGCAGCAAAAATATGAAGAGGAGTTTGCCCGCGACCCCGCCTACATCCAGATGTACCGCCAGGGCCACGCCTACCACGGCGTCCACCCCTTCTACATGTGGTACTGGGGGGAGAACGGCCGGGCGCACATCGGCAAAGTGATCGTGGTGGGGGCGAACAACCAGCGCGTCCCCTCCATCCTGGGCTGGGAGGCGGCCGAGTCGATGGAGCAGGCGCTGGAGATGGCCGAGTCGCACGTGGGCCACAAACCCAGCGTGACCCTGATGCACTTCCCGCCCATCCTGCTGGCCGACATGCAGGGGACGCGGGAAACCATCCCCGCCCGAACTCCCCAAGCCACGGGGGTCACCGCCTGATGCCCCATCCCCACCTCGACCATTGGCGCTGGAATCCGGTGCGCGGCCAGTACGAGCCTGTGCCCCAGCAGCACCCGCGCGGCCGCGGCGAAATCTCGGCCAGCGAAGTCTTCCGCCACAACACCCTGCTGCTGCTGGGCGCCACCGGCTTTGTGGGCAAGGTGCTGCTGGCGATGATCCTGGACCGGTTCCCCGAGCTGCCGCACCTGGTCATCCAGGTGCGCCGCAAGAAAGCCGTCTCCGGTGAGCACCGCTTCTTCTCCGAGGTGCTCGGCTCGCCGCCGCTGCGGCCGGCGGTGGAGAAGCTGGGGGTGGAGCACATCCGGCGGCGGGTGACCATCGTCGAAGGCGACCTCAGCGAACCCTTCTGCGGGCTGAGCGCCCAGCAGCTCTCGCGCCTGGAGGGCAAGGTGGATGCGGTGGTGAACACGGCCGGGCTGGTCGAGTTCAACCCGCCGCTGAACGAATCGCTGCTTACCAACGTTTACGGCGTCCAGCACCTGATCGAGCTGGTCAAACTGCTCAACGCCAAGCTGGTCCACATCTCCACCTGCTACGTGGCGGGCAAGAAGAACGGCCGCATCCCGGAAGACACCCCCATCGTGGGCTACTACCCGCAACGCCAGGACCCGGAGGACCACCGCTTCGACGTGCACCGGGAGCTGGCCTGGTGCGAAAACTTCATCCGCGAGACCCTGCGGCACTCGGCCGAAGAAGCGGCCGGCTCCTCGGGCAAAGTGCGCCTCTCCCGGGAAGTGCGCGAGGAGCTGCGCCGGGGCGGGACGGAGCGGGCCGGGTCCTGGGGCTGGATCAACACCTACACCTACACGAAGAGCATGGGCGAGCAGTTGCTGGCCCGCACGCCGGGGTTGCAGTATTGCATCGTGCGGCCGGCCATCGTCGAGTCCGCCCTGCGCTTCCCCTTCCCCGGCTGGAACGAAGGGTTGACCACTTCCGCGCCGCTGGTGCTGATGGGGGGCGCAGGAGTGAAGAACTGGCCGGTGCGCCGGGACGGGCCGCTGGAAATCATCCCGGTCGACCTGGTGGCCACCGGCATCCTCATCGCCACCGCCTCCACCCTGTGCGGGAGCCACCCGCGCGTCTACCACCTAGCCACAGCCGACGACAACCCGGTGATGCTGCCGCGGCTGGTGGCCTTCCTGGGAATGAACGCCCGCTACAAGCACAAGCACAAGAAGACCGGCAGCCGCCTGGCCAACCTCTGGAAGGCCTACGTGGACACGCGGGTGGTTTCGGTCGAGGAGATGCAGGCGCGGCAAAAGCGGCTGCGCGCCGGGTTGGGCTTCTACCACGCGGTACTGAATCTGCTGAAGTCGCTCCTGGGGCCGCGGCTGGTCGACCCCTACCTGCGCGGCCTGCGCATCACGCGCCGGCAGATCCGCCAGCAGGAGCAGACGGTGGAGCAGTTCCTGCCCTTCATGGTCCACAACTCGTTCATCTTCGAGACCGGGAACATCCGCAACACCTACAAGCGGCTCACCGACGAAGACTGCCAGCGCCTGCGCTGGGACCCGGAGAACGTCGACTGGGCGGACTACTGGGTGAACGTCCACACCAAGGGGATCGAAAAGTGGATTCGGCCGGCGTTCGCCAAGCAAGGCAGGACTGCTGAGGGCGTGCCCCTCTCCTCTGCATGAAGACGGTTCTGGTCACCGGCGCCACCGGCTTCCTGGGCCGGCACCTGGTCGAGAGACTCACCGCGCAACGGGAGAAGGAACCCGAGGGGCTGGCGCTTCGGCTCCTCTGCCGCACCCGGCCGGGCTGGCTGGCCGACACTTCGCTCGAGATCGTCGTAGGCGACATCCGGGAGCCGCGGGCGGTGGAGCGCGCGGTGCGGGGCGCCGCCGAAATCTACCACCTGGCCGGGGTGGTGAGCCGCCACCCCGACCGCGCCGCCACGCTCTACGACACGCACATCAGGGGGACGCGAAACCTCTGCGAGAGCGCCCTCCGGCACGGGAAGCCGAAGGTCGTCCTGGTCTCCTCGTCGGGCACGCTCGCGGCCAGCCGCCAGCCGGTGATGCACACGGAGGAAGCGGCCTACATCGTCGAGTTGGGGGGGCGCTGGCCGTACTACCTGAGCAAGATTTACCAGGAAAAACTGGCCCTCGCCTACCACGCCCACCGGCAGCTTCCCATCGTGGTGGTCAATCCCAGCCTGTTGCTGGGCTCGGGCGACGAGCGGCTGTCGTCCACCCGCGACGTCAAGCTGTTCCTGGAAGGGCATTTCCTGAACGTGCCCGGCGGCGGGCTGAATTTCGTCGATGTCCGCGACGCCGCCGAGGCGCTGGTGCGAGCCATGCAGAGCGGCGTGCCCGGCCGCCGCTACCTGGTGGGCGGGCACAACATGACCATCACCGAGTTCTTCGAGCTGGCGGCGCGCGTCTCGGGCCAGCCCCCGCCGCGGTTCCACTTGCCGGAAAGCTGGGCGCGCGGCGGCGCCGCAGTGCTCCGCTGGCTTTACCGGCTGGTGGGCCAGCGCTACCCGGTCGACGACATCACCATCGAGATGGGCTGTCGCTTCTGGTACTTCGACAGCGCCCGGGCCCGGCGCGAGCTGGGCTTCCAGCCCCGGCCCGCGGAAGAAACCCTGCGCGACACCGTGGCCTACCTGCGCCAGCGGGCGGCCCGGAGAACGAAAGGGTCTTGATGGCGGACGCGCGTCGCATTGCGGTCATCGTCAACCCGCGCTCGGCCGACGGGCGGACGGCGCGCGTCTGGAAGAGCCTGCGCTCGCAGATGGAGTCGCGGCTGGGTCCCCTGGAAGCCTGGGAGACACGCGCGCCCGGGCAAGCCACCGAATTGGCGCGCGCGGCGCTCGAGCAAGGCTGCCGAACCGTCATAGCTGTCGGCGGGGACGGCACCATCAGCGACGTGGTGAACGCGTTCCTGGCCAACGACCGGCCCGTCGCCGCCGAGGCGGCGCTGGGCATCATTCCCCAGGGGAGCAGCTCCGACCTGCGGAGAAGCCTCGGCCTCCCGCTGGAAGAAGAAGCGGCGCTGGAAATCCTGCGGCGGGGCC
The DNA here is from genome assembly GCA_027717655.1 of Acidobacteriia bacterium AH_259_A11_L15. Lineage (GTDB taxonomy): Bacteria > Acidobacteriota > Terriglobia > Acidiferrales > 2-02-FULL-67-57 > 2-02-FULL-67-57. Next base: position 7,199 of record JALLOH010000029.1, read on the forward strand.
GGGTCAGGTCAATCGACCTGATGCGGGTCCGTTTCCGCACCGCCGAGGGGAGGAGCGGTCAGCGCTACGGCATCAACGTCACCAGCTTCGGGATGGGCGGGGCGGTAGCCGAGCGCTTCAACCGCATCCCCAAGTGGCTGGGCGGGCGGCTGTCGTTTCAGTGGGCCACGTTCTCCGAGATGCTCCGCTTCCGGGGCCGGCGGGTGGCGCTGAGCCTCGATGACGGCGCGCCGCAGGAGCTTTTCATCTCCAACATCGCGGTGGGCAACGCCCAGTTCCACGGCGGGGGGATGTGGGTCTGCCCGCGGGCGGCGGTGGACGACGGGCAGCTCGACCTCACCGTCTTCCGTTATTTCACTTTCTGGGAGCTGGTGCGCGACCTGCGCTTCCTCTACAACGGCAAGGTGTACGACCACCCCAAGGTCAGCTTCCACCGCGCGGCCCGGCTCACCGCCACGGCGGACGAACCGACCTACATCGAAGTGGACGGCGAGCCGGTGGGGCAACTGCCGCTGGAGATTACCGTCCTGCCGCGGGCGCTTCCTGTCTACGTTCCGCCGGCGTAGTCCTCACGCCTTACTTTTCATCCCGGCAAACACTTCCCGCAAGTTGGAGGTGTGCCGCAGGACCACCAGAACCAACAAGGCCACGGCAAACAGGGCTGCTTCGGGGGGCGCGAAGACGATGACCAGCACGGTGATGACTGCGAGCATCACGAGCGAGGCAATGGCGCCGCGCTGCGACCAGCCGCGGCGCTTGCCCAGGAGCCTCAGCCCGAAATAGACGGGCGCGCCGGCCAGCGCCTGCCACGGATTCAAGTACAACAGGACGCCGGTGCTGGTGGCCACTCCCTTGCCGCCGCGAAAGCCCAGGAAAGGCGTGAAGCAGTGGCCGATGACGGCCGCCAGTCCCAGCAACCAGCGAACCATCAAACTGTCATCACTCCCGAGGAGGGCCGAGAAGACGAACAGCGCCAAGGTCCCCTTGAAGAGGTCGCCGATCAAAGCCACCAGCGCCCGGGGCTTCGAGGCCACTCGCAGCACGTTGTTGAACCCGGGGTTGCCCGAGCCGACTTTGGTGATGTCGATCCCCGTCCCCCACATCGCCACCACCGCAAAAGGAATCGCCCCCAGCAGGAAGCTTCCCAGGATGCGACCCAGGAGGAGATAGTCCATTGCGGAACCCTGCTCTTATTTACCACAGCCGGGGTTCCCTGGGTAGGCAAAGCGAGCCGCCGGCTTTCGCCTAGGCAGCCGACTGAGGGCTCAGCAAATAAGTGGTTTCTCCCCCAGGCAGGCGCCTGGGGGCTCGGCGCAGAGTCTTTCTCGTTGAGCCGGGTAGCACCGGCCACCCGGAAAATTCTCCCCAAGATTAGGGCACCACTCGGCTCCGGAGTCGCGAGCGCCTAGCGTTTGCGCGGGTAGGGCGGGCGCTGGGGCAGGGGCGGGTAATCCTCCAGCGCCTCGAGCACCAGCTCGATGGCCTTCTCCAGTTGGGGGTCATGCCCGGCGACCACCAGGTCGGGCCGCTGCGGAACCTCGTAGTCCGGGTCGACGCCGTAGTTCTCAACAATCCACTCGCCGCCGTTGTCGGTCGACCAGAAAGCGAACTCCGGCGCGGTGACCACCCCGCCGTCGATCAGGGGGATGATGCGGGAGATGCCGATCAGCCCGCCCCAGGTGCGCATGCCCACCACGGGCCCGATCCCCTCGCGCTTGAAGTACCAGGGGAAGGCGTCGCCACCCGAGCCGGCGTGCTCGTTGATCAGCATCACCTTGGGCCCGTGGATGGCCACCGGGGGCCAGGCGAGGTCCTCGCCCTCGCGGGGCGCGATCATGTTCAGGCGCTTGCGCTTGAGCTTCTCGGTGTAAAAGTCAGGGATCATGCCGCCGGAGTTGTAGCGCTCGTCGATGATCAGCGCTTGCTTGTCGAGCTGACCGGTCAGGTACTTGTCGAACATGATCAGCCCGGAGATGGAGGTGTTAGGCACGTGCATGTAGCCCACGCGCCCGCCGGTGGCCTCTTCCACCTGGCGGCGCTTGCGCTCCACCCAGTCCAGGTAGCGCACGTTCGACTCATTCCCGATGGGCTTGACCAGAACCTCCCAGGCCCCCTCTTCGCCGGGCTGGTCGTTGATGGTCAGCGCCACCACCTTGCCGGCCAGGTTCTGGAAGAAGCCGTAAGGGTTCTGCGGCACGCGCACCGCGTTGCCGTTAACCGCAATCAGGTAGTCGCCTTCCTTGACCTTCAAGCCGGGCTCGCTGAGCGGGGAGCGGGTCTGCGGGTTCCAGTTCTCGCCCCGGTAGATGCGGGCGATGCGGTAGAAGCCCTGGTCGGCCTCGAAGTCCACTCCCAGCAGGCCCACGTTCACCCGGTCGGTGTCGGGCATATCGCCGCCGCCCACGTAGGTGTGGGAGGTGGAGAGCTCGGCGATCATCTCCCCGATAATGTAGTTCAGGTCACTGCGGTGGGCGACCCAGGGGAGCAGGGCCTGGTAGCGGTCCCCGACCTTTTCCCAGTCGAGCCCGCCCATGTTGGGGTCCCAGTAGAAGTCGCGCTGGATGCGCCAGGCCTCGTGGAAGATCTGCTCCCACTCCGCCCGGGGGTCGACCAGGGTCTGCAAGCTGGCGGTGTTCAGCTTCCCCTGACCCACCTTGGCCTTGCCGGGCACGGCGTCCACCACGCCGTAGACGTTCCCGGCGCGGTAGATGACTTTCTTGCCGTCCTTGTCCAGGTCGTAGTTGTTGATGCCCTTGAGCAGCGGCTTGCTTTCGCGCTTCTTGAGGTCGAAGAGGTAGAGGGTGTTCCGCGGGCGGGGCGGGCCGGGCACGCCCGCTTGCTGGGACTCGAAGGGAATGGCGAGATAGAAGAGCTTCCCCTCTCGAGCCTGCAAAGAGCGATAGGTGCCCGGGGGGACGGGCACCTGAGCGAGGCGCTGGCCGATCCCCTCGATGTCAATCTGAATCGCCTCGGGCTCCTCCTTTTTCTCTTTTTCCTCCTCGGGTTTCTCTTCCGGTTGCGGCTCTTCTGGTTGCTCCTGCTCCTGGGCTTCTTCGCCTTCCCCTGCCTGCTCCTCCTTTTCCTCCTGCTCCTCCTTTTCCTCCTTCACTTCCTCTTCGTCGCTGCGGAGGGGGAAGGGGGAAGGCTCGTCGGCCTGGAGGGTAACCGCGAAGATGCCGGTGGTGTTGTAGTAGTTGAAGCGGGCGTCGAACTGTCCCGAGCTGGGGAAGAAGAACCGGTCAGAGAGGAAGTAGAGGTTCTTGCCGCTGGGGTCGAAGACCGGGTCGAAGTCGTTGTAGAAGCTGTCGGTGACCGGGAAGGTTTTCTTCTGCTCCAAGGAGTAGAGGTAGACCGAATGGGTGAAACTGGGCTCGTGCTTGGTGTAGGCGACCCAGCGGCTGTCCGGGGACCAATCGCCACCGTGGAAGTCGTCGTAGGAGTCCTGATCGATCAAGACGGGCTGTTTTTCTTCGATGTCCACGTACCAGAGCTTGTGTTCCTTGTCCCAGAAGAGCAGCTTCTGGCTGTCGGGCGACCAGAGGGGGCCGTAGCGGTAGACCCGGCCGTCGAAGGTGATGCGCTCGGGCTCGCCGCCCTTCTGCGGGACGAGGTAAATCTCGTACTCGCCGGTGGGGTCGGCCAGGTAGGCCACCCACTGGCCGTCGGGCGACCAGACCGGGTTCAGCTCATGCACGCCGGGAGTGTTGGTGAGGTTGCGGGCGCTGCCGTGCTCGACCGGGAGGGTGAAGAGTTCGCCGCGAGCTTCGAAGAGCGCCCGCACCGCGTTGGGGGAGAGGTTGTAGACGCGGATGTTCCCCGCCACCGGTTTGATCTCCGCCCGGGCCACGATAAGGTCGCTGGCCACCGAGACGGGGATGGGGGTGGGGCGCTCGCGCTCCAGGTCGAAGGCATAGAGGCGCCCGCCGTTCTCGTAGATGATGGCGTCCGGGCCCAGGCTGGGCCACTTGACGTCGTAGTCGCGGTAGCGGGTGAGGCGGCGGGTCCGCCGGGTGTTGACGTCGTAGCGGTAAAGGTTCATCACCCCTTCGCGGTCAGAGACGAAGTAGATGCCGTCGCCGTGCCACATGGGAAACATATCGTTGGCGTTGACCCGCGGCAGCTCCTCGTAGGTGTTCTGCTCCAGGTCGTAGATGCCGATGTACTGCGCCCAGCCGCCGCGGTAGCGCTTCCAGGTGCGGAACTCGCGGGCCACCGGGTTGTAGGCGATCTTCTGCCCGTCGGGGGAGAAGCTGGTCAGGCCGCCGCGGGGGACGGGGAGCGGTTCGGGCAGGCCACCTTCCAGCGGGACCAGGAAGAGGCGCTGGAAGCGCGTGGTCCAACTGATGCGGGTGGAGCGAAAGAGGACGTGGGTGCCCTCGGGCGTCCAACCCAGCACCATGTCGGTACCGGGATGATAGGTGAGGCGGCGGGGCTCGCCGCCCTCGGCGGGGATGACGAAGACGTCGGCGTTGCCGTCGTACTCGCCGGTGAAGGCGATCCAACGGCCGTCGGGGGAGAACTTGGGGAAACGCTCATCGCCGGGATGCACAGTGAGGCGGCGGGCCAGGCCGCCCGCGCGCGGCGTGGTCCAGAGGTCGCCGGCGTAGACGAAGACAACAAGATCGCGGGAAATGTCCGGGTAGCGCGCCAGGCGCGTCTCCGGGGGAGTCGCCAGCGCCACCGTCCCCAACACCAGCAGGCAGAGTAACAGAAAAACAGGCAGACGCTTCATGGTCGGTAGGCTCCTTTTCGGAATTGAACCAAGGGAGTCCAAAACTCTAACAAACGTTCCCCCGTCTGGCATTCAGGAGTGTACTCCTACTATACGTAATTGCCGCCGGGTTCGTTCCCCGACTTCCCGTCCTAATTGGACGTGCCCGGGCCGTTTCGGTTACCCCGGCACAAGACGCTGGAATGGCACCTACCCGCCCAGCAAGCGCTGCCACCAGGTTTGCTTCCGGAGGGGCTCTTCCACCGGCAACCCGAGCGCCTCCAGCAGGTCTTGGAGGTCGCCCGTCGCCGCGGGCGGCAACACGTGGAAGAAGCGGGCGACTTCGCGGTACTGGGCCGAGCGGTCCAGGCAATGCAGGCAATTCTCGATGTGCCGCTCGGCCTCCTCCCGCTCCCGCCAACTGATCTGCCCATCGGCCAGGCGCGCGAACAACCGCCCGGGGCAGCACTTCTCCCCGCGCTGCTGCTCGATGGCGGCAAAAAGCGCGTCGTGGTCATGCCGCTGCAGTCCTTCACCCACCGCTTTCCCCAACTGCTCCTCGAGGCGTCGCTGGGCCTGCTCGAGAATCTCCCCGGAGGCCTGGACGCTGAACTTCGACAAGTCGGCCAACTGCTCCGGACTGTACCGGCGAAACCCCAGAATCAGCATTTCCCGCTGCAAGGGCGGGAAGGTCTCCAGGAGCTGCCAGAAGTTCTCGGGATTCAGCGGCGTCTCCGGGGCGGGGCCGCGCGCCCGGCGGGCCTGCTCGATCACGAATTGCCGCCAGTGGAGCAGGAACTCTTTCTCGCTCGTCCCCTGGAAGTCTTTCCAAATGCCGCCTTGCTCGCCCCGGGCTTCCCGAAAGACGCGGGCCAGCAGCCCGGCCTGATCCTGCCGGGAAAAATAGTGGCCCAGCAAATGCCGGGTCACCGGGGAATAGGTTTTGACAAACTCACGCCAGCCGACCGGCTGCCCGGCCAGGCAGGCGTCCCGCAGGGTATGGAAGCTGAAAACTCCCTCGACCACCAGCACCCCCATCCGAGAAGAGCGCCGCATTCTACCAACCACCCTGGCAAGGGCTCAAGCGGACAGCCGCCAACGGGGCAATGCCGGGCCCGACCGGCACCAGACCGGTTGTGTCCCGTGCTGGGCTCGGGTAGAATCGCGGGCGATGATTTGGGACAAGGTCCTTCTGGCGTTGCTGGGCGTGGCCCTGGTGTATCTTCTGGTCCGCTTGGTCCGCGCCTTCCGCCGCTTCCAGCGGCGCTTCGACGACTTCTCGGCTGAAGCCGGCCAGCGCCTGCTGCAGCACTCGGAGCGAATCGACTCGACCCTCGAGCGCTGGCACGAATACGACGAAGCCTACCAGGAAGCGGTGGCCCGATTGGAAGAAGAAGCCGGCGGCGAGCCGCAGCGGCCGGGTCGCGGCGCCACCCTGGGCCCCAGCGGCGGCTCCTTCCGCAAGCCGAACTAGTCCTTGAACTTGACTCCCCTGCGCCCCCCTTTCTAGACTGGCCGGGTAGGTACATAGAAGAGAGAGGGAAGAATTGCGCCCGCAGCGTTCTGCCGCATGGCTCTTCCTGCTCGGGTGGTTGTTGCTTGACTTCAGCATCCTGGGAACGGGAACCGCGCCGTCGCCCTCAGCCCGCAAAATACTGCCGCGCGGCGCCACCTGGGCATGGCCTACCTGGAAAAGGGACTCTACCGCCTGGCTGCCGAAAATCTGGAAAAGGCCCTGGCCCAGGAACCCGACTCCACCCAGACCGCCCTGGTGCTGGCGATGGCCTACTATCAACTGGGCCGGCTCGACGCCGCCCGGGCCTTGCTCGAAAAAGTGCTGGAAGCGGAGCCCCACCACGAACAGGCGCGACGCCTGCTGGAGCAGATCAATCGCCTGCAAGGCGGCCGCCAGCCCTGACCGCCCCGGCTTGACCCGTCGCGCGCGCGAATGCTAGCGTCAGTGCCATGCCGCCGCAGGAAGAAGTCCTGGCCGCGGAACTGAAAGTCTTGCAAGCCATGTGCACCGGCACGCCGGAAGGCACCGTCTGGGACAAGGGGATGCTGCTGCTCGGCACCTATCCTTTCCGGGACACCGTCCATCAACTCATCTTCGACGTCCTGCAGGAGATCAACACCGACATGCCGAAGATCATCCGCCAGCAGCTCCCCCGGCGGCTCACCAACAAAGGCTTCCCCGCGGTGGACACGGAGAAATTCCTGGCCCCGCACGGGCTGAGCACCACCCAGGCCGTCGAGTTGATGAAGAAACTGCGGGAATGGAGCGGAGGCGAGCAGCGTGGCGATGCCACCCTGCGCTAGCGGAGAAACTTCCTGCGTCCCCCAGACTTCACCTGCGTCTAACCAAGCAGCCGGCATGCGCCGCATCCTGAAATTCCTCGGCTTCTTCTGGGTGGCCACGGCTAGCTGTTTCCTCGCCTATCTGCTGGCGGAACTGCTGGTCTTGCACGCCCCCGAGCTGCTCCTGGCCGCCTTCTCCGGCGCGCAACTGGAAGAATTCCAACTGCAAGCGCGCTTTCCTCATTTCCTTCCCCTGCCGTCGGCCCCCTTGCTGGACGGAGCTTCTCTCTGGCAGGCGATCCTCTCGCGCGGCGGCTTCCTCTTCTTCGGCGCGGCCGGGCTGGCGGCCGGCCTGCTGGCCGCTCGGCGACGGGGCCGCTGGATGCGGCTCCTCGCCGCCCAAGCCATGTTCTGGACCGCTGTTTTCCTGGTCTTCTATAGCGGCCTCTTGATTGGCTGGCGGGGACGCCTGCCGGCTCTGCTCTCTCTCCTCTGGCCCGGGACTCCCGGGGCCCTCGTTACCGCCGCCGGCATCGCCGTGCTTGCCCTGGCTCTTGTGAGCACCTATTCGGGGATGCGCTCGGCGCTCGACGCGCTCGCCGACACCCGCCCCACCCGCCTCGCTCTGCTGGCCGGGGGGTTCCTGCTTCCGGCGTGCATCGTGGCGGAGCTTTTGATCGGCTACCTGTTTTCCTGGGGCGTTCTATGGGAGATCCGCTTCGCGCCCTGGGTCCTGCTGTGGATCGCCGCCCACGTCCTGGTGCCTGGAATCCCAGCAGCGCTGCGCCGCTCCCAACAAGTGCACGGGCTCCAAACCAGCCTCCGTCAGGCCATCGCCCTGCCGGTCACCGCCGCTCTCCTCTTCGGCCTCTTGCTGGGGAAGGAGGATTTGGCCCGCTTTCTCAGGCAGCGGCAATTGCGCGCTCAGACAACCCAATACTGGCTTCTCCATTTTGATGAAACCGCGCTGAGCCAGATCGATCCGGTCACGTTTGCCGCCCAAGCTGACCAGCGCCTGGCGGCGATGGCCGAACGGTTGGGAGTCGAACCGCCCCATCCGCGGCTGCACGCCTATGTTTACGCCTCCGCAGAGGCCAAGGCGGCTATGGTGGGCAGCGACCAGCCCTTCTCGCTGGCGGGAAGCCGCACGGAAGTCCACCACCTGCTCGCACCCAGTGGTGAGCTCACCGACGCGCGCGGCGATGCTCTGCTGCTGATGCAATCGGCCTGGGGGGACCCCGGCTCAGAAGCTGTAGCGAGAGGCCTGGCGCGCTACGCCGCCGGTGACTTCTACGGCTACCCGCTGGCCGACTACGCGGCCCGCATCACCCGCGAGGAGGAAGCCTACACGCTGCGGGACGTTTTTCAACTCGACACCATGTATCTTTCCCCGCTGGTCTGCGACGCGCTGGCTGGCGCCTGGGTGCAGTTTCAGGTCAAGGAGCGCGGCGCGGGCATCTTGCCCGCGCTCTACCGGGCGCCGCTTGAGGCGGGACAGGAAGAAACGTTTGCCGGCGCGCTCGGGACTTCCTGGGAGGAGCTGGAGCGCGAGTGGCGCGAACACTTGCTGGCCCTGGCCGAGAAGACGGCTCCCCCGGAGCCGCGCCCGCCGCCCGCTCCCTTCTTCCATCGCGGCATCACGCTAGCGCACGAGTTCGGCGGCTACTGGGGCTACGGCACCGAGCGGGCGCGGCAGCAACTGGTCCGCCTCCACGACCTGGGCGCGAACGGCGTGGCCATTGTGCCGTACGCGGCCACCCGGGCGCCCCGCGAACCTCGATTTAACTTTTACCTGGCCGAGAGCGACGACCGCGTCATTCGCACCCTTGAGCAAGCGCACCAACTCGGCCTGCGAGTGATGCTCAAGCCGCAACTCTATGCCCGCGTATTCACCGGGGACATTGTGTTCGAGAACGAAGAAGACTTCGACCGCTGGTTCGCGCAGTACCGCCGCTGGGTGCTGCACTTCGCGCGCCTGGCCGATCTCCACCGGGTGGACCTGCTGGTGATCGGCACCGAGCTCTCCGGCGTCACTCATCGCGAAGCCGCCTGGCGAGGGCTCATCGCCGATCTGCGCCGCGTCTACTCGGGCCCCCTCACCTACGCCGCCCATTGGGGCGAGGATTTCGAGACGCTGCCCTTCTGGGACGCGCTCGACTTTCTGGGCGTGAACATGTACTACCCGCTGGCCGAACCGGGAGAAATTCTTCGGGCCGACTCGGAGACAGTCCGCGCGCTGGGGGAGAAGCTCGAAGAGATGGCGCGCCGGTACGGCAAGCCGGTGCTCTTCACCGAAGTCGGCTACCCGGCCAACCAGAGCGCCGCTGTGCAGCCCTGGTCGGAGCAGGATGCGCGCCTCAACCCCGAACTCCAGGCGCGCTGCTACCAGGTAGTCTTCGAAGCCTTCTACCAAAAGCCCTGGCTGGCCGGCCTCTACTGGTGGAAGTGGCCCAGCCACGGCCAACCTCGCCCCTATAGCGTCGAGTACAGTCCCCTGGGCAAACCCGCCGCCGGCCTCCTGGCACGCTGGTACGGCCCGCTGGCGCGCGAAGAAATTGCCCAGACACCCTCAAAGCGAGTATGCTCATCTAAGTAACAGGAGGTTGATGATGAGGCGATCAATCTTCACTCTGGCCTTGGGGTTGGGGGTGGCGCTGGCCCTTTCTCTTCCGGTGGCCGCCCAGATTCCACCCACGATGCGAACCAGTAGCAGGCATTCCGGCGGCGCCCACGTAGGCAACATCACACAGCACGTGTTCGTGCCCGGCTTCGGCCTGCGACCCGTTCTTCGCGAGCGCTTCCCCGTCTTCGGCCACGGCTTCGACGCCCATCATTTCCACCGGGTCCGTGGCCATCACGGCTTCGGCGCTGGCTTCGGCTTCCGCGGAGGCAACTTCTTCTTTCGGGGCTCCTTCGGGTTCCCCTCTGTCCACCACAACCCCTTCTTCCAGCACACGCCTTTCTTCTCCACACCCACCGTAATCGTGGTGCCGCAGGCGGTGCCCGTTCAGGTGCCGGTCATCGTCCAGAACCAGAACCCGAATGCTCGTCGGAAGGAAGACCCCGAGATCGTCGTCCCCGTCGGCCTGCCGGACAACTGGAGCGAGTTGCGCATCGAGCGCCCCAGCTACGCCGAGCAGCCCCGCCCGCTCCCGCAACTCACCTTGCTGGTGCTCAACGACGAAACCATCTTCGCCGTTACCGACTACTGGCTGGAAGGCAACCGCATCTTCTACGTCACCTCGTCCGGCCGCCAGGGCTCCCTTGCCCCCCGCGACCTCGACTGGGAGACCACCAACCTGTTGAACAGAGAGCGCCACGTCACCTTCGTCCTGCACGCCGGCCGGTAGACCTCTTCACCGTTAGGGCACGACTCCCGTCGCGCCGAAAAGTCCCAACAATAATTTTGGGCTTTCGCCCTGAGGCAGGCTGTCCCCTCAGCGGCTAAAGCCGCGTCTTGTTCTTTTTCTTGACGGAAGGCGTCAGAGCGCGCCCTGAGGTGGCTTGTCCTAGCGTCTCGACGCCACCGCGGCGGCTTGGGCGGGGCGGGGCTTGAGGGGCGTGCGCCCCCGCGGGTTCTGCCAGACCCCGTGGATCAACTCGCCGCACTTGGGGCAGTGGCCGTCCTCGAGGTGGTATTCCAGCACGGAGTGCCACGACCGCCGGATCAGAGTCTTCCCGCAGCCGGGGCAGTAAGTGTGGGCGGCGTCGCTGAAGATGTTGCCCTCGTAAACGTAGCGCAGTCCCACCTCCCGCGCGATCGTCCGCGCCCGGTGCAGGGTCTCGGGCGGCGTCCGCGGCTTGTCCATCAGCTTGAAGTCAGGGTGGAAGGCGGTGAAGTGCAGGGGCACGTCGTCGCCCAGGTTGTGGAGAATCCATTCGCAGAGCTTCGTGGTCTCTTCTTCTTCGTCGTTCAGCGTCGGGATGACGAGGTTGGTGATTTCGAACCAGACGTTCGTCTCCCGCTTCAGCCAGGCCAGGGTCTCGAGCACCGGCTGCAGGTGGGTCAGGGTGATCTTGCCGTAGAAATTCTCGGTGAAGGCCTTCAGGTCGACGTTGGCCGCGTCAATGTAGTCGTAGATGTCGAAGAACGCCTCGCGGGTGATGTAGCCGTTGGTCACCATCACCATATTCAGCCCTTCGCGGTGGGCCACCTTGGCGATGTCCACCACGTACTCGCCCCAGATGGTGGGCTCGTTGTAGGTGCAGGCGATCGAGGGGCAGCCGTACCGCTTGGCCAGCGCCACCACCTCTTCAGGGTCGAGATGGCGCGAGTTCACCTGGTCGGACTTCGACTTCGAAATGTCCCAGTTCTGGCAGAAGAAGCAGCCCATGTTGCAGCCCGCCGTGCCCATGGAAAAAATCTTCGTCCCCGGCAGGAAGTGGCTCAGCGGTTTCTTCTCGATGGGGTCAATCTGGATGGCCGCCGGCCGGGCGTAGCCCAGGTTGTAGAGCGTGCCGCCCTGGTTCACCCGGATGAAGCAGAAGCCCGGCTTGCCTTCGCCGATGTGGCAGTGCCGCGGGCACAGGTAGCAATGGAGCCGCCCGTCCGGGTCGCGCTCCCACCAGCGCGCTTCCTTCGGCTGCCCCGAAATCAGCGGCTGGTCAACAATTGGTAGGCTCACCATGACGCCTTGCCCTGCCTCCAATCATACGCCCCGCCTCCACCCAAGTCAAAACCCCCTTGTCCTTGGTGGGGCAGGCATTCTTGCTCGTCCTGCCTGCCCTGAGCCTGTCGAAGGGAGCGCAGTCGAAGGACCTGCCCGCATTCGGGCCCGCCCGCGCAGACAGGAATGTCTGCGCCACCAGCAAACGGGTCCTCCTGTCATTCCGAGCCGCGGACCTCCAGGGCAAGGAATCCACTTGATTTCTTGTCATTCTGAGCGCTGCGAAGAATCTCATCCCTCCCAACTACCCCTCCTTTACTTTCTCTGCTTTCTCTGCTTTCTCTGCTTTCTCTGCTTCTGCTTCCTCTCCCGGCGCGTCAGCGGCCCGTGTACTCCCGCTCCATTTCGGCCGCCCAGCGGAGGAAGGAGCGAATCCGGCGGCGTTCGCGCCAGAGCAGGGGGAAGAAGTCCTGGCGGGTGAGGGAGTCGGCCTTCACGCCGAAGAAGGTCTCCATCCGCCAGCGCAGGTAGGGGCTGGGCCAGGGCCGCAGAGAGTGTGTGTGTGAAAACTCGGCTTTGACGCCCTCAGCGGCTAAAGCCGGAGAAAAAAATATGTTGATTCGGCTTGGCTTGCAGCCGGGTTGAAACCCGGCCCCGACAAAACCAAGTTGACAGGGGGATGATTTTCGCCTAATATTCGCCTTGGCGCCTAGTGGGAGGAGCCACAGGGTTTGACGATAGCCGAAAGGAGGAAAAATAAACTAGTTTATTACTAGTTTATTCTTACAAGTAGCGTGTTATCAGCAGGTTAGACACCGGCAGAGGCGGGGTACCCTCCCTCCTCCTTTACTGCAGGAGCCTGACTGGGAAGTCGTTTTAGTTCAACCACTTAGGGGATTCCCTCGGCAGGATTTGGTAAGAGCCAAACACCAAGCGACTCAAAGGTTGCCATGGAAGTAGTGGTCCTCCATCTCTGCGCACCAGCGCAGAAACGAGCCAATGCGGGTTCGGTTTTGCCAGAGGAGGCGGAAGACCTCCTGGCGGGTGAGGCGGTCAGCCTCAACCCCGAAGAAGGTCTCCATCCGCCAGCACAAATAGGGGCTCTGCCAGGGCCGCAGCCGGTAGCCCTTCGCCGCTCGCCAGTAATAACGCAGAGCGTAAATCAAACTCACCTCATGCCCGTTCGCCCTGAGCCTCTTCGGCTTGGCTCAGGACAAGCCCTTCGACACCCGCCAGAAGTACCGCAACGCGTAGATCAAGCCCGCATTCTCCCCATTGGCTGCAAAGACCTTGGGCTTCGCCGCTGGTTAGACTATGCTGCTTCGGGCGGACAGACAAGAATGTCTGTCCTACTGGAACGGAGGAAAGGGCAGACCCTTCGGCTGCGCTCCCCTCGGCCATGCTTCCCTCGACTACGCTCGGGATCTTCGACGGGGTCTTCGACAGGGCAGGCGAAGAATCTCAGCCGTGGCGGCATTCATAGCTGAGATTCTTCGCTCCGCTCAGAATGACAACTCAAATCTTTCTCGTCGGGTACCGCGGACATAATGGAAAACGGAAAGAAGCCACCCTCCGGTCTCCAACTCCTTCGCGGCCTGGTGCGTTACTACCCGTTCGTGCTCAAGAATTTCAAGCACTATTTCCAGAACCTCTACCGGCGGAAGGTCCGGCGCACCAACGTCATCGCCCCCTACGCCGCCGTCCTTTACGTCACCCACAAGTGCAACCTGGCCTGCTCCTACTGCACCCAGAAAGAGCCCGACGTCTTCAGCCAGGAGCTCCCGACCGACCAGACCCTCGAGCTGCTCCGCATCATCCGGCGGGAGACCGATTCCATCCTCTTCACCGGGGGCGAGCCGCTGGTGCGGAACGACATCGAGGAGCTGGCCCGCGCCGCCCGCCGCGACCTCAAGTTTCGCTCCGTCCTGCTGGTCACCAACGGCACCATGCTCCACCGCCGGCAGCAGCTCTTCGACCACCTCACCAGCCTCATCGTCAGCCTGGACGCCCTCACCGTGGACATTGGCCAGCCGATGTCGAAGCCGGCTGTCCTCCCCAAGGTGCTCGAAAACATTCTGCTGGCCAAGTCCCGCTTCTCTCGCCCGACCGACATCACCATCTCCACCGTCATCGAAGAATGGAACATCGGCGAGATCGAGCGCGTCCTCGACTGGTGCGCCCAGCACGGCTTCGTCTTCGCCACTCAAACCGCGCTCAAAGAAAAAATGCCCAACCTGCGCCTGCGGCAGAACCCCCGCTACCAGGCACTGGCGGAAAAGATCATCGCGCGCCGCCGCCAAAGCGCGCAACCCATTAACGGCACTCCGAAGCTCCTGCGCACCCTGCTCGAATTCGGCGATTTCACCTGCTTCCCCACCATGTTCCCCCGCGTCTACCCCAACGGCGACGTCTTCTATCCCTGCGAGCCGCTGAAGAAGATCGGCGGCAATCTCTTACGCGAAGGCTCCTTCCAGAAGGTGTTTGCGCGCGGCAAGAAACTCTACGGCGACATCCCGCACTGCCAGGGAATTTGCTATCTCTTCGGCAACGTGGTCTCCCACTACTACGCCAAGGACTTCTGGGGCCTGGCCGGCGACTCCATCCGCTAGCCCGGCAGGGGATGGTTCGACTTCGCTCCCTTCGGCTCCGCTCAGGGCAGGCACCACAAGTAAACCCCTGCCCTACCTCACTACGGGAAGTTCCACACTTCGCTGGCTCTTAATGGTCGTCTCCGCCACCCGCGCCAGGTGCTCGGCAAAGTATCCCCCGTACCAGAAGACGGCTCGTCCTCCTGACCACTCCACCACCAGCCGCCATTGCCCCTTTGCTTCCTCTGCCTCCTGGACTTCCTGTGCTTCCTCCGCCACCACGGAAGAAACTCCCCCCAGCGGAATTTCCAGCAGCCGTCGGTGCTCCAGGTCCAGCACGTGTACCCGATCCTCCGCCACGTACAGGCGGGTTTGCATCGAATTCCCTTCGCCGGCCTGGAAGCGCCCGCCGTTCAACACCACCAGCGCCCCCAGCTCGCGCGCCTGCTCGTCGGTGGTCTTCGTCTCGCGGGCCGGCCGCGCCGCCAAGGCCACGAGGAGCAGCGCTATGCCCACCGCGCTCAGCCAACCCCACTCGCCGCCGCTGGCCAGCACCAACCCGGCGCCGACCACAGCCGCCAGGAAGCGGAGAGTCATCCACAACCGCCGGCGCCCCCGCAGCCCCAGGGCCTTGGGGATGAGCAACACCAGGAAGAACAAAACAAACAGCGCCGCCCGCCGCAGGCGCTGGCCCCACGGTAATGGCTGCTTCCCTTTTTCCTCCGCCACGTTCGTTTCCCCGCCGTCCAGAACTCTGGCACAGCCGCCCGCGCTTGGCAATTGCTCATCCCGCCGCTAGAATGGCTGGGCTTGGCACTCCTCGCTTCCCGGACTCGGTTGCATGCAACCACACCACGAGCTGCTGCGCGACCTGCTGGTGCTCTTCGGCTTCGCCACCCTGATCGCCGTCGTCTTGCAGCGCGCCCGCCAATCCACCATCGTCGCCTACCTGCTCACCGGCCTGCTCGTGGGCCCCTCCGGGCTCGGCCTGATCACCAACCGCGAGGCCATCGAGCTGATGGCCGAAATCGGCGTCATCTTGCTGCTGTTCACCATCGGCATCGAGTTCTCTCTGAAGAAACTGCTGCGCATGCGCCAGGTGGTACTGGGGGCCGGGAGCCGCCAAGTAGGGCTGACCCTTCTGGTGACGCTTTCCGTCGCCTTTCTCTTTGCCTACCCCTGGCGGCAGGGGCTCTTCTGGGGCTTTCTGGTGGCCGCCAGCAGTACGGCCATCGTGCTGAAGCTACTCTTCGAGCGGCAGGAGCTCGACAGCATGCACGGCCGGGCCATCGTCGGTATCCTGCTCTTTCAGGACCTTTGCGTGGTGCCGATGATGGCGATCCTCCCCGCCTTCACCGCCCCCACCTCTGCCATCGCGCTCGCCATCCTCTATGCCCTGGGCAAAGCCCTAGCCGTGGTGGCCATGATCTTCTTCGTGGCCCACTACTTGTTCCCGCCGCTCTGGCGGACGATTGCGCAGTTGCGGAACAAAGAGATCTTCCTCATCGCCACCATCTTCTTCAGCCTGGGTACCGCCTGGGTGGCGGGGGAGCTCGGCCTCTCGCTCGCCCTGGGCGCGTTCCTGGCCGGGCTGGCGCTCTCCGAGTCCGAATTTGCCCACCAGATCCTCTCGGAAATCCTGCCCTTCCGCGACAGCTTCGCCAGCCTCTTTTTCATCTCCATCGGCATGCTCATCAACATGAGCTTCGTGAGCCAGAACTGGACGATCGTGGCGGCGGTGGCCGCCGGCATCATTCTGGTGAAACTTATCTGCGCGGCCGGGGCCATGCTAACCCTGGGCTTCCCGCTGCGGATGTCGCTGCTGGTGGGCTTGGCGCTGGCGCACGTAGGCGAGTTCTCCTTCGTGCTGTTGCAGCAGGGAGCCGGGCTGGACTTGATCGGGGAATCCAACTACCAGATTTTCTTGGCGGCTGCCGTGATCAGCATGATGATCACACCCGTCGTAATCCAGGTCTCCCCGGCGTTGGCGGCTCGTCTGTCCGAGATGCGCGCCCTGACTCGCTTCTTTCCCGAACCCGGCCCCGCCCAACTCGAGCAGAAGGCCACCCGGTTCCACGACCACGTCATTGTTTGCGGCTACGGATTGAACGGGCAGCTTACCGCCAGCCTGCTCCGCCGGGCGAAGATTCCCTACCTGGTGCTGGAGACAAACCCGGAGACCGTGCGCCGGGCCGCGGCCGAACAGGAGCCGATCTTCTTCGGCGACGGCAGCAATCAGGCGATTCTTGAGAAGGCCGGGGTGGAACGTGCCCGCGCCATTGCCTATGCCATCTCCGACCCGTTTGTTCTCGGCCGCGCGGTCTACCAGGCGCGAAGGCTCAATCCCCGGCTTCAAATTCTGGTGCGCACCAAGCGCGTGGATGAAGGGCCCGAACTGGAACGTGCCGGTGCCTCCCAGATCATCAGCGAAGAGATGGAAGCCGCCGAGGAAATCATCATCCATCTCCTCGGCCACTACGGCTTCTCCCGCAAGGACGCCTATGAGCAGCTCGAGGCCGCCCGCGCGGAAATGAAACCCACCCAGGTAGAATAAAGTTCCGAATCGAGCGGGCAGAGCGGCGATGAAGCCCGCACCGAACCTGGCCAAGTCAGGCGACTAAAGGGGGCGAAACGAAGAATCTCACCCTTGCAATTGGCAGAGTTGAGATCCTTCGCCCCGACGCTTCGGGACTCAGGATGAAAAGAGAAACACCTCTTAGCTGCCGCCGGCTTCCTTTTCCAGGTTCTTGAAGAACTGCCCAATAACCATCTTGGCGGCGGCGTCGAGCAACCGCTGGCCCACCGAGGCAATCATCCCGCCTACTTTCAATTCCCCCGCGTACTCGATCGTCGTCCCCCCGCCTTCCTCTGTCAGAGTGAGCGTGCCATCCCCCTCGGCGAAGCCCCACGGCCCGCGACTCTTCACCGTCAGCCGCAGCCGCTCGGGGGGCTGCTTCTCGCTCACCCGCACCGTCCCCTGGTAGGAGCCGCTCACCGCCCCCAACCCCAGCTTCATCTTCACCTGGTAGGTGTCCTCGCCGGTGGGCTCCAGCTTCTCGCACCCAGGCAAGAGCTTGGCAATAACCGTCGGGTCAACGACCGCCCCAAAGACCCGCTCCCGGGAGGCATTGACTGTTTGGGTGCCTTGAATTTTCACCGGGCTGGAATCAACTGGCTTTTCGCGCGCGGGCGCGCTCCAAGGCGGCGGTCAGCGCGCGGTTGGTGAAGACCTCGGCCATTGCCGCCCGATAGCGCGCGGAAGCGTGGAGGTCAGACAGCGGCTCGATGCCCTCGGCCGCCTTCTTGGCCGCGTCAGCGATGCGCCGGGCGTCGAGCGCCTGCCCGGCCAAGACCTGTTCAACGCCCGCGGCCCGATAGGCCTTGGAGGCTACTCCCGTGATGCCCACCGCGACCGCGGCGCACTTGCCGTCCGCCAACCTTAGCCGCGCCGCCACCCCCACCAGGGCGAAGCCGGACGCCGGCTGATGGAGCTTGCGGTAGGCTGTCCCGGTCTGACCGCTATCCGGGGCAAATCGAATCTCGGTCAGGATTTCCCCGGGCTCGAGCGCCGTGGTCAGCATCTCCACGAAGAAATCGTTCGCGGCCAGCGTCCGCGTCCCCTTGGAGCTGGCGAGGACGAACTCAGCCTCCAGAACCAGGAGCGCAGCCGGATAGTCGGCCGCCGGGTCGGCGTGGGCCACCGTGCCGCCCACGGTGCCGCGGTTGCGCACCTGCACGTCGCCAATCTCGCCCGCCGTCTCTGGCAGCAGCGGTGCCCGGCGCCTCAACAGCTCGGATTTTTCAATCTCCGTGTGGGTGGCCATCGCCCCGATGGCAATCTGGCCGGCGTCCTCGCGGAGGTAGCGCAGGTCGGCAATCTTTCCCAGGTCGATCAGCGTGGCCGGGGCGGCCAGGCGCAACTTCATCATCGGCAGCAGGCTATGGCCGCCGGCCAGCAGCTTCGCCTGCAGCCCGTGCTGGGCCAGCAGCTTCAGAGCCTCCTCCAAGCTGCGCGGAGCGTGGTAGTCGAACGCGCCGGGAATCATCCCGCCCTCCCTTGCTGGAGAATTTTCCAGATGCGCTCCCGCTTGAGCGGCATGCGGATGTCGCGCACGCCCAGCGGCCGCAGCGCGTCCACCACCGCGTTGACGATGGCGGGCGTGGCCGCGATGGTGCCCGCCTCGCCCACGCCTTTGACGCCCATGGGGTTCACGGGCGAAGGCGTCACCGTGCGCGCCGTCTCAAACCGCGGCACGTCCCCGGCCCGGGGAATGGCGTAGTCCATCAGCTCGCCGGTCACCAACTGCCCGTTATCGTCATAGACGGCTTCTTCAAAAAGCGCCTGCCCCATCGCCTGCACGATGCCGCCATGAATCTGGCCGTTCACCAGCAGCGGGTTGATGACCCGCCCGCAGTCGTCCACCGCCACGTAGCGGCGGATCTGCACCTCGCCGGTCTCGGCCTCCACCTCCACCACGCAGACGTGCGCGCCGAAGGGGAAGGTGAAGTTCGAAGGCTCGAAGAAAGTTGT
>JALLOH010000002.1 GCA_027717655.1 Acidobacteriia bacterium AH_259_A11_L15
AGAATCCCGCAGCCGCGGGATGCTTCTCCCGCAAAGCGGGATCAGCATGACAAGAGGGCGCGGGTGCGCAGGCAAAACTTGGGGTTGCAGAGGCGCGCGCCGGCGTGCTAGCTTGCGCTGGCCGCGCCGCTGGCGGGGCTGGGCCGCAGCAAGTCAACCCTGACGACTGGAGAGGCAATGGCAGAACCCGGCAAAGGTTGGTCGTCGACCGCGCCCCGGGAAGAATTCAAGCCCTTCATCGCCGCGGAGAAGGCGCCGGCCGAGTTCACCTTCAAGGCAATCCTCTTCGGCGCCCTGTTCGGCATCTTCTTCGGGGCGGTCACGGTGTACGTCGGGCTGCGCGCCGGCTTGACCGTCTCCGCCTCCATCCCCATCGCGGTGCTCTCCATCAGCCTGCTGCGGCTGTTCGGCCGCGCGACCATCCTGGAGAACAACATCGTACAGACCACCGGCTCGGCGGGCGAGTCGGTGGCCGCCGGTGTCATCTTCACCCTGCCGGCGCTGATCTTCCTGGGCTTCGAGCTGGAGTACGCCCGCATCTTCCTGCTGGCGCTGATCGGCGGCTGGATCGGCGTGCTGTTCATGATCCCGCTGCGGCGCTACCTGATCGTCAAGGAGCACGGCAACCTGACCTACCCGGAGGGCACCGCCTGCGCCGACGTGCTGGTGGCCGGCGAGCGCGGCGGGCGCTTCGCCGGGCGGGTCTTCTGGGGACTGGCCCTGGGCGGGGCCTACGCCTTCCTGATGCACGCCATGAAGTTCTGGAAGGCCGAGCCCGACTACCGGCCCGGTTGGTATCCCGGGGGCACGGCCAAGGCGGCGGTCACGCCGGAGTACCTGGGCGTGGGCTACATCATCGGGCCGCGCATAGCAGGCACCATCTTCGCCGGCGGGGTCTTCTCCTGGCTGCTGATGATGCCGGCCATCAAGTTCTTCGGCGGCAACCTCACCATCTACCCCGGGACCGAGCCCATCGCGCTAATGACCTCCGAAGACCTCTGGAAGGCCTACGTCCGTCCTATGG
This sequence comes from Acidobacteriia bacterium AH_259_A11_L15, assembly GCA_027717655.1. GTDB lineage: Bacteria > Acidobacteriota > Terriglobia > Acidiferrales > 2-02-FULL-67-57 > 2-02-FULL-67-57. The sequence goes on from JALLOH010000002.1 coordinate 1,025, forward strand.
GCGCCGGAGCGGTGGCGGCCGCGGGCTTGATCACGCTGCTCAAGACCCTGCCCACCATCATCGAGTCCTTGCGGGCCGGGCTGCGCGACCTGCTGGGGCGCGCCCGGGCCGCGGGAGAGGTTCGCTCCCGGCTGGAAAACGACCTCTCGCTGAAGATCGTGCTCATCGGTTCGGCGGCGCTCATCCTGGTGGTGATCGCCCTGCTCACCTTCTTCCCGGTGCCGGACGCCCCCACGGGGATTGGGTCGAACCTCCTCTCCGGCATCCTGGTAATCATCTTTGGGTTCCTGTTCGTGACGGTCAGCTCGCGCATCGTGGGTATCATCGGCAGCTCGGCCAACCCGGTCTCGGGGATGACCATCGCCACCCTGATGGCCACCTGCGCGCTGTTCCTGCTGGCCGGGTGGACCGGCGGGGCCTACGCCGCGTTGGCGCTCTCCATCGGCGGGCTGGTCTGCATCGCTTCAGCCAATGCCGGCGCCACCTCGCAGGACCTGAAGACCGGCTTCCTGGTCGGGGCCACGCCTTGGAAGCAGCAAGTCGGCCTGATGGTCGGCGTGATGGCCTCGGTGGCGGTGATCGGCTTGACCCTCATCCTGATGAACACCGGCCTGGCGACATTCAAGCCTCTCTTCCAGCCTCTCCCGGAGTCGGAAACCCTCGCGGTCAACCTCGATCAACTCCCCGAGGGGGTGCGGATCGAGTCGCGCGACTTCCAATACAAGAACAAAACCTATTACTTGCTCAACGCAACGGACTCGCCCGCCATCGACGACGGCAAGTATCTGTACTCGCCCGAAACCGGTCAAATCGAGATTCAGTGGGAGCAGATTCCCGAGGTCGACATCGAGCAACTCCCCGAGGGCGTGCGCATCGAATCGCGGGAGTTCGTCCACGAAGGCAAGACCTACTACCTGCTGAACGCCATCGGCTCGCGCACCATCCCCGACGGAAAGTACCTTTACTCCCCAGAAAGTGGACGAATCGACATTGAATGGGAACAGGGCATCGGCAGCGAAGAGGCCGCCGCGCCCCAGGCGCGCCTGATGGCCACCGTCATCAACGGCATCCTGAACCGGCGGCTGCCCTGGGGGCTGGTGTTGCTGGGGGTTTTCCTGGTGGTGACCATCGAACTGCTGGGCATCCGCTCGCTGGCCTTCGCGGTGGGCTCGTACCTTTCCATCGGAACCACGCTGGCCATCTTCTGCGGCGGCGTGGTGCGCTGGGTCGCCGAGCGCGACCGGAAGCACGAGGAGAGCGAAGTCAGCCCCGGCTCGCTGTACGCGAGCGGCCTGATCGCCGGCGGGGCCATCTTTGGGCTGCTGGCCATCCTCATCAAAGTCCTGGAAGACCCCCTCCTGGCCGCCCGCGTCACCGACTGGATACCCTTCCTGCCCCTGCCCATCCCCGAGGACTTCTTCGCCCGCGGCCCCGAATGGCTCGGCGGGCTGGCCGAGTCGAACTGGACGGCAGTGGCCGTGTTCGCTCTGCTGGCCGGAACCCTCTTCCACTTCGCCCGCAAGAAACTCGATTAGAAGCAAAGTCTAAGAGTCGAAAGTCCCGAAGAGACCCGCCCGGGAATTCGAGGACCTGCACGTCTACCAGCAGGCGCGGGCCCTCACCAACCGAATCTACGCCCTGACCCGCAACTTCGCCTTTGCGAGAGACCGCAGCCTGCGAGAGCAGATTCGCCGCGCCTCGCTCTCCATCTTGTCCAACATCGCCGAAGGCTTCGAGCTTGGTTCCGACGCCGCTTTTGCGCACGCGTTGACCATCGCCAAGGGTTCCTGCGGCGAAGTACGCGCCCAGACCGCAATCGCCCTCGACCAGAACTACATTACCCAAGCAGACTACGCGGCTGCTGTAGACGAGTGTCGGCGCTTGAGCGCCGGGCTAGCTCGGCTCATCGCCTACTTGAAGCGCTCTCCCCGAAAGCGCAGGCCCCGGCATGCCGACTCTGCGACTCTTTGACTCTGCGACTCTTTGACTTCTCCTCCGGTTCGCCCTAGTCTGTAGCCTTATGGGAACGTATCGCGGCTGGGGACGCCCCAGCTATCGCATGTACGGCGGCGGCCACGGGGGCTACGGCGGCCTGGGCTCGCTCCTCACCCCCATGGTCAAGAAGCTAATCATCCTCAACGCCATCGTCTTTGTCCTCACCCTGCTGCTGGGAACCTTCACCGAGAAACTGGCCAGGTTGTTCATCACGGAGTTCGGCCTGGTGCCGGAGAAGTTCATCTTCGGGTTGCGACTGTGGCAGCCGGTCACCTACCTGTTCCTGCACGGCGGCTTTTGGCACCTCTTCTTCAACATGTTCGCGCTGTGGATGTTCGGCTCGACGCTGGAGCGCGACTGGGGCAGCCGGCGCTTCCTGCGCTACTACTTGTTTACCGGGGTAGGCGCCGGCCTGTTCAGCGTCCTGATGACCGCGGCCACCGCCTGGCTGGGCTGGGCCACGCAAGGACAGCCCCTGATGAGCATCCCCACCATCGGGGCCTCGGGGGCTATCTACGGGATTCTGCTGGCCTTCGGGCTGCTCTACCCGAACGTGCCCATCTACATCTTGTTCCTGTTCCCCATTCCGGCGCGCATCTTCGTGCTGATCTTCGGGGTCATGGCCTTCATGTCGGCGCTGCAAGGGCCGGGCAGCGGCGTCAGCCACGTGGCCCATCTGGGCGGGATGCTCTTGGGGCTGTTCTACTTGTACGGCGGAGTGCGCGGCCTCTACAAGGCCGCGCTGCGTCGCTACGCAGATTGGCGGCTGCGGCAGGCGCGGAGCAAGTTCGACGTCTATATGCGGGAGCAGGACGAGGAAGACATCCCGCCCCGCCACGACCGCTGGATCCACTAAGTGGAGCCTCTGAGGACTTCAGGGGCTAAAACCCAAAAAATTGTCGCTGGCTGAAACGGACGGGCTGAAGCCCGTCCCTACCGGGCTAACTTTTCCGGCGGGACACTACGGCCCGTAGTTTGATGCGTGGCATTCGGCACGGCTCCCTTCAACTCTGCTCAGGGTCTGCGCTGCGAAAAGCCGTGCCCGGCCGAAGGGCCGCAATCGGGCCGGGGCCTAGCGGCGGCCGATGGTGTGGAACTTGAGCAGGTTGGTGGTGCCCTTGACCTGCAAGGGCGTGCCGGCGACGATCCCCACGATGTCGCCCCTCTCCACTAGCTTCTCCCGCCGCAGGCGCCGCTCCGCCTCCCGGGTCAAGGAGTCGACGTCCCTCACCCGCTTGATCCGCCGGGGCAGCACCCCCCAGAGCAGCGCCAGCCGCCGCCGCACCTCCTGGCTGGGCGAGAAGGCCACGATGGGCGGCCCCGGGCGCGCCTTCGAGACCAGCCGGGCGCTGTAGCCGCTCTCGGTGAAGACGGCAATGGTGCGCAGCTTGAGCTGCTCGGCCGCCTGGGCGATGGTTTCGGCCACGGTCTCAGCCACGTTGGGCGTCTTCTCCAAGCGCCGGCGGGGCATCCGGGGGGCCTGCTTTTCGGCCTCGCGGATGATCCTGACCATCATCTCCACCGCTTCGCGCGGGTAGCGCCCGGCGGCGGTCTCGGCGGAAAGCATCACCGCGTCGGTGCCGTCGAAGATGGCGTTGGCGACGTCGCTGGCCTCGGCGCGAGTGGGCCGGGGGTTGTGGATCATCGACTCCAGCATTTGCGTGGCGGTGATGACCGGGAGCCGCCGCTGGTTGGCCAGAGCGATAATGCGCTTCTGCGCCAGCGGCACCTTCTCCGGCGGCATCTCCACCCCCAGGTCGCCCCGGGCCACCATCACCCCGTCGGCCACTTCCAGGATTTCCTCCAGGTGGGCGAGCGCTTCCGGCTTTTCGATCTTGGCGAACACGGGAGTGTCGTAGCCGGCGCGCTTCACCAGGCGCTTCAGTTGCCGCACGTCGTCGGCCGAGCGGACGAAGGACTGGGCGATGTAATTCACCCCTTGCTGGAGGGCAAAGCGCAAATGTTTTTTGTCGCGGGGGGTGATAGAGGAGACAGTCAAGTTCACTCCCGGCAGGTTGACCCCTTTGCGCTCGCCGAGCTCGCCGCCCGAGAGCACCTTGCAGACTACTTCCGGGTGGCGCCGGCTCACGACCCGCAACTCGATCAAGCCGTCGGCCAAGAGAATCCGGTCGCCCGGCTCCACCTCCCGCGCCAGCCGCCGGTAGTTGACGCTGATCCGCCGGCTGTTCCCCACCAGGTTCCGCCCGGTAAGGATGAGCTCCTTCCCGCTACGCAGTCGCACCGGCTGGCCGCCTTCCAGGCGCCCGGTGCGGATCTTGGGACCGGGCAAGTCGGCCAGGATGGCGAGGGGACGCCGGCGCAAGCGGGTGAGCCGCCGCAGGTCGCGAACCACCTGGGCGTGCTCGCGGTGCTCGCCATGAGAGAAGTTCAGGCGGGCCACGTCCATCCCCGCCTCGAGCAGCGAGAGCAGCGCCAGCGGCTCCCGCGAAGCCGGGCCGATGGTGGCGACGATCTTGGCCTTGCGCGTCATGCCGGGTAACACTCAGGGCGCGCCCGCGAACTCTGCCACGACGCGATAGAGAAACTCGGTCCACCGTTGACGGTGTGGAAGCGAATCAAGGCTTGGAGAGGCTCGAGCGTCTCCCGGGTGACGGCCTCCCGGTCCGGGGCGGGAGCCGCGGGCACCGCCAGGGTCGCAGCCAGCATCCAATAGAGTGCCAGGAAAAAATAGCCGGCCGGTTGCAGCATCGTAGTAGTGAGAACTCCCGCCCTGCCGGGCAAAAGGGGATTCATCTTAGCACAAATGATTGACCCGCCTGGCAAGCGCGTGGCACACTGCTGGCAGGGAAGGAGAAGGAAATGAAGGCGTCGCGGAAACCATGGGGCGCACTGGCCCTGGGCTTGCTGCTGGCGAGCAGCGGCTGGCTTCTGGCCGCCGCCCAACAGCCGCCCCCCAGCGAGCAGCGACAGGGCCCCATCGAGCCCCAGGCGAAAGAGGAAAAGACCCCGTATGCCCTACGGGTGGAAGTCCCGCTGGTGGACGTCGAGGTGACCGTGGTGGACAAGAACGGCAACTTCATCCACGGCTTGCAGCGGGAGCACTTCCGGGTTTACCTGGACGGCGAAGAGCAGGAGGTGGTGGCCTTCGCCCCCACGGAGGCGCCGCTGACCACTGTGCTGTTGGTCGAAGCCACCCCGCTCGTTGGTTACCTCCTCTATCAGAACGTCGACACCGCCTATCTCTTCCTACAGCAACTGAGGAAAGAAGACTGGGTGGCGCTGATCGGCTACGATTTGAAGCCGCGCATCGAAGTGGATTTCACTCGCAACCCCAACGATATCCTGCAGGCGTTGCGCCACATGCAATACGGTTTCGGGCGGTTCAGTGAGGCCAACCTGTACGACGCGCTCATCGACACCCTGGACCGGCTGAAGGATGTGGAAGGCAAGAAGTCCATCATCCTCATCGGCAGCGGGTTCGACACCTTCAGCCAGCACACCTGGGACGACGCCCGCCGCATCGCCCGCGAGCAACGCACCACCATCTTCACCATCGGGATGACCTGGCTGATCGAGCTGGGCCTGGATCGGGCCGAGGCGCGCGGCTCCCGCACCAGCACCCAGCGCATGGACGTCTACATCGCCCAAAGCCAGTTGCGCGACCTGGCCGAGCAGACCGGGGGCCGGGCCTACTTCCCCCGCTTCATCACCCAAATGCCCAGCATCTACCAGGAAATCGGCGCCATGCTGCGCAACCAGTACAGCCTGGCGTTCCGGCCCAAGGACTTCCAGCGCGACGGCAAGTTCCACAAAATCGAAGTCAAGCTGGTGGGGCCGAACGGCGAGCCCCTAAAGGTCGTTGACCAGAACGGCAAGAAGGTCAAATACGAGGTCTACGCCCGCAAGGGTTTTTACGCCCCCGAAGCCTAGCCGGACTGCGGGCCGCTTGCGCCGGGGCAGCCTCCTGCTGGTGGCTGCCCTGCTGGGCGGGGGCGCGCCCGGGGCTGGCGCCCAGCAGCCGCCACCCGAGAGTTACGCCCTGCGGGTGGACGTGCAACTTGTGACCGTGGACGTGGCCGTCACCGACGAGGAAGGCCACTTCCTCCCCGGCCTCAGGGGAGAGAATTTCCGCATCCTGGAAAACGGCGCCCCCCAGCCGGTCGCCCACTTCCTGCCCACGCGCGCCCCGGTGCGTATCGCCTTGCTGGTGGAGGCCAGCCCGGCCGTCTACCTGATCCGCGGCGAACAACTAACTGCGGCCTATCACCTGTTGGCGGGACTGCGGGCGGAAGACGAGGTCGCCCTGCTCACCTACGCCCGCGAGGCCGGATTGGAAGTCCCCTTCACCCGCGACAAGCAGCGGGTCGGGCAGCGCCTGCGCTCCCTGGGGCAGTTCGGGCTGGGGATGGCGGAGATGAATCTGCTGGATGCCGTGGCGCAGACGCTCGCCTGGATGAGTCCGCCGCCGCAGCGCACGGCTGTGGTGGTCATCGGCACCGGGTTGGATACGGGGAGCCGCATGCCCTGGGAGTTGCTCCAGCGGCAGGTGGGCGCGGGGCAAATCACTTTCTTCGCTGTCGCCACCGGTCATCTGCTGCGGGCACCGGAGGAAGGGAACCGCCCCCGCACCGAGACGGACAATGACTTGTATTTCCGCTCCGCCTTCGCCCAGGCCGACGCCCGCCTGCGCGCCCTGGCGACCGCCAGCGCCGGCCAAGCCTACTTCCCCGAGTCCGCCGAGGAGCTGGAGGACATCTACCGGGAAATCGCCGCGCGGCTGCGCAACCTCTACAGCCTGGGCTACTACCCCAGCAACCAGGCCCGGGACGGCCGGTACCGAGAAATCACCGTGGAGCTGGTGGATGAGAAGGGCGAGCCGCTGGTCCTGCGCGACGCCAGCGGGGACCCCATAAACTACCGCCTCTTCGCCCGCCCGGGGTACTTCACCTCCCGCGAGTAGCGATACTCTTGTCATGCTGAACGAAGTGAAGCATCTCAGCGGAGATTCTTCGCTTCGCTCAGAATGACAGACCAGACCTGCCCTATGGCAGCAGCAAAACTTTGCCGAGGTTCCGGCGGTCGTGGATGTAGTGGTGGGCCCGGGCGGCCTCGCCCAGAGGGAAGGTCTTGCCGATGTGCGGCTTGATTTGCCCGGCGGCGTAGAGCCGGAACAGCTCCTCCATCCAGCTTCGCACTAGTTCCTGGTTCGCCCGCCCCAGCTCGCCCAGGTGGACGCCCATCACCGCCCGGTTCTTGCGAATCATATCCGCCAGGGGGTTGAAGCTGGGGGTGTTCCACCAGGCGAGCAGCGCTTTCAGGGAGCGGCCCTTGCCGGTGACCGCCGCCGACATTCCGTAGCAGACCAGCCGGCCGCCGTGGCGCAGCAGGCGGTAGCTCTTGCGGTAGGAGTGGCCGCCCACCGCGTCCAGCACGATGTCCACTCCTTCCCCGCCCGTGAGCCGCCGCACTTCCTCTTCAAAGTCCCCGGTGTGATAGTCGATGGGGTGATGGAGGCCCTGCTGGCGGAGGAAGTCGTGCTTGGAGGCGGAGGCGGTGCCGAAAATTTCGGCGTTCGACAGCCGCGCCAGTTGGATGGCCGCCAGGCCCACGCCCCCCGCGGCCGCGTGAATCAACACCCGCTCGCCCGTCCGCAGATGCGCCATGTAGTGCAGCGCCTGGTAGGCGGTGAGGTAGTTGACCGGCAGGGCGGCCGCCTCTTCCAAGGTCATCTGCGGCGGCACCGGCAGCAAGCGCTCGGCCGCCATGGCCACTTTTTCGGCGTAGCCGCCGCCGGGGAAGGTAAAGCCCACCACGCGGTCGCCCGACTGCAGCCCGGTGACGTCGGTGGCCGCTGATTCCACCGTACCGGCCACTTCGAACCCCGGTACGTAGGGCGGCTTGGGCCCGCCGGGATAAAACCCCAGCCGCATCAGGATGTCGGCGAAGTTGATGCCGGCGGCCGTCACGCGCACCACCGCCTGGCCGGGCCCGGGCGCGGGGTCGGGCTGCTCGACCAGGGTCATCACTTCCGGCTCGCCGTGTTTCCTCACCTGAATCGCTTTCATCGCTCCCCCTAATAGCCGCGTTTCTTGTCCACTACGTTCAGCAACTCCCGCCCGGAAAAATAGCGGTCGAGGTTTTCGAAGAGCAGCTCCGCATGCCGGTGCCAGAGCCGCTCGCTGACCGCCGACAGGTGCGGGGTGATGAACAGGTTCGGCGCCTTCCACAAGGGACTGGAAGGCTCCAGCGGCTCGACCTCGGCGACGTCGATCGCGGCCCCAGCAATTGTCTTGTTGTGCAGCGCCGCGACCAGCGCCTCCGCGTCCACCACCGCCCCGCGACTGACGTTGAGGAAGAAGGCGCTCTTTTTCATGGCGGCGAACTCCTCCCGGCCGAAGAAGTGGTTGGTCTCTTCCGTCAAGGGCAGGGTCAACACCACGAAGTCAGCCTGGGCGAGCGCGGCGAGGAGTTGGTCGGTTCCCACCACCCGGTCGGCGTGCTCCCGGCCGCGAGCGGGGTCGCGCTTCACTCCGACCACCTTCATGCCGCAAGCCTGCGCCCGCCGGGCAATCTCCCGCCCGATGGCGCCATAGCCGACGATGACCAGGGTGCGCCCGTTGATCTCCATCGGGCGGGGAAACTCCTCCCAGATTTCCTGCTGCGCCCAGTGGTGCTCCAACTGATGGCCGACCGCGCTCAAAAAGCGCCGCGCCAGCGCCAGAATCAGCCCCAGGGTGTGCTCGGCCATGGGGACGGCATGCACGCGGCGGGAGTTGGTGATGACGACGTCGGAGCGGCGGATGTCCTCCCGCATCAGTTGGTTCACCCCCGCCGCCAGCACGTGAATCCACTTCAGGCGGCAGGCGGCGGCGAACTGCTCCGGCTTGAGCGAGAAGCCGAAGAGGATATCGGCGTCGCGGATTTCCTCGCCCAAGCGGCGGTAGTCCGGCAGATGCACCACCCGCATCGGCGGGTAACGCTTGCGGATGTCCTCCGCCAGCCAGGCGGGAAAGCGCCACTCGGTGAACGGGCTCCAGATGCAGAGCACCAGCTTGGTGTCGCCGGGAGCAGGCATCTTTTGGATCGAGGCCGCTCAGCGGGCCACGGTCAGCGCCCGTTCCGCGCGGCCGAAGTTCGCGTTCCTCGGCTCCATCGCCAGCACTTCCAGCGTGTAGGAACCGGAGAACGGCATCCGCAATTCTCCGCTGTAAGTGCTCTCGACGCCCGCGTAGCCAAGCGGGACTTCCTGGATGACCTCCGCGTTTTGCCGCAGCCGGGCCACCACCGTAATCTTGCCGGCGTCCCAGAGCCCCCCGGGCTCCGTCGGGCACCCTCAAGCCATGCGCACCCGGGCTTGCACCAGCAGCGGCTGGCCCGCGCGGGCTTCTAGGAACCTCTCATCATACCGGAGGACAAAGGAAAAGCCGAACGCCCTCAGCGGCCGCCGAGCGCGCGCAGGTCGCGCCCTTTCATCTCCTTCGGTTGGGGGAGGCCGAGCAGGCCGAGGACGGTGGGCGCGATGTCTTGCAGGGCACCGTCCTCGCGCAGGCGCAGGTTCGAGTCGTCAGAGACCAGGAGGAACGGCACCGGATTGGTGGTGTGGTAGGTGTGGGGGCTGCCGTCGAGATTGCGCATGGTTTCGGCGTTGCCGTGGTCGGCGGTAATCAACCAAGCGCCGCCCTTGTCTTTGAGCGCGTTGTACATCTGCCCCAGGCAGGCGTCCACCGCCTCGACGGCCGCGCGGGTGGCCTCCAGCTTGCCCGAGTGGCCCACCATGTCGGCGTTGGCGAAATTGATGACCATGACGACGAACGCGTCCTTCCGGAGGGCGTTCACCACCGCTTCGGCAATGCCCGCGGCGTTCATCTCCGGCTTCCGGTCATAGGTGGGGACTTTGGGCGAGGGGACGAGAATTCTCTCCTCGCCCGGATAGGGCTTCTCCACCCCGCCGTTGAAAAAGTAGGTCACGTGGGCGTACTTCTCGGTCTCGGCCACCCGCAGGTTCCGTAGACCTTCGCGGGCAAAGACGTTCGCCAGGATGTTCTCCGGCTGCTGCGCCCCGAAGACGTACGGCACCCAGTCGAAGGTCTTGTCGTAGCGGGTCAGAGAGACGAAGAACAGCTTCCGGGGGCGCTGCGCGTCCTGGAACTTGTCGAACTTCGGCTCGGTGAGCGCCCGGGTGAGTTGCCGGGCGCGGTCGGCGCGGAAGTTGAAGAAGATCACCGCGTCGCCCTCCTGGATGCGCGTCCGCGGCTGGCCGTCCCGATCCTTCAGCACCACCGGCTCGACGAACTCGTCGGTCACCTCCCGCTGGTAGGATTCCCGCAGGGCCTGGACGGGGTCGGTGTGGGTGTGGTCGGCTTCGCCGTGAACGATGGCCCGGTAGGCCCGCTCGGTGCGCGGCCAGCGGTTGTCGCGATCCATCGCGTAGTAGCGCCCGCAGATCGAGGCGAGCTGGCCCCCGCCCAGTTGGTCGAGCTTCTTCTGCACCTGCTCCAGGTAGCTCGCGCCGGATTCGGGCGGGGTGTCGCGGCCATCGGTGAGCGCGTGCACGAAGACGCGGCGGACGCCGTTCTTCTTGGCCATCTCCAGCAGGGCGAACAGGTGGTTGAGGTGCGAGTGCACCCCGCCGTCGCTCACCAGCCCGATCAGGTGGAGCTGGTTCTGCCGGCTGCGCTCCATCGCCTTCCGCAGCAGCTCGTTCTGGAAGAGCTCCCCCGACTCGATGGCCAGAGCGATGCGCGTGATGTCCATATAGATGACGCGCCCGCTGCCGATGTTCAGGTGGCCGACCTCGCTGTTGCCCATCTGGCCTTCGGGCAGGCCCACGTAGCGCCCGGAGGTGTGCACCAGCGTGTTGGGGAATTTCTTCACCAGCTCGTCGAAGCTGGGCGTGCGCGCCTGGGCGATGGCGTTGTCCTCCCGCTCGGCGCGAAAACCCCACCCATCCAAGATGGTCAGCACGACGGGTCTGGAGCGGTTGGCCATGGGGTGCCTAGTGTACTACAAGGGCTTTGTGCGACTTCTCCCAGCACTCCGGGCGGCAGGTGCCGCCCGGCTCGGCGCACAAGAAAAGTTTGCCGCGCCTGCCCCCAACGCTGAGCCCGGTGGCACCCGCCACCGGGAGCGACCAGAGAGTCAGTCCAATGGGTTTATTGTGATGCATCCCTGGCCGAGCTCGTAGTTTCGGAGACTCGAATACAGATAATTGATTGCCCGTTTCACAAGACGGTCACGAACTGGATTGGCATGAATGTAGTCGAGCTTCTGGTCAAACATCGAGCGCGATGTGACAGCGCGGACGTAGCTCCGTGGCTGCAAGACACAGTACAGAGCATCTCGTCTTCGCTCGGGCTGGGTGGGCAAACGCAGGCGGCTAAGGAGACGCGGGTTGTTCTGTTTCGCCTCGTCAACGACCATGCGGCCGACAGCGCTCTTAAGGTCACGCAGGAAGCCGGCGAAGCTCTTTTCGGGCGGAAAGCCTAAGAGTAAATGAAAGTGGTCCGGCATCAGGACATAGGCATAAAGGGAGAATGCGTACTTCGAGCGGTAAAAAGCGAGTTCGCGGAAGAAGATGTCACGGTTGGCAGACTCACGGAAGAGAGGGACTCTTTTGTAGGTGTTGGCGGTGAGAAAGATAATTCCTGCCCGGACTTTCTTGCCGGGGTAAGTCTTTTTCCCGGTGGCGGGTGCCACCGGGCTCGGCGCGGGGAGGCGGGAAGCCCTTTTCCCGGTGGCGGGTGCCCCCGGGCTCAGCGCGGGGAGGCGGGAAGTCTTTTTCCCGGTGGCGGGCGCCACTGGGCTCAGCGCGATGGGTGTCAGGGACTTGGCCATGGGCGGCTACTGAGCTTTCAGGACGGAGCGGGCGGGAAACTTGGCCGCTTTGCCGAGTTGTTCTTCGATGCGGAGCAACTGGTTGTACTTGGCGATGCGGTCGCTGCGGGAGGCCGACCCGGTCTTGATCTGCCCGGTGCCCATGGCGACGACGAAGTCGGCGATGAAGGCGTCCTCGGTCTCCCCGGAGCGGTGCGACACGATGGCGGTGTAGCCCGCCTTCCGCGCCAGCTCAATCGCCTCGATGGTTTCCGTCACCGTGCCGATCTGGTTCAACTTGATCAGGATGGAGTTGGCCACCCCCTCCTGAATCCCCCGCCCCAGCCGCTTGGTGTTGGTGACGAACAGGTCGTCGCCCACCAGTTGAATCTTCTTGCCCAGCTCCCGGGTCAGAAGCTTCCAGCCTTCCCAGTCGTCCTCGGCCAGGCCGTCTTCAATCGAGACGATCGGGTACTGCCCCACCCAGTTGGCCCAGAACTTCACCAGATCCTCGGGCGAGTGCGCCGACCGGTCGGACTTCTTGAAGACGTAGTTCCCCTTCTCGAAGAACTCGCTGGCCGCCGGGTCCAAGCAAATCGCAATCTGCTCGCCCGGCTGATAGCCCGCCGCGGTAATCGCCTCCAGGATGACCTCGAGCGCCTCGGTGTTCGACCTCAGGCTGGGGGCGAAGCCGCCCTCGTCGCCCACCGCGGTGGAGTAGCCGCGCTTCTTCAGCACCGACTTCAAATTGTGAAAGACCTCCACGCCCCAACGGATGGCTTCGCGGAAAGAACTCGCACCCACCGGGAAGATCATGAACTCCTGGAAGTCCACATTGTTGTCGGCGTGGGCGCCGCCGTTGACGATGTTCATCATCGGCACCGGCAGCGTCTCCCCGCCGTCGCGGGCCAGGTACTTGTACAGAGGGGCTCCGGTAGCGGCGGCCGCCGCGCGCGCCGCCGCCATCGAGACCGCCAGGATGGCGTTGGCGCCCAGCTTGGATTTGGTGGGCGTGCCGTCCAACTCGCAGAGGAAGCGGTCGAGGCCCGCCTGGTCGGTGGCGTCGCGCCCGCTGACCTCGCGGGCGATGAAGTTGTTGACGTTCGCCACCGCCTTCCGCACTCCCTTGCCCAGGTAACGGGATTTTTCGCCGTCGCGCAGCTCCAGGGCTTCGTGCTCGCCGGTCGAAGCCCCCGAAGGGACGGCGGCCCGTCCGAAGGCGCCGCCTTCCAGCTTCACGTCAGCTTCGACCGTGGGATTGCCGCGGGAGTCCAGGATTTCTCGAGCGTGCACGGAGGTAATCTTTGCCATAGCAGCCCTCTCCTTCTAGGTCCATCGCAGGGTAACGTCATACTTGGCCGCCAGCTCTTGGGCGTCGGCGGCCAGGCGCTTGAAGTTGATGGAGGCGATGTTCATGTTGGCCAGAGCCACCTTCCAGCCTTTGCCCTCTCCCCTCCAATTCCACTCGTAAAGCTTTAGCTCCTGGCCGAACTTGCTCTTCAGGGCGCAGAGGGCCACCCAGCGCTTGGGGGTGCGAACGTAGGTGCGGGCCTCGAGGAGCTCGTAGTAGTCGCTCAGGGGGAGTTTTTCTGAATCGTCGCTCACAGGGGCTCTCCTTCCGGCAGGAATTCTGGCCGTGGAGTCGGCCGCGAGGAAGAAGCGGGCGACCGGACGCCCATTATAGCAAGCGACAGCGCGCGCCCGCGAAAAAATCGCCCCGGCCAGCCTCCCGGGGCCACTCCCGAGGGTGAAAAATTGCCCGTCCGGGGAAAAAAGACTCGCGGGGGCACAAAGGGGAGCGCCGGAGAAATCCCTTGACTGGCCACAGGCTTTTCGGTAAGTCTTACCAATCCTTGCTTGCTTACAAGAGACCAAAGGGGGTGTGGATCAGTTGGCCGAAGTTCGGATACAAGAGTCTGAATCCTTGGAAAGTGCTCTTCGGCGGTTCAAGCGGAAGGTGCAGCAAGAGGACATCATCAAGGACATCAAGAAACACTCCTACTACTTGAAGCCCGGGCAGCGACGCAGGATCAAGCAAGCTCTGGCACGCAAGCGAGCACGAAAAAAACAACGGCGTGAGCGCGGCTAGCCGCCCGGCAGGTACCCCGGGGAGTCGGGGGGGCGGTCTTGGCCGAGGTCGCACGCGTGGGGAGTCGGGGAATGGAGTTCCAAGACAAGGTACTGAGCTGTGTGGATTGCGGGTCCGAGTTCATCTTCACCGCCGGCGAGCAGATGTTTTTCGCCGACAAGGGCTTCAAGCACGAGCCCAAGCGCTGTAAGCCCTGCAAGGCCAAACGCAACCAGGTGAGCGAGAGCGGTCACTCCCACCGGGTAGAGACGGTCACCGTCTGCTCGCAGTGCGGCAAGGAGACCACGGTGCCCTTCAAGCCCACCCAGGGACGCCCGGTTTATTGCCGCGAGTGCTACCAGCAGAGGCGGACGGCCGGCGCCGCCGCCCTCTAGGTTCCCGGGCACCACAACTTGTCCTCCCCCGCGGGCAGGGGTGAGGTCCTTCCTGACGTTGCTCCCTGGCTGCGCCCGCGGAGAAGCCGAGCCCGCCAATCCCTAGAAATCGTGGAGAATACGGAATTCGAGAAGAAGGCAGGCTGGGGCGCGGCCAAAATTCGAAGACGGGCCGGTAACGGGAGCACCAACCCGGCCCGCCTTCGCTGCCGATAGTTGCGTTGCGCCGCTTTCCCGAATGTTTCGGGATGCCCGCAGCTTTAGCGGACGAACACAACTACCGTCTTGTCCAAACCCATCCCGCCGTTTTCTCTCCCCGGGCGCGCATCGGGCCGCGGCCCCTGGGCCCGGGAACCCCTAACGCTACGTTAGACGGCGATTGCCGGGCCCACGGTAGCAACCGCCGGTGAAATATTGTTCTCGCCCCCACCTCAGCAACCGGACTGGGTCCACCTTCAGCTTTCAAGAATGAACTACGTGGGGAGCGGCGGGCGGGTTCCCGCTATTTTTCGAAGATGACCTGGGCGAAGACGAATTGCTCCGCGTGGGATAAGGATACGAAAATCTCTCGCACGCCCTGGCGGCGGGCGAATTCCCTGGCCTGGCCGAACAGCGCCAAGGTGGGGCGGCCCCCGGGTTGGTTGGTCACTTCCACGTCCAGCCAGCGCACGCCGCGCTTCCAACCGGTGCCCAGGGCCTTGAAGGCGGCCTCCTTGGCGGCGAAGCGGGCGGCATAGCGCTCCCATTTGTTTCGCTTGCGCTCGCAGTAGGCGATTTCCTTGGGGGTGAAGACCCGCTCCAAGAAGCGCCGCCCGTAGCGCTGGGCCGCCTCGCGGATGCGAGCGGGTTCGGCGATGTCGATTCCCAGGCCGACGATCATTTTCCCGTGCCCGGTGGGCAGTGCCCGGCGACCAAGTAGAGGCGTTGCGCTGCTAGTGTATCATCAACCTGAGGACCGCTCACGGAGGGCGCCAGGTTTGGCCAAGCAGGGAGAAAAAAGGGGCGAAAACTGGCTGAAGTTTTTGGGCACGGCAGGGGCGCGCTTTGTGGTGACCAAGCAGTTGCGAGCCTCGGGCGGGCTGTGGGCGTGCCTGGAAGGAGTGAACGTCCTGGTGGACCCCGGGCCGGGCTGCCTGGTGCGCTGCCTGAACTCGAAGCCCAGGCTTGACCCCACCAGGCTCGATGCCCTCCTGCTCTCGCACCGCCACCTCGACCACTCGAACGACATCAACCTGATGATGGAGGCGATGAGCGAGGGTGGGTTCAAGCGCCGCGGGCGCGTGTTCGTGCCCGGCGAGGCGCTGGAAGAGGATCCGGTGGTGCTGCGCTACGTCCGCGGCTACGTGGAAGAGATCGTCCCGCTGAAGGCAGGCGGGCGGTACCAACTCGGGCCGCGGGTGGGGTTCCACACCCCCATCACCCACCAGCACGGGACGGAGACCTACGGGTTCGTCTTCGAAACCCCGAAGCACACCCTCAGCTACATCACCTGCACACTTTTTTTCCCGGAGCTGGCGAAGGCTTACGCGGGCTGCGACACGCTGCTGATCAACACCGTCCGGCTGAAGGGGGACGAGAGGAAAGACATCAAGCACCTGACCCTCGACGATGCTCGCACTCTAATCCGGGCCATCAAGCCGCGAACCGCCCTTCTGACCCACTTTGGGATGACCATGATCCGTGCCAAGCCATGGGAGCTGGCCAAGAAGCTGAGCGAGGAGACCGGGGTCGAGGTCATCGCCGCCCGCGACGGCATGCGGCACGAGCTGAAGTGAAGCGAAAACGTCGAAGCCAGAAACCAAAAATCAAGCTGCTGCAAGCCCCGCGGCTGGCCCGGCTGAAATGGCTCCGGCACGCCTTCACCACGCGCTTGCCGGGCGGCTTCAACCTGAACTACTCCGCAGCGGATCGGCCCGCAAAAGTAGAAAAGAA
Source organism: Acidobacteriia bacterium AH_259_A11_L15 (assembly GCA_027717655.1). Lineage (GTDB taxonomy): Bacteria > Acidobacteriota > Terriglobia > Acidiferrales > 2-02-FULL-67-57 > 2-02-FULL-67-57. Next base: position 17,189 of record JALLOH010000002.1, read on the forward strand.
CCGACGGGCGCTTCTGCGAGCGCTGGGGGCGAAGACGCCCGGGCCGGGCTGGCAGCTCATCACTCTGCGGCAGCGCCACACCGACATCATTCGGGCGATCGCGAGCACGCCACCGGAGCAACTTTCTGGTTCGCAGCGGGAGCGCGCTGGCGGCGTCAAGCTGGTCGGCGATGCCGCAGTTAGCGACCAGCCGGGGTACCTCTTGGCCGTGCAGGTGGCCGACTGCCTGCCCATCCTGCTGGTTGATGTCGAGCAGCGCGTGGTGGCCGCCGTGCACGCCGGCTGGCGGGGCACATTGTCGAGCCTCGCCGCCAAGGCAGTGGGGCGGATGCGGCAGGACTTCGGCTGCAAACCGAAGAGAATCCTGGCGGCCATCGGGCCCGGCATCCACGAGTGCTGCTACGAAGTAGGTCGGGCAGTGGTCGAGGCGTACGAGGGTCGCTTCCCGTACGGGGAGAAGCTCTTTCGGCGCACCCAGCCTTCGCCCAGCGAAGTCCACTGGCAGCAGCCGCGGCTCGAACCCTCCCCAAGCTTCGGAACCCGGGAGCGGCGGCCCCGGCCGGCGGCCACCTCACCGCGGGCGGAAAGGTTTCATCTCGACCTGGTCGAAGCCAACCAGCGCCAGCTCCTCGCCGCCGGGCTGCAGCCACGAAATATCTGGGCGTCGCCGTTCTGCACCGCCTGCCGGACGGATTTGTTCTTCTCCCACCGCGCGGAACAGGGCCGCACAGGAAGGATGATGGCAGTTATCGGCTTGGTCGAGCGCTGAGATTCTTCGCCTGTCTGCCGCCCGCCTGCGGTAGGCAGGACAGGCAGGGCTCCGCTCAGAATGACAAAAAAGGAAGGCGGAACGAGGGCGGAAGCAGAGCGCTGAGGGGCTTGACCGCTGGCTAGTCGGCGCCCACGGGCTCGGGATGGGACTCCGGGGGTTCGGCGACCGGGGGCCGGCCGGCGAAGACCTCCCAGAGGGCCCGGCGGTAGCTCCAGGTAGCCCTGAGCCAGGCGCGCACGGTCATCTGGCGGAAGTAGACCCCGCGGAAGGCCATGGTGGCGAACATATAGATCATTTTGTGCACCCACCGGCGGCCGCGCAGACGCCGCATGCGCTCCAGCACGCTCCCGGCGCTGTAGGCGAGGCGCCAGGCGGTGCGGATTTCCGTTTCCAGTTCCGCCGGAGTCATCTGCTTGGGCTGGAAGGCGGCGCCGTAGGGACGGTAATGGAGCCAATGGCGCTGCTCCAAGCGGTTCTGCTGGCGAAGCATCTTGAACAGGGGCGTGCCCGGGAGCGGAGTGAGCTGGCTGAAGATGGGGAAGAAACTCGGCGTCCAGCCGCGCAACACCTCCCAGGTGCGCGCGGCCACGCCGGGGCGGTCGGCGTCGATGCCGAAGATGAACCCGGTGACCGAGTATATCTTGCGGCGGTGCAGCTCCGCGATGATGTGGGCGTACTCCTCGGGCTTGTTGAAGCTCTTGCTCACCTGGGCCAGGCTCTCGGGGAGCACCGACTCCAGCCCGATGAAGACCCCGATGCAGCCGGAGCGCTTCATCAGGTCGAGCAGCTCCGGGTCGCGCAGCAGGTTCATGGAGATCTGCCCGGCCCAGGGCATGCGGATCCCGGCCTCAATCATGTCGCGCAGCAGCGACTTGGTGCGCGGCGGGTTGATGGCAAAGTTGTCGTCCACGAAGAAGACAAAGGTTCGGCCCAGACGCTTGAGCAACCGCAGTTCTTCGATGACGTTCTCGTTGGTGCGGAAGCGGACCTTTTCACCGAAGAAGGGGCTGACAGTGCAGAAGTCGCAGCGGTAGGGGCACCCGCGGCCGGTCTCCACCGGGGTGATGTTGATGTCGTAGCGCTCGTAGCCCGTGGCGCGCAGCAGGCGATAGAGCCAGCGGGGCAGGAGGGTGAACTGCTTGAAGTCCATCTTCTCCCAGCCCAGGATGGGGTAATTTTCCAGGCTGGGCTTATCGTCGGCGCGGTAAATCGGCTGTAACTTGGCGGCTTCGAAGTCAGCCAGCATTTGCGGCCAGAGGGCGTCGGCTTCCCCGCAGGCGACCGCATCGGCGTGCTGCAGGGCTTCTTCCGGCTCCTCCGTGACATGCGGGCCCCCCATTATCACCGGCACGCCCAGGGCACGCACGCTGTCGGCCACCGCGTAGGAGCGGTGGATGGTGCGGGTCATCCCGCCAATGCCGACCAGGTCCACTTTTTCGCGGCGGATGTAGTCGGCCAGTTGCTCGGGGTTGAGGCGGATGACATTGCCGTCCACGGTGATCACCTGGTGAGCGGGCGGGGTAAGCGCTTTCAGCAGGTGCGGCCACAGCGTGGGCATATAGCTGTGGGTGATGGCATTGTCGGGGACGTAGAAGAGAATGCGCAAAGAGTGCCTCGCAGCAAAAAGTATCGCGCCCGACCTCGGAAACCGCTGCAGTCTATGCCCAGCCGGGGATAGTGTCAATGGCTTTCTGCGGTGGCGGGGAGAGGAGGGAGGACGGACGGGGAATGACCGGGGCGAGCTGGTCTTCGGTGCTAGGGAAGTGGGAGAGATTCGCCGGCCGGCTGCGACAGGAGTGACTCAGGTAGCTTCCTGCAGCCAAAGCAGGATACTGGCGATTTCGGTGAGGACGGAGTCGACTTCGTCTTCCGTGTTGTAGAAGTGGGGGGAGAGGCGGATGCCGGCGCCGGGGCGGTAGTCAACCAGAATGTCCCGCCGCAGCAGCTCTCGCAGCACCTCCGGCCCCCGGGGGATGTCAAGCGTCACAGTGCCGCCACGCTGGTGATCGGCCTCGGGGGTATGGACGCGCCAGCCGCGCTGGCGAGCCCCCTCAATCAAGCGGCGCGTCAGTTGCCGCGAGTGCTCGCGAATGCGACTGACGCCCACCTGCTGGATGATGTCCAGCCCGGGCCGGGCAGCATAAAACGCGGGGATGTGCGGGGTGCCGTTGAGGAAGCGGAAGGCGTCGTCGCGGTAGGCCCCGGGGCCGACCTGGAAGTTGAACGGCTGTGGGTGAGCGAGCCAGCCGGTAATCATGGGCTCGAGCTTGGCGTGCAGGTCGGGCCGAACGTATAAGTAGGCCACGCCCGGGCCGCCGCAGAGCCACTTCAGCGTCCCGCCCACCAGGAAGTCCACATTCCATTTCTTGGCTTCGACGGGCAGGACGCCGGCTGACTGGTAGGCATCCAGCAAAACGTGGGCGCCGACGCGATGGGCCTTCTCGACGATGGCGGGGACGTCCTGGATGTAGGCGCTGCGGAAAAGGACGTGGGAGATGGGCACCAGCAGGGTGCGCTCGTCGATCGCCTTCAGCAATTTTTCGGTGGGGACGCACAGCGGGTCTTCTTCGGTGCGGACCAGCTCGATTTCGGCTCCACGAGCGCGCTGGGCGTGCCAGAAGTAGAGGATGGACGGGAACTGCTTGTCGGTCAGCACCACCTTGCGGCGGGGGCCCTCGAAGTTGAAACAGGAGGCCACGACCGCCTGGGTGAGGGTGACGTTGGTGTGAAGCGAAATCGTGCCCGGGTCGGCGCCCACGAGGGGGGCAATCTTGTCGCCGAGGGCGACGGCCATCTCCCACCAGCCTTCTTCCCAGGCCCGCACCCCGCGGGTGGCCCAGGCGCGGGCGTAGTCGGCCAGCGCGCGCTCGACCGCGCGCGGCATGGCCCCCAAGGAGTTGCTGATCATGTAGGTGGTGGTTTCGAGAATCGGGAACTCCTTGCGCCAGGCCAACAGGTCGGTCATCGCTCACCCCCCGAGGAAGTTTGTCGGCGGCGCCAGCGCCACAGCAGATAAGCTAGAGAAAGCAGCCCCAGCCAGGGCAGGCCCACCGGCAGGGTAACATTGAGCCCTTCGACGAACCACGTCCCCATCAAGACTACGGCCAAACCGGCCAGGCCCAGCCAGGTCACCACCGGGAAGCCCGGCATAAAGGTGCGGAGGTTGGCTTGGCCGCGGCGGGCGCGGCGGAAGGCCAGGTGGGTCACCAGAATCATGATCCAAACAAAGATCCCTCCGAAGAAGGCCACTCCAATCATATAGAGATAGGCTTGCTGGGGAAAAAACTTCTTCATCAGCACGGCGGCTACCATGCCGACGCTGGAGAGGAGCAGCGCCGCCAAAGGGACGCCGCGGCGGGTGAGCCGGCCCAGCGCCGCCGGGGCGTAGCCGCCGCGGGAGAGCGAAAACAGCATCCGGGAGGTGAGGTAGAGGTTGGTGTTGGCGCTGGAGAGGGCGGCGGTCAGGACGACGAAGTTCATGACGCCGGAAGCCGCGGGGAGGCCTACAGCCTCGAAGGCGCGCACGAAGGGGCTGACGTCGAGGCCCACGCGCCCCCAGGGCACCAGTCCCACCAGCAGGGCCATCCCCCCCACGTAGAACAGACCCAGGCGCCAGAAGACCGAGCGGAGCGCCCGCGGCACGGTGCGCTTCGGGTCCTGCGCTTCCCCGGCAGTGACCGCCACCACCTCGACGCCGAGGTAGCTGAAGACGGCCATGCTCAGGGCCAGCACCACGCCGCCCCAGCCGTGCGGCAGGAAGCCGCCGTGGGCGGTGTAGTTCTCGAAACCCACGCGCTCCAGCGGGCCGACGCCGAAGAGCAAGCTGACGCCCACGACGAGGAAGAGGACGATGGCGACCACCTTGATGAGGGCGAACCAGTACTCGAAGGTACCGAAGCTGGCCACGCTCCAGGCGTTGGCCGCGACCAAGCCGACAGAGAAAGCGATTACCCAGACCCAGCCCGGGACGTGGGGAAACCAAAAGTTGCAGTAGATGGCGGCGGCGACGACTTCGCTGCCGATGGCGATCACCTGGGCAAACCAGTAGGAGTAGCGCATGGTGAAGCCGGCCCAGGGGTGGAGGTAGATTTCCGCATACACGCCGAAGGAGCCGGCCACCGGGTGGGCCACGGCCATCTCCGCCAAAGCCCAGGCGATGACCAGGGCGATGAAGGCAGCCACCAGGTAAGAAAGAACAACCCCGGGGCCGGCCAGGGGAATCGCAATGCCCGAGCCCAGGAACAGCCCGGTGCCGATGGCCCCACCCAGGGCGATCATGCTGAGCTGGCGGGGAGTGAGCCGGCGAGCGAGGACGTCCTCGCCCGAATCGGGCGAGCCCGAATCGGGCAAGCGGGCGGCGCCCGTAGCGGCGCGGGGCGGCTGGGGCGGCGCGGGGGACAAAGCGCCCCATCCTAGTCAAGCCGGGGCGAAGGGTCAATGCGCAGCTAAAGAGTAAAGTTCCGGAGAGTACCCGGCGTGGCGAGAATTTTTGCCCGGTGCCCCGAGAAGGAGCGGGAGGGGCTAAACCCCTCCCCTACAGGCGCCGCGAATACAGAGAGCAGGTGTAGGGCGGGGGTTTAGCCCCCGCCCCGAACCGGCCAGGGCGAAGACTTCAGGCCCCGGCGAAGCGGTTGTAGATCAAGGCGAAGACGCCGCCGCCAATCAGTCCGTCCAGCAGGCCGTAGAGCGTCCCTATAATGACCTGCCCGAAGCTCTGGGTGGCGTGGTAGCCAGGATAAACTGAGGCCATGGCCTGGAGGAATTCCTGGCCGTAGCCGGTCCAGAGATTGAACAGGCCGCTCAGGAACATGGCGCCGATGCCCCAGAACAGGGCCAGGGTAATGGCCAGACCTTTGACACTGAGTTTCATAGGTGCACCTCCGCGGTAGGTGGGGCCGACCGGCTCCATTCTACCTCCAAAAAAGCCCCTTCGGCCCACCGGGGCTAGCCGGCCGAGGCCGGGCTGGGTTGGGGAGAGGGAGTGGTGAGGGAAGCCAGTTGGCCGCAGGCGGCCGAAACGTCCTGGCCGCGGGAGCAGCGCAGGAAGGCCAAGAGACCGGCGCGGCGGAGAATTTTCTGGAAGGGCTCGAGGGCAGCGTCCGCCGGGGCGCGGTAGGGCAAGCCGGGGACGGGGTTCCAGGGGATTAGATTCACTTTGCAGCGCAGCCCGCGGGTGAGGCGGGCCAAGCGGCGAGCGTCTTCTGGGGTATCGTTGAAGCCGCCCAGCAGGACGTACTCGAAAGTCAACCGCTCCCGCGGCCGCAGGGGGTAGGCGCGGCAGGCGGCGAAGAGCTCTCCCAGCGGGTACTTGCGGTTGAGGGGCATGATGGCGGTGCGCTGCTCGTCGGTGGTGGCGTTCAGCGAGACGCCCAGCTTGGGGCGGCGGTCTTCCCGGGCCAGGCGGCGGATGCCGGGGATGATGCCCGAAGTGGAAAGCGTGATGCGCAGCAGGGGGATGTTCATCCCTTGGGGGTCGGCCAGCAGCCGCACGGCTTTCAAGGTGGGTTCGTAGTTCAGCAGCGGCTCCCCCTGGCCCATGAGCACCACGTTGGTGCGCGGCCGGCGCCGCTGGCGGTTGTCGGCCAAGACCGCCAGCACCTGGCCAACGATCTCTCCGGCCGACAGGTTCCGAACCAGCCCGAGCCGGGCGGTGGCGCAGAAGCGGCAGTCGACGGCGCAGCCAGCCTGGGTGGAGAGGCAGAGCGTTTGGCGGTTTTTCTCCGGCATCCAGACGGTCTCGATGGTCTTGCCGTCGCCAAGCTGCAGCAGGTAGCGGATGCTGCCGTCGGCCGAGGGGTAGCGGCGGGCGAGTTGCGGCCAAGTAGCGGCAGCGTCGCGCTCCAGGCGGGCCCGGAGGGCGCGGCTGAGGCTGGTCATACGACTGAACTCCCGGCGGCCCTCGGCGTAGAGGGCGTGGTAGAGCTGGCTGCCGCGGTAGGCCGGCTCGCCCCACTGCTGGGCCAGGCGGCGGAACTCTTCCAGCTCAAATCCCAACAGCTCGATGGGCATGGCAGGCACGAGGCCGACCTCAGACGTCTTGATTCTATGCCACACGTGGGGGTTCGAGATAGGCCGGGGTGGCGTCATGTTGAAACTTGCTTTGGCGGTGATCCAGCAAGAGGCTAACGCTTGACCTCACCTGCCGCTATGCAGCGGAATAGCGGTCAGGTGCGGCGACTTGTAAGGCAGCCCTTTGGCACGTAGCCAGTACCGGTGTGAATTCGTCATGGACGAATCAACCACGGAAAATACTCACGATGCTGAGTCCGATCAAGACGACCCCTGCCAGATCGAGGACAACGCCTACTAGATCGGCCTTGCGAACTGTAGCACTCATAAGGGCGGGGCCGCCGGTGTAAACATTGGGCGGCTTGATCCACGATACCTCCTTATGATTCTTCCACTCCCCCAGGCCAACAAGGAACACACCACCCGACAGGAGTTGCAGCTGATCGTTCGTCAATCCCTTGGCCTCCGCAAAAAACGATATGACCAATACTACGCCACCAAGGTACATGACGGCCTTATACCAAGTGTCAATTGCAAAGCTCTTTAGGAAGTCCCCAACGTCCATCGACCCATCTCCGAAAGCTGCCTAACGTTGCCTGCACCGGTCGGCCGTTTTTGGGCGGTCCGGTGCAAGGCGTTGGTCCGTGGGCTCGGCGCTCACGCTTGGCTATCGCGTACGCACGAGTGCCTTTTCAATTCGTTTCGCGATGCGTCGAGAAGCAGCCCGCTGCAGGTCGAGCCGGTATAGGGCGAAGTAATTATTAGCATGTTGAGCTGCTTCAGCCGACCTTTCGAGCTTGATGAGACACATCGTAAGCCGGTCAAGCGCTTCGATCTCGCCATTTCTTCCAAGTTCGTCAGCCTCCTCACCGAGTAGCTGGCCGACTAGCCCCTTTTCGTAGTTGATGAATGCGTATCCCGGAATTGCTTCAATGGCCTGGACATACATCTTTACCGCCTGCACCAGGTTGCGCTTTTCGATGGCCTTAGCTTGCTGGATCAGAGCGCGATTTGCATTCTGTAGCCTGTGGTAGTGCTCGAGCGCCTGAAAGTCGGTCGCCCGGCCCATGTTGACCCAGTTTACGAGGTCGTCCGAGCATTGAGCGATCCACGCTGCCTCAACCTCCTCCGCTTTCCCTGTCGATAGGTTGTCTTGGAGGATACGGACCTGATACTTGCCCCCCAGATGTTTCTCGACGAACCGACGCCAAAGCGGGTGGCGATCCGCGGACCATGCCCGCCTTCTTTCTCCTTTCCCGACGTAGAAGATCTTCCCGGCGCTATCCATATGCGCATACACATAACTCCTGCGCGGATTCTCCTGATTCGCATGCGCGGCGGGCTTGAGGGGCTTCGGGCCGTCGCCACCGTGCAGGGATAGTTCGACCCCTAGATTTGTCCCCCTAGCCGTGAACTTCATCTCTTATCTTCTGGTCTTGCATTTTGATCGAGTCGGTCGACAATCTTCTCAGCGAGCAAGTCAACGCCGACCTTGTTGACCCGGACTGTGACCGTGCGCGTTGATGAGCGGAGAACGATCTGGACCGAAGAGAAGGCATTGCTGTCGTGATTAACCGTCGCCGATTCGAATGTGAGCTCCGTCAGTTCGCCTGTGGACCGGAAGTAGCTCTGATTTTTTCGGGCGCGATCGCTGCAGTGATAGTTGGGTTGCCAGTCGCCGCTGAGGATTTGTGCAGCAGCGGCGGCCGAGGCACCGAATTTGTCAAGGAACTCTTCCTCTTTGCTGTAAAGCCTCTTGAAGTACTCAGTCATGTGATCGGGTCTCGACGCCGCCTAACTGCTGTTTAGGCTGACCTGGATAAAAGGGCTTCGTGTTGGCCGAAGACGAAACCGCCAACGCCTGGATTTCGGCTCCCCCAGGCAGGTGCCCTTCGACTAGGCTCCCTTCGGCTGCGCTCCCCTCGGCCATGCTCGGGGTCTTCGACAGGGCAGGCAGGACAAGCCTGGGGGCTCGGCGCATGGAAGTTATCTCGCCGAGCCTGGTGGCACCTGCCACCAGGCGGCTCAACCGGCAAGTTCTCGTCAAGCAGAATGCGCACGGCTGAGAACGGAGTCGCGCGCCATTTCCAGAGCGGCTAAAGCCTGTTGGCGGTTGACCGAGGGAAACTGGCGGAGAAATTCGTCCAACGTCTCTCCCCCTTCGAGATAGTCGAAGAGTGACTGGACCGGAACGCGGGTGCCGACAAAGACGGGTGTGCCCCCCAGAACCTGAGGATCGCTGTGAACAACGCCCTTGGGAATCATAGCGTCTGCTCCCGCCCTCTCCCAGAACTATACACCCAAGCCCGGGTGTGTTCCCAAGACTTCTTCCATGACAACGCGGAATCAGAAGGGCCCGCATCGCGGGCCAGACAGGCAGGAATGCCTGTCCTACTAACTAATTTCCCGCTGGCGGGCGCGTGATAGACCCGGGGGTCGGGTGGCTTGGTCTTGACAAGGAAGTTTACTTCGCCTAATATTCGCCCAGGGAAGGCAGGCTGAGCGACAAAGAAATTAGAGGCTGTTGCATCACCTCATGCCAGACCCCCCTCAGGGGCTAAAGCCCCTTGATTTTCTGGCGCTTTATGTCAGGCCTTCCCGCCAAAGACGCGGGATCTCCGCTTCGCTCCGAGAAGGCCTGACCCGCCTTGCGGAGGTTATGCAATAGAAACTAGTAATAAACTAGTTTCTTCGAATAAGTACCGTGCCTGCAATGAGTTAGGTCACGGGTTGGATGCATACCCCCCCTCCCCCCTAGGCTCGGCGGGGAAGATAAAATAAGATATTTATTTTCTGTAGGTTAGCAAAGAACATGGAAATTATGGGTTGCTTATGCTAAGAATTGATTGGGCCCGCGCGGGGACAGTTCGGAGCATCCCTCTCGAGGACGATTTTCCAGGTGATGACAGGGGAAGCCAATAGCATGCGCCGGGAGAGGTTGTCGAACGGGCTCACGGTGATCACCGAGCGGATGCCGCACGTGCGCTCGGTGGCCGTAGGCATTTGGGTGAAGAGCGGCTCGCGCATCGAGCCGCCCGGGCTGACCGGCATCTCCCACTTCATCGAGCACATGGTCTTCAAGGGCACCGAGCGGCGCACCGCGGAGCAGATCGCCCGCGAGGCCGACTCGGTGGGGGGGCAACTGGACGCCTTCACCGCCAAGGAGATGGTCTGCTTCAACGCCCGGGTGATCGACGAACACCTTCCCCGCATCTTCGACGTGCTCTCGGACCTGGTGCTGGCGCCCGTCTTCCGCACGCCCGACATCGAAAAAGAGCGCGCCGTCGTCCTGGAAGAAATCAACATGGAGGAGGACAACGCCGACTACCTGGTGCACGAAATCTTCTCGGAAAACTTCTGGTACGACCACCCCATCGGGCGGCCCATCCTGGGGACGAAGCAGACCCTGGCCGGGTTCCACCGCGAGTTGCTGTTCGACTTCTTCCGCCGCTGGTACGTCCCCAACCAGATGCTCATCACCGCCGCCGGGCAGCTCGAACACGAGCGTTTCATCACCCTGCTGAGCGACCGTTTTCGAGGCTTGCCCGCGCACCAGGAGGGGATCCTCGACCCCGTACCCCAACCCCATGCCCGCATCAGCACTCGCAGCAAGCGCGACCTGGAGCAGATGCACCTCTGCGTCGGCGTGCCCTGCCATCCGCTGCCCCACCAGAAGCGCTACGCGGTCGTCCTGCTGAACAACATCCTGGGCGGGGGAATGTCCTCGCGGCTCTTCCAGACCGTCCGCGAGCGCGAAGGCCTGGCCTACGCCGTCTTTTCCGACGTCAACGCCTACCGGGACACCGGCTGCCTGTCAGTCTACGCCGGCACCGCCCGCGAGACCCTGCACCAAGCCCTCCGGCTCATCCTGGCCCAGTTCACGCGCCTGAAGCAGGAGCCGGTTCCCGCCGATGAGCTGCGCGCCGCCAAGGAGAACCTGAAAGGCAGCCTGATGCTCTCGCTGGAATCCACCGCAGCGCGGATGTCGCGGCTGGCTCGAGAGGAGATTTATTTTGGGCGGTCGTTTTCGCTGGATGAAATCCTGGCCGCCATCGAGGGCGTCACCCCGGAAGACCTGCTGGCGATAGCCCGGGAGTTCTTCCAGCCCCACTTGATGGGCGCCACGCTCCTGGGACCGCTGGACGGCTTTCAGCTCAGCCGCGACGACTTGGCCTGCTAGGAATGAACCTGAATCGCAACCTGAGCTTCGCTGAGTTCTGGCCATACTACCTGGCCCAGCACAGCCGCCCGGCCACCCGTTGGGTGCACTTGGCCGCCACGCTGGCCTGGCTGGCGCTGCTGGCGGCCGCCCTGGGCACCCGCACCTGGTGGCTGCTGGCGGCCATCCCCGTGGTCGCCTATGGCCTGGCGTGGTTTTCCCACTTCTTCCTCGAGCGCAACCGCCCCGCCACCTTCCGCTACCCGCTCCTCTCCTTGCTGGCCGACCACAAGATGGCCTTCCTGATGCTGACCGGAGGTATGGCGCGGGAGTTGGAGCAACTGCAGATTCAACCCCGCCGCTAACACGTTGCCGCCACGAAGCTGTCATCCTGAGCGAAGCGAAGGATCTCAGTTGAGATTCTTCGCTCCGCCCTTCGGGCTTCGCTCAGAATGACAATTCTTGAAAGAAGAGCAGATGGACAGAGGGTGCAACGCCGACAAGCCATTCCTCTGCGCTGAAAAGCGGATTCCTCTCCCGCAGGGCGGGATCGGAATGACAAAAAAGAACTACGCTGCCGGGCTAGAGCTTAGCCGCGTGGCCGCCGGAGGAGAGCAGCACCCCCACGGCGTTGAGCAGCTGGTCGGGATTGAAGGGCTTGGTGACGTAGAGGATGCTGCCCAACTCATGGGCCTGCCGGTAGGAGTCAATGTCCTTCTGGGCGGTGAAGAACCCGATGGGAATCTCGGCCGTGCTCCCGGTGGCCTTCAGCTTCGAGCAAACCTCAAAGCCGTTCATCTTGGGCATGCGGATGTCCAGCAGAATGGCGTCCGGCTTTTCCATCACCGCTTTTTGAAAGGCCTCTTCCCCGTCCGCGGCCTTGATCACCGTCAACCCGTGACGGCTCAACAGCATCTCCACTAGGCGAAGAATCGAGGGGTCGTCGTCGGCTACCAGGATCTTTTTCGCGGCGGCGGCTTGCCCCATCGCGGCTCCTTGTTCGCCTCTGCCGGCGGCCCGAGACGACCCCGGCGGCGTACCGTCCCTGCTGGCAGGCAATTGTTGAAAGGCAATGCGGGGATCGTTGCCGGCGATTTCAGCCCAGGCATCCTACGCCGCCCGCCCCCCGCGGTCAAGGGTACGGACCAAAGAAGGGGGACCTCTAGCGGGCCCGGGCGACCACCAGAGTCACGTCATCTTCCTGCTCGCGGCCGCTGAACTCCTGCACAGTGCTGACCAGAGTGTGGAGCAAAGAATCCACGGGCAAGTGGCCGTGGGCGCGCAGGGCCTTGACGAATCGGGCGTCGCCGAACTCCTCCCCTTCGTCGCTCATCGCCTCCGTGACCCCATCGGAAAAGATCACCAGCGTGTCGCCCGGAGCCAGCGACACTTCAGCGACGGAACACTCCCACTTCTCGAACATCCCCAGGACCGTAGCGGTGGCTGTCAGTCGTTCTACCGTTCCGTCGCCGCGCAGGAGCAGCGGCGGGTTGTGCCCGCAATTGGCGTAGCGTAGGCGGCGCGTGGCGTCGTCGTAGCTCCCGAAGAAAAGGGTGGCGTAGTGACCGGCTCCGGTGGACTCACATAACAGGCGGTTCACCGATGCGAGCAGCCGCGGCAGGTCGTCCGGAGCCACCGCGGACTGGCCGCGCAGATGGGCCTGCAAGTTGGCCATCAACAAGGCGGCGGAGATGCCTTTCCCCACAATGTCGGCCAGCACCAGCCCCACCTGGCCGCGCCCCAGGTCGAGAAAGTCGTAGTAGTCGCCACCCACCGCGCGGGTCTGGATGCAGTCGCCGACGTATTCCAGCGTCTCCAGCAACGGCGTGTGCCGGGGAAAGAGATTGGCCTGCACCTCTTTGGCGATTTCCATCTCGCGGGCCGCGCGCCGTTCGGCCTCCAGCCGCTCGGCCATCTGCTCGGCTAGGCCGATGCTCTCGAGCGCGGTGCCAGCCTGGCTGGCAACGGAAGCCAGCAAGCGCTTGTCCTCACCCGCGTAGGGTTCTTCGGAGCGTCGCCGGCCCAGGACCAAGAGGCCTGTCAGCCGGGCGTCGCGCCCCAGGATCGGCACCAAGCACTCGGGCTCGAGCGGGCCTAGTAGCGAAAGTGCTTCGGCACCGCCGGCCTCCGGCGGTGGCACGTCCCAGGGTTGGCCGCGCGCTACCTCGGCCAGCACCGGCAGCGAGGTGGGAATGGTTTCCAGTCCAGGCGGCACCGCGCCGCCCTCAGCGGCGAGGCGGTCGTCGCTGCTCTCAAGATAAATAGTCAGGGTGGTTGGACGGAGAGCTTCAGTGATGTGGTGTTCCAGTAACGCGGCCAGCTGCTGCCGGTTGGTCGCCGTGCGGGTTTTCTCCGCCAGCTCTTCGAAAATCTGGCGGGCGTCGTAGGCGCTGCGGAAGAAGGCCCGGTCAATGCGTTCGCTGACCCGCCTTTGGACTTGTGCGCCGGCCCAGGCCAACAGCAAGCCGAAGGCCACCCCCGTACCCACGCCGGCGGGCACGACGAATTCCACCCGCGGCTGGACAAAACGCGCGAAGAGACCCATGAAGAGAAGGGTCGCGGCCACGCTCGAGACAACTGTAAGAAGCGCAAAGCCGCGCTGCACCAGCAGGTAGCGGGCGCTCCTCTTCAGAAGCAGCGAGACTCCCAGTACGCGATGCTTCACCACCGCGTAGGCAAACGACAGCGGCAACAAGAAGAGGGCCAAGACGCAGGGGGCCCACACCCAAAAAGGAAATTCGTAAGGATTTTTCTTGGCGTAGGCTGCCGCCGCCTGTAGCAGCAAGGCCGGCGTGAAGCCGACTACAGTGCCCCAGACAATGACTCGGATCTTCCTCCGTGCCTCGGCGGTGGGGGCGCGGAGCCCGTTCCACACTAGCGACACCAGGCCCAGCACAAATGCGCCAAAGAAATAGGGTGACACGCACAAAAACGTTACTGTCTGACCCAGCCGATCAGCAAACCCCAGTAGCGGCTGGGAACTGCCCGCCAGCAGCCCCCACAGCCCCAAGGGCACCACCACGGCGGCTGCGGCCACGAGCAAAACCGACTTCAACCAGGGCAGGCGGCGATCTACCGGAGAGGCAACGGGAAAAACAGCAAAGAAGTAGTAGAAGAACGCCGCGTATAATCCCATGAACGTCACCTTGTAAGCCAGCGCGAACCCGCGCAAGGCGGGATGGATGGCTCTTTCCATCTGCAGTAGCGGCGCGCCCGCAATGAAGCTGGCAAACAGCAGCGCCAGCAGCCAAGCGTTGCGGTCTTCCAGCCGCAGGAACAACACCCCTAAGCCCACCACCAGGAACAAGACGGGGTAGGAACGAAGAAGCTCGACGGCCACGGTCTGCGCCGGCGTCAGCTCCTCCTCCTCCTGTGCCGGCCGGGGTTGCAATACCGTCTGCAGGACTATCGGCGCTGCCGCCCCCGGTCGCTCTACAGTCAACTCAACCACATCCCCGGGCTGGCCTTGATACACCGCATCAGAGTAGGGATTGGGGGTGTCGAGCCGGCGACCGTTGATGGCCACAATCCTGTCCTCAGGCCGCAACCCCGCGCGCTCAGCCGCGCTGCCTTCCGGGACGCGGGTGACGCGCATCGAGCGCGTAAGCATCGAGAATGGGGCCTCGGTGCTGATGCCGATTTGGGCCTTGGACTCCCAACGAATGTAGTACATCCAGATAGCGCTGTAGAGGATGGTGGCGACGGCGAAGAGCGTCGCCAGCCCCAGCAACAACGGTCGCGGCAGTGAGGTGAAGCCTCGCATCGCGGTCGTAGGGCCCATTATACGCGCCCTGATGGGCGCCTACTCTCCCAGGTCGGGTTCAACTTGCAGGGCGTCGTTGAAGCGGTTGGTGAGGTTGGCCACGGCGACCACTAGAGTCAATTCGACGATTTGGTCCTCGCTGTAGTGCTTTTTCAACTCTTCGAGCGAACCTTCGCGGAGGGCGGCCGCCCCGCGGGTCATGCGCTCGGCAAAGAGCAGGGTGGCTTTCTCCTTGGCGTCGAACTGCTCGCTACGGCGGTAGAAATCAATCGCCCGGAGTTGATCCTCGGTCAGGCCGGCCCGCTTCGCCGAAGCGGTGTGGGCGCGAGTTCAATACTCGCAGCCGTTCAGCCGGGCGGTCTTCAGGTAGGCCAGCTCCTTGTACTTTTGTTCGATGGTGCCGTCGGCCATCACCGCAGCGTAGAAGGGCAGGAAGTTCTTGAGCGCGCTGGGCCGGTGGGCCATCACCGCGAAGATGTTGGGCATGCGGCCGAACTTTTGGCTCAACTGGTCATAGATGGCCTGCAGCTCCGAGGCTGCTTGGTCCTTGGGAATTGGCTTGACGACCGGCATAAACATTCCCTCCTTTGCCAGTAACGTGGGGAAATCCCAGTCTAGCGGGTCTGCTGGGCCGGCGCAACCCCGCCCGTTCCGAAGTGACAGCAAGTTTGTTCTTGCCCGCGCGGCAATCAACCCGGAGTTTGAGCGGAATTCCAAGAACGGGCGGGGTTGACGCGCCCGCGGTTTCCTGTTACATCTCTTCAAACCGAAGCCCGACTGCGGGCGCGCCCGAATTCGGGCGCAGAAGGGGCAGGGCCACGGGGGTTGAACTCACCATCCTGGGCAGCGGTTCGGCGGGCAACCTGGCGTTTCTCTCCACCGAGCGCACCCGCCTGCTGATCGACGCCGGCCTCTCCAAGCGGGAAACCCTGAAGCGGATGGAAACCGCCGGACTGCGCCCCAACGGGCTGGCCGGCATCGTCGTCTCCCACGAGCACAACGACCACGCGGCTCACCTGGGGGCGCTGGCCGAGGAGTTCAACGCCCCGGTCTACTTGGCCGAGGGCACCCGCGAGGCCCTGCCGGAGGCGCGAGTGCTGCCGCGGGTGGAACGCTTCCGGCCCGGGCACCGCTTCGTGGTGGGCGACATCGAGATGGTTCCCTTCGCCGTCCCCCACGACGCCAACGAGCCCGTGGCCTTCCGCGTCGAAACCCAGGGCGTCAAACTCGTCCTGGCGGTCGACCTGGGCTTCCTGACCGGCCTGGTCAAGCAGCAGTTGCGCGGCTGCGACTGCTTGATCCTGGAGGCCAACCACGACACCGAGATGCTCCGCCGCGGCCCCTATCCCTGGTTCATCAAGCAGCGCGTAATGAGCCGCCTGGGACACCTCTCGAACGAAGCCGTGGCCGACTTCCTGGAGTGCGACTTCGACGGCTCGGCTGCCTATCTGGTGCTCGCCCACCTGAGCCAGAACAACAACTCGCCCGAGATTGCCCGCCTGGCCGCCGAGCAGGCCCTCGAGCGTCGCCGGGCGCGCTTCCCGCTCTCGCTGGTGCGCGACCCCGAGATTCGCGTGGCCCCTCGCCGCGCCCCTCTGGCTCCGCTGCGCTTCTAAGGAACAAACTTGTGGTCATGCGTAAGCGGCATTCGTACTTGTTCCTCCCGCCGCTAGCGGTATTTTGTCTTTTTTCGTTCGTGGCGGCGGAGGAACCGTGGCAGCAGTGGGACTGGGGTGCCGCGAGTTCCGTCCAAACCCTCTATCATCCAGCCTGGCGAATCGAGGTCCAAGAAAACAAAGTCCGCTTCTTGGCTCACCAGTTCACTTACACGTACGAATCCCGAACTGACCATTGGGTTGTGACCGCTGAAGAGAACGAATGGGAACAACGTAGGACGTGGGAACAGGAACCGGGCAAGCCAGTAAGGTACATTCAGCGCATGCTAACCACAAGAGGTTCTTTGGAAGCTGAAACTCAAGGGTCGGACCGGGAACAAGGGCAACTGGAGTTGCGCTGGAGCGGCTCTTCGCAGCCATTTGCCCGGCTGCGCCTGTGGACACGCGAACAGCTGGGTCAAATTTGGTTCGAACGTGAGCAAAGGCAGCACCCGCCGCCCGCATCCCCCGAGACCCTAGCGGAAAAGATCTGTATGTCTTGGGCCGAAGTGGCCGACTGGGATGAAGATGAACAAAAGATCTGGCTTGCGATCCGTTTCTATGAAGGAGAAGGTTGCGCTGGGATAGGAACCATTCTGGAGATCGACAAGGACTCCAACGACGTGCGCGTGCATCAACCTGCGCCTTTGAATTTGGTCTCGATTGCCCACATCCTCGCCATAGAATCAGAGTTATGGTTGGCCACAGAGCGATTCGGCGAAGGTGGGACAGGCCCCGGAATCGGGCTCGTACGATACAACCCAAGAACAGGCAACCTCCAATCAGTACCCAAGATGACTTCTCAGATTATGGATATGGCGCATGGTGACGGACTCCTTTGGGTTGCCACCGAAGAAGGCGTCGCCGCTTGCGACCTCGAGAATGAGACGTGGCGCAAGTGGCGATTCATTCCTCGTGTGGCTGTTGCCGAGCTGGTGCCGGTTGCGAATCGCCCGGGCAGCGAACCGAGAGGGCAGCTTCCCGCTGGGGACTATGAAGTCCGGTGGGTGGGGGAAGGTTTCCTAGAGCTTCTGACGCCGGACTGCGCCGAGGGCTACGTAGACTCATCCAGTCTCGAACGCCTCGCAAAGCGTGGTTTTTGCACCAGTCCGAGTCTGTTGGCTTCGAGCCCAAAATGGGGCAACCCGCCAAGCCTCTTGGTTTTCTCATCTCCGCGGACGGACCCCAAAGAGCAAAAACCCTCAGCCTGGTTCTTGAGAGTGCCGGCCGTCCCGAAGGGAAAGGAAAATGGCAGTTGGCAGGCCGTGGAAGTGTGCGCGGGCTGGGTGGAACTCCAGCCTGACCGAGTCTACATAAGTATCGAGGAGGAAGCGACCGGGGAGGGCAGTAATCATACCTAGCTTGCATCGGGACGCTCAAAAGAGTAAAAAACCCCGTGTCCTCCCGCTGTTTACATACGCTGGGAGTGGTAGCGCTGCTGGCGGCGGGCCTGCTTTCCCCCGCCACGGCAGCGCGGCCCGCGGGCCCGCAAGCCATGCTGCGGGCGGTGACGGCGCCGGCGATTTCCGCCGAAAGCGAAGAAAAACTCCACGCGGCGTTCGAGCACCTCTACAACCTGGAGTTCACCCAGGCCCGCACCCTGTTCGAACAAATCGCCCAGGCCGAGCCGGCCAGCGCCACCGTGCGGGCCTTCTGGGCCTCGGCCATCCTCTACGAAATGCTCGCCCAACAGGGCAGTCTGCAGGCGCAACTCTTCGTCAGCAAAGATTTCCTGAAACACGAGCGCCTGCCGCCCGACCCGAAACTCGACCGCGAGTTCCATCGCCTCACCGAGGAAGCCGTACGCCTCGCCCGCCGGCGGCTGGAGGCCGATGAGCAGGACGTGGATGGCCTGTTCGCGCTCGGACTTGCCTACGGCAACCAGGCCAACTACCTGGTCGGAGTCAATGAGGAGTACTTCCGCGGGCTGCGCCTGGGGGAAAAGGCAGCCGACTACCACGAGAAACTCCGGAAGGTCCGTCCGGAGATCAACGACAGCAGCGTGGTCCTCGGCATCCACGACTACATCCTGGGCAACCTGCGCCTCACCCAGCGCTTGCTGCTCTTCTTCCTCGGCGCCCACGGCGACCGCGAGCGCGGCCTCGAGTACCTGCGGGAAGCCGCCGCCCACGGGGAGTTCCTGCGCCCGTACGCCCGCACGCTGCTGGTGGTGACGAACATGCGGGAAGGAAACCTGGAGCGCGCCGCCAACTTGGCCGCCGGGCTGCGGGCCAAGTATCCGCGCAACCCCATCTTTGCCCTGGAATTGGCCAGGCTCTACCGTCGGCTCGAACAGCACGCCGAAGCCACCCGGGTTTGCCAGTCCCTGCTGGCGGAGCTCATCGCCCACCCGCACAATCCGCGGATCGTCGGGCTGGAAGACGCCCTGCTGGAGCTGGGCCTAATCGAGGCCGCTCAGGGACAATGGGAGCGGGCCTTGCAATCCCTGGCGCAGATAGGCAACCTCCCCGAGGTGGATAGACACACTTGGGCTCGGGCCCTGCTGGAGCGCGGCAAGATCTACGACCTGTTGGGCGAACGGCAAAAAGCTCTGGCTGAATACGACAAGGTGATCGACCTGGCCGTCGACATCCAGTTCACGCGCCCGGCGCTCAACTACCGCGAGCGCTCCTACCAGGTCGAAAAAGAGAAAGAGTAACCAGGCTTTAGACCTGAGGCAGTCCGCTTCATCATCACCTGGCAGAACTCCCTCCGGAAAGGCTTTCCTTCGATCTCCCGGACGTCGTACCGCTCTTGCGGTACGCACCCAGCTCGAGGTACCGCCCCAGGGTCCTCAACACTCTAGCGGGACCTACCGGGCGTTGGTCAGCCAATCGGGACTCGCCGCGGCATGCTCTTCAAGCTCGCGGAGCTGGCGAAGAAGGAGCCCGGCCCGCTGGTAGACGTGCGCCGGCAGCTTCAGGCCGGCCTCATACGACGCAGCCGGCGCTTGGCTGTCCGCGATCCGGGCGTGGAGATACGCCAGTTCGGAAACAATGAGGATGGCCATGTCGTAGACATCGCTTGGCTTGATCTGCGCAGCGCCGCCAACGGTCGCCTCCAAATCGACCATCTCAAGTTTCAGCGCTTGAACCCCGGAACGCTCGGCCAGCGCCTGAATTCGTGCGTAGCACTCGACGAGACGATTGTAGACATCCACCGGTCGCTTTCCACGTTCGAAGGCGGGGGCGGCCGGCATTGGGGTGGCGTCTGGAAATTGTTTAAGCAGGCGGGCCGCAAAATAGGTAGCCACGGTGACTTGGTGGAACACGTCGCCGCTCGAAGGCGGCAGCTTGAGCAACAAAGTAAGCTGCCGGTTGGCTTCGAGGATGGCGTGGAACACGTCAGTAGGCGTTGTGGAAGCGTCCTGCAGCTTTTCTTCGATGGGCTCAGTGATCCCTAGTTGTTCCTTCAGCGCCAGAAGGTGCTGGTAGGCACCATCCACCACCAGCCACACGTGGTACGGTCGGATCTCCTCCGGTGGTCTTGGTAGCCGTATTACTAGTTGGGGCCCCGGGTCCCCTGTCATTTCGAAACCCAACTGGTTCATTTTCCGAAAGAGCGTAATTGCCTGGAAGATGACCTCGCGCGGGGAGGCGTCGCTCACAGCCATCTCGATCGGTTGCACTTTCGGCTGGCCCATCTCGAACCGGATCAGCTCGAGGTCGTTCCGAAGCAGCTCAACCCGGGCCAGGACATCCGCCGGAATGATTCCCTCCGCCGAGAGGGGTCGCCCACTCACCGGAGCCAGCGGGCCGCTACCAGCCTGCGCGTAGCTTGTGGAAGGAAGTGTGATCAACATGCCCACCAGTAGCAGAAGAGACCCGCCGATCTTTTCTGAGCCCTGCATCACACACCTCCTGCGGTAGCTAGCCGCTCGCCAATGAGGACATTTTCAAGCTATAGAATGCATGCCTGCAAGTCAATTCCTGATTCATAAAACCTCCTGCTCAGGCCGAAGAGTTTGCCGTGCGGGGTTTTGTCCGGGGAGGCGAAATCAAGTATGATGGCGCCGGTCGGCCCGACTATGCGAAGGACGCTCCCGCGATGATTGCCCGCTACACCCGCCCGGCCATGGACCGCCTGTGGACGGAGGAGAACAAGCTCGCGAAGTGGCTGGAAGTCGAACTGGCCGCCTGCGAGGCCCTGGCCGAGTGCGGCCAGCTTCCCGCCGAGGCCGCCCGGCGGTTGCGCGCGCACGCCCGTCCGCCCCGCCCCGAGCGCGTCGCCGAAATCGAGCAAGAAGTCCGCCACGACGTCATCGCCTTCACCCTGGCCGTGGTCGAGCAACTCCCCGCGGAAGCCCGCGACGCCGGGCGCTACTTCCACTACGGGCTCACCAGCTACGACGTCGTCGACTCCGCTCTAGCTCTGCTCCTGCGCGAAGCCAACGCTCTGTTGCGCCAAGACCTCGAGCGCCTGGCCGGTGTCCTCAAAAAGCGCGCCTACGAGTTCAAGCACACCCCCATGGTGGGCCGCACCCACGGCGTCCACGCCGAGCCCACTACCTTCGGCCTGAAGCTTGCTAATTGGTACAGCGAAACTCAGCGCCATGCCGAGCGTTTGGCGCGCGCCGCCGAGGAAGTCCGCGTGGGCCGCCTCGCCGGCGCCGTGGGCACCTACGCGCACGGCTCCCCCGACATCGAGCGGCGCATCTGCCAGCGCCTCGACCTCCAGCCCGCCGCCGTCAGCTCCCAGGTCATCCAGCGCGACCGCCACGCCTACTACCTCTCCACCCTGGCGGTCCTCGCCGCCTCCCTGGAAAAAATCGCCCTCGAGATCCGCCACCTGCAGCGCACCGAAGTCCGCGAAGTCGAGGAACACTTCGGCGCCGGCCAACGCGGCAGCTCTTCGATGCCCCATAAGCGCAACCCCATCCTGGCCGAGCAGCTCTGCGGGCTGGCCCGCCTGGTGCGCGCCCATGCCCAGGCGGCGCTCGAAAACGTGCCGCTCTGGCACGAGCGCGACATCTCCCACAGCTCGGTCGAGCGCGTCATCCTCCCCGATTCCACCACCCTCGTCGACTACATGCTCGACAAAACCGCCACGCTCATCGAGCAGCTCCGCGTCTTCCCCCAGCGGATGAAGAAAAATCTGGAGCTCACTCGCGGGCTGGTCTTTTCCGAAGCGCTGTTGCTCGAGCTGGTCAAGAAGGGTGCGCCCCGCGAGGAGGCCTACGCCTGGGTGCAGGCCGCCGCAGCGAAAGCGTGGGAAGCCGACCGGGACTTCCAGCAGGCGGTGCGGGCCGACAAGCGCATCACGGGAAAATTATCACGGGGCGAGATTGAGGGCGTCTTCGACCTCCGCCACGCCCTTCGCCACGTCGACGCCATCTTCCACCGCGTCTTCGGCTAATTCCCAGCCTGTCATTCTGAGCCCCGAATTATTCGGGGCGAAGAATCTGCTTTTCCTACTGCGGCTTCACCTGCATCTCGGGGTTGATCAGCCGCTCCACCGGCTGCCCGCCCACGATGTGCTTTTCGATGATTTCCGCGACGTCTTGCGGCTTCACCGTCCGGTACCAGAGCCCGTCGGGGTGGACGATCACCGTCGGGCCGGTGGGGTGCTGCCCCGTACAGCCCACCTTGGTCACGAGGATGTCCGACAGGCCGCGCGCCTTCACTTCCTCGCGGAACTTCCGCAGGACTTCCAGCCCGCCCTTGGGCGCGCACCGGCCCTCCCCCTCCGTGGTGCAAACGAACACCTGCTTGCGAAACACTTTGCCCATGACTTGGTCGTTTCCTCCTCTTGTTTCTTCCTATCTATGCTAGCGAAAAGCTTGTTGCCCCGGCCAAGTGCCCGGCGACCCGCGACGAGTAAAGACCTCAGGGGCTAAAGCCCCCTGAAAGGGTTGCCGCGATCGGCAGGGCTGAAGCCCTGCCCTACCGACAATAAATCTGTGTGTATCTGTGCCTGCCCTGCTTGCTCCGAGCATCGCCGAGGAGAGCGAAGCCGAAGGGTGCATCTGTGGTTTCACAAGCGGTTGATGACACTGGCCAGGCAGCCGGCCCCAAATCCATTATCGATGTTCACCACCGCCACGTTCGACGCGCAGGAGTTCAGCATCCCCAGCAGTGCGGTCAAGCCGGAAAAACTCGTGCCATAGCCGACGCTGGTGGGCACGGCGATCACCGGCACCGGCACCAGCCCGCCCACCACGCTGGGCAGCGCCCCTTCCATCCCAGCCACGCAAATGATGACCCGGGCTTCCGCCAATTTCCGCTGGTGGCGCATCAGCCGGTGCAACCCGGCCACGCCCACGTCGTAGATGGCTTCGACGCGGTTGCCCAGCATCTCGCCGGTCACCAGGGCTTCCTCGGCCACCGGGATGTCCGAGGTGCCCGCCGAGATAACCAGGATCAATCCCTTGCCCAGAATTTTGCTGCTCTTCTTGATGCTGATCACGCCCGAGAGCTCGTGGAAGCGGGCCCGGCGGGCTACGCGCTTGACCCGCTGGTAGAGCTTGCGGTCGGCCCGGGTGATTAGAATGTTGTGCTGGTTGCGGTTCATCCGCCGGACGATCTGCGCCACCTGCTCGGGGCGCTTGCCCGGAGCGTAGATGACTTCGGCGTAGCCCTGGCGGAGGGAGCGGTGGTGGTCAATCTTGGCGTACCCCAGGTCCTCGAACGGCAACCGGCGCAGGCGTTCGACCGCCGCCAGCGGCTTCAACTTCCCCCGCCGCACCGCCTCCAGCAATTTCCGAATCTCGCTCTCAGTCATTGCACCCGTCTTGGTGGGAAACCCTCATTCTACACCAATGGCCGGCGATTCCTTGACTTGGCCGGAAGCCGCGCCCTAGACTCGGTTGTTTCCCATGCCGGGCAAGACCATCGTTGTGGGCATCAGCGGCGCCTCGGGGGCCGTGTATGCCAGGCGGCTGCTCCAGTTGCTGGCCGCTGACAAGCGGGTCGCGCACGTTCCCGTCGTGGTTTCCAGCGGCGGGATGCGCTTGCTCAAGGAAGAACTGAACATCGCGCCTAAAAAACTGGCGCAGTTGCCGGCGGCGCTGGTGGGCAAGGCGGCGGCCAAGAAGTTCGATTACCTGCACAACGCCGACATCGGAGCGTCGCTCGCCAGCGGCAGCTACCCCACCGACGGCATGGTCATCCTCCCCTGCTCGATGGCGACCCTAGGGGCCATCGCCAGCGGGGTCACCGACAACCTGATGCGCCGGGCCGCCGACGTCCACCTGAAGGAAGGCCGGATGCTCGTGCTCTGCTGGCGGGACTCGCCGCTGAACACGATTCACCTGGAAAACATGCTCCGAGTGGCGCGCGCCGGGGCGGTCAACTTCCCCATTTCGCCGGGGTATTACTTCGGAGCGCAGAAGCTGGACGAGCTGGTCACGCAGTTCTGCTGCCGGCTGCTGGCCCGCCTGGGCCTGCCCCAGGAAAAGCAGTTCCAGTGGAAAGGCCGGAAGTGATGAATACACCAGCGAAAATAGAAAATGGAAAACAGAAAACAGGCTCCGCTCCCTCCTCTTTTCCATTTTCTATTTTCCCTTTTCGCCCTTTGCTTTTAGCGTTGCGGATGATCAAGTTCGAGCACTCGGTGTTTGCTTTGCCGTTCGCTTTTCTGGGGGCGCTGCTGGCAGCGGAGGGCTGGCCCACCGGCCGCCAAATTTTCTGGATCATCGTGGCCATGGTGGGAGGGCGCAGCGCCGCCATGGCCTTCAATCGTATCGCCGACCTGCGCTACGACCGCCAGAACCCCCGCACGGCGAACCGCGAGCTACCCACCGGCAAGCTCTCGCTCCCTTTTGCTTGGACGTTTTCGATTGTTTCCGCCGCGGTGCTGGTCTTTGCCGCCTGGCAGTTGAACCCGTTGGCCCTGAAGCTCTCGCCCGCGGTGCTGGCGATTCTCTTCCTCTACTCCTACACCAAGCGCTTCACCACACTGACCCACTGGGTGCTGGGGTTGTGCCTGGGGATGGCGCCGGCAGGCGCCTGGGTGGCGGTGCGCGGCACGCTCGATTGGGAAATCGTGCCGCTCACGCTGGCGGTACTATTCTGGGTGGCGGGCTTCGACATCATCTACGCCTGCCAAGACGTCGAGTTCGACCGGAAGGCGGGCCTCTACTCGCTCCCCAAGCGCATCGGCATAGCGAGGGCACTCTGGGTGTCGCGTACGTTGCACGTGCTGATGCTGGCGCTGCTCTTCTGGCTGGGGCGCGACACCGGATTAGGCGCGCTGGGGTTCACCGGCCTGGCGGTGGTGGCCGGCCTGTTGGCTTACGAGCACTCGCTGGTCAAGCCGAATGACCTGAGCAAAGTGAATGCTGCATTCTTCACCGTGAACGGCTATATTAGTGTTTTGCTGCTGCTTTTCTGGGGCGCGGATATCCTGACGTGAATTGCAGCCAATTCATCGCCGAGGACAAGCAACTGGAGCCGATTGCCGAGAAGGTGACGGCGGGCGCGCGGCTGTCGTTTGAGGAGGGGGTGGCGCTCTACCGCTCGAACGACTTGCTGGCGATCGGCTGGCTGGCCAACCAGGTCCGCGAGCAGAAACACGGCAACGTCTGCTACTACAACATCAACCGGCATATCAACCCGACGAA
Organism: Acidobacteriia bacterium AH_259_A11_L15; assembly: GCA_027717655.1. Taxonomy (GTDB): domain Bacteria; phylum Acidobacteriota; class Terriglobia; order Acidiferrales; family 2-02-FULL-67-57; genus 2-02-FULL-67-57. Next base: position 42,107 of record JALLOH010000002.1, read on the forward strand.
CACCTGCGTGGCGCATTGTCGCTTGTGCGCTTTCGGGCGCGATGCCGAGGCTCCCGGCGCTTACACCATGGCGCTGGAGGAGGTCTTTGGCACGGCGGCGAGCGGTTACAGCGAAGCGGTTACTGAGTTCCACATCGTGGGCGGGCTGCACCCCGACCTGCCCTTCCAGTACTACCTCGATCTGCTCCGCGGCCTGAAGGAGCGCTTCCCCCAGGTCCACCTGAAAGCCTTCACCATGGTCGAGATCGGCTACTTCGCCCGCATTACCAAGATGTCGACCCGTGATGTGTTGCTGAAGCTAAGGGAAGCCGGGCTGGGCTCGCTGCCGGGCGGCGGAGCGGAGATTTTTCATCCCCGGGTGCGCAAGATCATCTGCGACCACAAGATCTCCGGGATGATGTGGCTGCAAACGGCGCGCACGGCGCACGAGCTGGGCCTGCGCTCGAACGCCACCATGCTCTACGGCCACATCGAGACAGAGGAAGAACGGGTCGACCACCTGTTGAAGCTGCGCTCGCTGCAGGACGAGACCCGCGGGTTCGTCTGCTTCATCCCCCTGGCCTTCCACCCGGAGAACACCGCCCTGAGCCACCTGCCCAAGACCACGGGCTTCCTCGACCTCAAAAACATCGCCATCAGCCGCCTGCTGCTCGACAACTTCCCCCACGTCAAGGCTTACTGGATCATGCTCACCCCGGCCATCGCCCAGGTGGCGCTGCGCTTCGGCGCTGACGACCTCGACGGCACCGTGGTCGAGGAGAAGATCTACCACGACGCCGGGGCGAAGACCGCGCAGGCGATGCGCCGCTCGGAGTTGATCCGCCTGATTCGCGAGGCCGGGCGCGACCCCCTCGAGCGCGACACCCTCTACCGCCCCGTGCAGCGCACGCCCACGGGCGAGCCCCGCCTCGACACCACCCTCAGCGTCAACGTCTAGCCCGCCGCTCAGCCAGCGGCCGGTTGCCCGCGGGGTTATACTAGGGACAAGCCTGGCGTGATATGAAGGGCCGATTCGCACCGCTCTCTCTGCTTTTGCTGGCGGGGGTCGTGGGGCTCTCGCACGCGGCCAAGCCCGCCCAGTGGGTGGAAGTGCGCTCGAAGCACTTCCACGTGGTCAGCGACGCCAAGCCCAAGAAGGTACGGCAGTTCACGGAAAAACTGGAAAGGTACCGCCATCTGCTGACGTTGATGTTTCCCGGCCTACGCTATGATTCGCCGGCCCCCACTCGGGTGTTCCTATTCAAAAACGACGAGAGCTACAAACCGTACGAGCCGCTCACGCCGGACGGCAAGCCGATGGACATGGCGGGATTCATGCAACCCGGGCCGGAGCGGATGTACGTGGTGGTAAACCTGAGCGAATACGAATCGGAGTACGTGCTTTTCCATGAGTACGTTCACGTGGTGATGCGGCGGACGTTCCAGGACGTGCCCGTCTGGCTGAACGAAGGGCTGGCGGAGTTCTTTGAGCAGACGACCCTGAAACGTGACGGCCGATTCGTGCTCGGCCAGTGGCAGCGGCAGTACTGGAACCTGCTCAAGCGCTACGACTTGATTCCTCTGGACGTACTGCTGGCAGTGCACCGGCAATCGGAGCACTACCTCCCCGGTCAGAAGCGGAAGCTTTTTTACGCGCAGTCCTGGCTGCTGGTGCACTACTTGATGGTGGCCGATGAAGGGAAGCGCCAGGGGCAACTGAACCGGTTCGTGCAGTTGCTGCTACAGGGCATCCCCCAAGAGACCTCCTTTCGCCAAGCCTTCGGCACCGATTACCCGGGGATGCACCGGCAGTTGCGCGACTACTTGATGCGCCGTAGCCTGACCCGGTACGAAGGTAAGGTGACCAACCCGCTGGCACTGGAACTGGTGGAACCGACACCGATTCCGGAGCGGGTGGCGCGGGCCTACGCAACCGACCTATGGCTGAACACCCAACGGGTCGAAGAGGCCGAGCAAGCGCTGCAGCAACTGGCGGCCTCGGAGCCGGCACCCCCCGAGGTGCTTTTCCGGCTGGGACGGCTGGCCCTGCTCCGCGGCCAGATGGAAGAAGCCGAGAAGCATTTCCTGGGGGCGCTCGAAAGCGATCCGGATGACCTCAGCCTGCGATACTACGCGGCGCAAGCCGTGAGCCGCGGCCGGCTGGTCTGGGCCTCCGGCGAAGAGAAAAATCGAGCCGCCGCTCAGATTCTCGAGCTGCTCTCGCCCATCCTGAAAGAACCAGAAAAATTCCCTGACGCCTACCGTTTGGTCGTGGAAACGCGCCTAGCTCGCAACGACCCGCCGGCAGAAATGATTGCCGTGCTGGAGCAAGCCCGGCGCATCCCGTCCCTGCGCGGCGTGTTCAACCTGTTGCTGGCCGATTACTACATCCGCGAGAAGCGCTGGGGCGAAGCAGAGGCGCTCCTCCGAGAGGTTGCCAGGGAATCGGACCACGCATACGAGCGGGAGCAGGCGGAAGAATGGTTGCGGGAAGTCCGGGCGGCCCGCGAAGGCCGTCCGCTTCCAGCCGGTGGTGCTTCCGGCGGCGATGAAACATTGCCCGAGCCTGTCGCCCGGGTGCATCGCCCGGTGGAGCCGCAACCGACGCCCCAGCCGGGCTCGCCGCCCAAGGTCGGTTACGCCCGGGGGACGTTGGTGAACGTCGCCTGTGCTTCCGACGACTCCGCCGTGGCGACAGTGACGACAGAGACGGAAGAGGGGGCCCAGCCGGAGACCATCCACCTAGCCGTGCGTTCACTCTCGCGAGTTCTCCTGCTGGACCCAACCGAGAGTGGGGAGAAGCTGGAGTGCGGACCATCCGGCCTACCGGTAGGCATCAACTATCGGGTCGAGCCGCAGGGCCCGAACGTAGCCGGGGTGGTGATGACGATTGAGCTCTACCCGCCGTAGCCCTAGCCCGTTTCCAGCCGCCCCACACCAGCAGCGCGTACACCGGGAAGTATTCCAGCCAGACAAGCCAGGGCTGGTATTCCCACCGGCCGCCAGCCGTATAGCCGATCAGGGCGTGGTAGCTGAGCAGCACGGTGGCGGTGAAGAGCAGGAAGCCGGGATTGGGGAAGAAGCAGAGAAAAGGCACCAGCCAGGTGACGTACCAGGGAAAGACGCTGGGCGAGAGCAGCAGCACCGCCCCCACGAGTAGATACGAAGCCCGCAGCGGCTCCATCCGCTTCACCGCGCAGTAGACGGCCAACCCGGCCACCACCCCCAACCCGACGCCCGCCGCGATGGTTTCTTGTTTGGTGGCGGCCAAGAGGAGGGCATAGAGGCTCTCGTTGTTGCGCCATTTTTCCGCATAAGCGAAAAAACCGCTCCCGAGCCCCCAGCCGGCTTCCCGGTACGGCAGCAGAAGTGCTCCCGCGGCCGCCAGGAAGGCCGGAAGGCCCCACCACCGGCCCCGCCACCAAAACACGGGGGCCGCCACCGCCGCGAACCACTTGCTGAGGGCCGCGGCCGCCAGGGCCAGATTTGACATCACCGGCCGCTCTCGTATAATCAGGGCATTCGCTAGTAGGAAAAAGAAGAGCGCGATCGAGTCGTTGTGCCCGCTGGCAGCGAATTCGACGACGACCAGCGGGCACCAGCCATAAAGGAGGGCGCGAGCCGGCGGTTCCCGCCGCACCGACAAGAGTCCCACGACCAGGAGGAGCGTCGCCAAGTCGAAGGCGACGCTCAAGAGTTTGAACCCGGCCAGGCCATCCAGCCGGGCAGTGAGTCGAAAGAGCAACTCGGTCAGGGGCCCGTAGGCGGTGGGAAACGCCGCCCCGGGGAGGTCCTGGGGCTCGGGGCGGTCAGGCAACTCCGGCAAATCGCCGGCCAGGCTGTCGGGAGTGACGAGATAGGGGTTCTGGCCGGCCAGTTGGATTTCGCCCTCCCAGACGTACCGGTAAAAGTCGTCCGAAAGAGTCGGGGGAAGAGGGAACAAGGTGGCGCGAAAAACCACGGCGGCCAGCAGCACCACCACCAGGGAGGCGGGTGTGGTTTTCCGCCAGGAACACACCAGCCAGGCGGCCACGAAATAGACCACGCTGGCCGCCAGCGCGATCACCAGAGCGCCGATGAGGTTTTCATCCAGCGGATTCAGCCGGCGCAGCAGGAGAAAGGCAGCTTGCAGTAACCCGGCCAGCACCGCCAAGGCCAGGGGTTGGGGGAGCCGGTCGAGGAACGGAACTTTCATGGTCGCAAGAAGGATCTAGGTCGCTAGACGATGCCGACGCTGATCGCGGCAGGGGTTCTGAACCCGGTGGAGCGCTACCTGCGCTTCCTGGTGGCCGACGATCCTTTCCGCGGGCTGTACAACCTGAACGCTTTCGACCTGCTGTTGCTGGTGCCCTATTTCGCGGTCCTGATCACTCTCAGCTTCTACGGCCTGCACCGCTATCGTCTCATCTACCTCTACAAGAAGCACCGGCGGCGGCGGCCGCCGCCAGAGCCCGCGGCGCCCTTCGTCTCCGCTCCGGGCAAGCCGGCGGAGTGGCCGCAGGTTACCATACAGCTACCGATCTACAACGAGAAGTACGTGGTCGAGCGCCTGATCGACACGGTGGCTCAGATTGACTACCCGCGCGAGCGGCTGGAAATCCAGGTGCTCGACGATTCGACCGACGACACCGTCCAGGTCGCCCGCGCCTCGGTGGAGCGCCACGCCGCTCGGGGCCTGCCCATCCGCCACCTCCGTCGCACTCACCGGACCGGCTACAAGGCGGGTGCGCTGGCCGAGGGCTTGCAGCAGGCCCGCGGCCAGTTCGTCGCCATCTTCGACGCCGACTTCCTGCCCCCGGCCGACTTCCTGCGGCGCACCGTGCCGCACTTCACCGATCCCACCCTGGCGATGGTGCAGACGCGCTGGACCTACGTGAACCGCCATTACTCGCTGCTCACCGAGGTCCAGGCCATCCTGCTCGACGCCCACTTCGTGCTCGAGCACGGCGGCCGCTGGCGCGCCGGGTTATTCTTCAACTTCAACGGCACCGCCGGCATCTGGCGGCGCCAAGCCATCGAAGACGCCGGCGGCTGGCAGCACGACACCCTGACCGAGGACACCGACCTCAGTTACCGGGCGCAACTGAAGGGCTGGAAGTTCCTCTACCTGCCCGACGTCGAGTGCCCCTCGGAACTGCCGGTTGACATCAACGCCTTCAAAACCCAGCAGGCGCGCTGGGCCAAGGGCCTGATGCAGACGGCGAAAAAGATCCTGCCCCGCGTCTTGCGGGCGCGCTTGCCCTGGCGGATCAAGCTCGAAGCCGTCTACCACCTGACCGGCTGCGTCTGCTATCCCCTGATGGTGGCGCTGTCCGTGCTGCTGCTGCCGGCGATGATCGTGCGCCTTTACGGCGGCTGGTGGCAGGTGCTCTGGATCGACCTGCCGCTGTTCCTGGCCGCCACCTGTTCGGTTTCGAGCTTCTACCTGGTGGCCCAGAAGGAGCTCGACCCGCGCGGCTGGAAGCGGGCCTTCCTTTTCCTGCCCATCCTAATGGCCGTCGGCATCGGGTTGGCGTTGCGCAACGCCCGCGCCGTGCTGGAAGCCATCTGGGGGGTGGAGTCGGCCTTCGTGCGCACGCCCAAGTACCGCATCGAGACCGCCCGCCAGCCCTGGTATTCGAAGGTCTACCGCTCGGCCGAGCGCAACTGGCTGCCCTGGGTGGAGCTGAGCCTGGGCGCCTACTTCGTCTGGGCCACTCTCTATGCTTTCGGAAACGAGAACTACGCCACCGTGCCCTTCCTTTGTCTGTTCCTCTACGGCTACCTCTACACCGGCTTTCTCTCGCTGACCCAACCCTTCTGGGACCGGCTGGCCTCGCTGGCCGGCTTGCGGTCATAAGGCCGCTCAGTGTAGTTTTCTTCCTGTCTCTGAGCGCTCTGCGTTCTCTGCAGCAGGAAAGCTAACCGCAGAGGCTCCCTTCGGCTGCGCTCAGGACAGGCAGAGGACGCAGAGAAAAACTTTGAGGACAACCTGTGACGAGAAAACAACCGGGGGCAGTGCTGCTGGGTTTTCTGCTTGCGATCCTGCTGCCGGGAGCGGCGCGCGAAAAGGAGCCGGTGGATGAATATGCCGGCCGGCGGGACCGCTTGCTCGAACGAGTGAACGCTCCGGTGGTCCTCTTCGGCCATGGCGGCCGGGAGAACACCGCGCCCGACGCCACCTTCTGGCAGGAGCCGAACTTCTACTATCTGACCGGCCACGACGAGCCCGGGGCGGCGTTGCTGCTCGTCCCCCAGACCGAGGAAGCAAAAGCCGCCGGGCTGCCCGGAGAAATCCTCTTTTTGCCGCCGCGGGACAAGGCCCGCGAGCGCTGGGCAGGCGTCAAGCTCGGCCCCGCTGACCCTGCCGCGCCCGCGCAGACGGGTTTCGCGGTCGTCAAGCCCGCGGGCGCGCTGCGGGGCGAGTTGGAGCAGGTGCTAGAGATTTTCCCCGCCGTCTATACGCTGTTTCCCTTGCCCACGCCCGAGAACGGCCCGGCGGGGGAGCTCAGCCACGCCGGGCGCTGGTACGACTGGCTGCGGGCGGTGGCTCCGCTGACCGAGTTCCGCGACGTCCGCAGCGTTCTGGGCGGGATGCGCCAGGTGAAGTCCGAGAGCGAGCTCACCCTGCTGCGCTTCTCCATCGAGCAGTCCATGGAGGCGCACCGGGCGGCAATGGGGGCGCTGCGTCCGGGAATGTATGAGTATGAACTCGCCGCCCTGATGGAGCGCAGCTTCGCGGGAGCGGGCTGCGAGCGCCCCGGCTACCCGCCCATTGTGGGCTCCGGATTCAACTCCACCGTGCTCCACTATGACGCCAACCGTCGGAAAATGCCGGCCGGCGACCTGGTGGTGATCGACGTGGCCGGCGAGTGCAACGGCTACACGGCCGACATCACCCGCACGCTGCCGGTGAGTGGGAAGTTCACCGAGCGCCAGCGGGAAATCTACCAGATTGTGCTGGCGGCGCAGAACGCCGCCCTCGAAGCCGTGCGGCCCGGCATGACCCTTGCCCGCACCGGCGAGAACTCGCTCTACCGCATCGCCTACGACTACATCAACTCCCACGGCACCGACCAGGACGGCGAGCCCCTGGGGCCGTACTTCATCCACGGGCTCGGCCACCACATCGGCCTGGAGGTGCACGACGCCGGGCCGCGCGGCCGGCCGCTGAAGCCGGGGATGATCTTCACCATCGAGCCCGGCATCTACCTCCCGGAGGAAAGCCTGGGGGTGCGCATCGAGGACATCGTGCTGGTGACCGAGGACGGCTACGAGCTGCTGACGGCCGCCTTACCGCGGACGGTGGAGAAAATCGAAGAGCTGATGAGCTGCAACCAGCCAAATCTCGCCAACCCTGTCATCGAGATCACACGCGCGGAGCAGGAAATAGTTCTCGGCCAGGAGATCGTCCGCTATTGGTTAACCGTTTCTAACTGGTCCGAGTTTCCGGACGAGCTCTTTGAGCCTTCCCCCGACCTTCCTCCCTGCGGGGGGAACAACAATGCCGCCCGAACCTGGGTAGACATCTACGCGGAAGATGGAAAGCGTGTCTATCGATTTTGTGCCCTTGACTCCGCCGCAGGCCTGACACGCCTTTGGTTTGCTGTGCAGAAGGACGAGCTTCCCCCGGAACGCGTATACATAACCTTGAGGGATCGCCGCTGCCAGAAGACCTATAAGTCGAACCTGGCGAGCACAGCAGTCGATATCGAATAAACCCGGTTCTTCCGTCACGTTTGCGGGGTAGCCTTTGACCGCAATCAAACGTTGGCTCCCAGCGGCGTCCTTCGGCTTCACTTCCCTCGACGCGGCTCGGGACAGGCAGGACGAGGGGGCCGCAGGGTTGAACAGAGAAGAAAGAAACCGCACGGGGCGCCTGTTCGACAGCTACCATCCCAGCCAGCAAGACACCCAGACGGGCCGGCTCACCCCGGCGATGATCAAGCGGGTCCTGCGGGACGTGGGAAAATACCTGGACGATTAGGAAACCTGTGTCGGGGAAAAAAGCAGTGGTCAGCCCATCCGCTTGAGAATCAGGAGAACCAGGTAAGCATCCTCGCCCCCCTGCGAACTGCGCAGCTCCAACGCAATCACGAACCGGTCCGTAGCCGAAGGCGTAAACACGACAATCGGATAGGAATCCGGCTCCACGTCTTCGCACTTCGCGCAGGCCAGGCCCCCGGAAGGGGTCCGCACGAACAGGTTGCTGTCCAGAACGTCTTTGTCGCCCCCGGCCAGGAAAACATAACTGATGTCGCCCGACAGCGAAATTTCCTGGCTCATGGTATCGCCCTGTTCATACAGCCCCCCGTACACGGCGAAGCCGTTGCGAGTGAAATCCAGCTCTTCGATCTCGGCACTGATCAAACGCATATTTTTGAGCGCGTCTTCCAGCGCCTGATCCATCCAATCGGCGGGCGAGGCCTGGGCGACGGCGCCCGTCGCCGGAATCCGTTTGAGGATCAACAAGACCAGGTAGGAATCCCGCCCTTCCTGGGACTGGAAGAGCTGTAGGTCAATCACGAAGCGGCCAGTCTCCTGAGGGCTGAAGAAAATAATCGGAGTCGAGTCCTCCTGCGTATCCTTGCACTTCGGACAGGCCAGGTCTCCAGCCAGAGTTCGCACAAAGATGTCGGTGTCGATGACGCTGGGATCGCCCCCGCCCAAGAACAGGTAGTCCACCCCGCCGGACAGGGTGACTTCCTGGGTCATGTTGTCGCCCTGTTCAAACACTCCCCCGTACAGGGCGAAGCCGTTCCGGGAGAAATCCACCCTCTCCTCCGGAGCCACGGTCTCGTAGACCTGCATTTTCTTGAGTGCGTTCTCCAGCGCCGCGTCCATCCAATCCGCGGGCGTGCCTTGGGCATGAGCAGCGGGCGGGGACAGAATAAGGACGCCCAGGCCAAACCAAAGAACCATTTTTTTCATGTCGCTACTCCTCGCCCGGCGGTGCGAAGCCGTGGCCGTCGGCCGCTTCGGGGGCATGCGAGCGGCCTTGCCTCGGCCGCCAAAACACTATCAGCCCCATGAATAATAACCCACCGCCGATTGTTGTGATGCTAATTCCCAAGATACGGGTTGTCAAGGGAAAGGTCAGGCCGGTACGGCCTTGCCGGGTAAGCCCGCTCCCGGCGCTGGGTAGTGGGTCAGTTTGGTTGTAGCGGCGGTCTATGACCGCCGAAGCTGCGTTTTTAACGGGCACCGGCGCTCCCAGAGCGCCGCTACAGCAACCCGTCCCACTACCGAATGGCTTTCAATGGGAATCTAATTCAATCTGACCCACTACCCGGCGCTGGCCGCACCCCAGAAGTGTGGGGCCGGTGTGCTATACTGGGTTGTCAAGAACACTTCATCGAGGCTGGCAAGCGATGGCCACAGTCCAAGCCACCAAGCTCCGTCCCAGGATGGTGATTCAATTGGACGGGGACCTCTACTCCATTTTCAGCCTCAACCACCGCACGCCCGGCAACAAGCGCGGGTTTGTGCGGGCGAAGCTGCGCGACCTGAACAGCGGAGCCATGATCGAGCACCGGTTCAGCTCGGAAGATTTCGTCGAGCGCGCCTACCTGGACGAAAAAGAGGTAGAATTCCTGTACCGGGAAGGCGACGTTTTCACCTTTATGGATACCAGCACCTACGAGCAGTACCCCTTGAACCGGGAGGCTCTGGGGAGCACCGTCGGCTACCTCACCCCCAACGGCCGGTTGCAGGTGACGTTCTTCCAGGGCAAGCCGCTGGGCATCGAGCTGCCCGCTTCGGTGGAGTTGAAGGTGGTGGAGACCGAGCCGGGCATCAAGGGCGCCTCGGCCACCAACGTCACCAAGCCGGCCAAGCTCGAGACCGGCCTCACCGTGCAGGTTCCGCCCTTCGTGAATGAGGGCGAAGTGATCCGTGTGGATACGGCCGAAGGCACTTACCTGGAACGGGTGCGCTAAAGCTTTCCCGGCGAAAAGGCGGCGCGGGCGGATGGGAGCGGCTGCGCCGGAGAAACCCTGCTTCCCCCGGAGGTTCCCTTGACCCCAACCTCGGAACGGCGTGAGCACTCGCGAATCACGGTGAACGAGCGCCTGGAATTTCTCAGTGGAGAAATCCGCGGGCATGGCCGGCTGACCGATCTCAGCCTGGGCGGGCTAGCGCTGGAGTCGCCCGACCCCCCGCTGGGAAGGGGAACGCGAGCCCGGGTCAGCTTCATGATCGGCGGTCAAAAGGTGGAGACGGAGGCCGTCGTCACTCGCGATGATCCCGGCGGGAAGATGGGGATGCAATTCGTGCAGATGGCACCCCACGAGCGCTTCGGGCTGGACGAGTACCTGCGCTACCGCCGGGGAGAAGGGGGAGCGGACAAAGGAGCGCTCTAGGAGCGAAGCGCCTGGCCCAGCGCCGCGGCCAGCGGCGCCTGCTGATCTTCAAAGACGGTGCGCAGGTCAAGCAGAACCCGCTGGGCCTCCACCCGCACCACCACGGGCGGGTCGGCTCGCCGCAAGCGCGCCGCCAGCTCGGCCGCGCTCATCCCTCTCGGAGAAATCACCAGGAGCTTCGTGGGCAAGGTGTAACCGGGCGTCGAGCCCCCGCCGACCACCGACTGGCCGGCGCGCACGCTCAGCTCAGCGCGCCCGGCCAGGTCGCGCTCCAGCGCGGTCCGCAACTGCTCGGCCTGCTGGCTGATCTCTTCCGCCGTACTCCGAATCAGCCGCAACGCAGGCACTTCTTCCAGGGCTCCGCGGAGGTAGCTGCGCAGGGTGGCTTCGAGCGCCGCATAGGTCATTTTGTCGACCCGCAGGGCGCGAAAGAGCGGATTTTTCCGGCAGCGCTCGAGGTATTTCTTCTTCCCGGCAATAAGGCCCGCCTGCGGCCCACCCAGGAGCTTGTCGCCGCTGAAGGTGATGACGTCTACGCCGGCGCGCAAGCTGGCGCTGGCCACAGGCTCCTCCCGCAGCCCCTGCGGGCTCAGGTCCACCAGTAGGCCGCTGCCCAGGTCTTCCACCAGCGGCAGCCGCCGGCGCCGCGCCAGGGTGACCAGCGCGTCCAGCGGGGGCCGTTCGACGAAGCCTTGGAGGCGGAAGTTGCTGGGGTGCACGCGCAGCAGCAGCTTCGTGCGCCGGTTGATGGCGCGGGCGTAGTCGGCCGGCCGGGTTCGGTTGGTGGCGCCCACTTCGCGGAGGATCACCCCGCTGCGGGCCATGATGTCGGGAATGCGGAAGCTCTCGCCGATTTCGATTAGCTCCCCCCGGGAAACGATCACTTCCCCACCTTCGGCCAGCGAGTTCAGCACCAGCAGGACGGCGGCGGCATTATTGTTGACCACCAGGCTCATCCCTGAGGCCCGGCCTTCGGCAGACCTCAGGCCGAGCAGCCGGTCGAGGAACTTGCCGGCGTGGACGTCGCGGCGCCCGCGCGCGCCTTTGCCCAGGTCGAACTCCAGGTTGGAGTAGCGGGTGGCCAGCTCGTACACGCGCCGGGCCGCCTCCGCCCCCAGGGGCGCCCGGCCCAGGTTGGTGTGCAGCACCACGCCGGTGGCGTTGATCACCGGCCGCAGGGAGTGAGCGAGCCGCTCGCGCACCTCAGCTTCGACGTCCTGAGGCAAGTGGGCGAGCGCCGGTTCCAGCTCAGCCTGGCTCAGGCCTGCCTGTCCGGGGGACGGGCCGCGGCGAATTTGCTGGCGCAGCCCCGCCAGCACCTGGCGGGCCGCCAGGAGCACGAGCGGGCGGCCGACCTCGCGGGCCAGCCGGCGCAGGCGCTCGTTAGAGAGCAACTCGTCCACCGAAGGCAGCCGGCGCAGGCTCGTCTGAGCTGCCTTGTGGGCCGATGCGCGTGTCGCCATGAGAACCGCGTGGTATTGCACCACAGCGACTGCGCAGGGTCAACTTGGCGCCGGCCCGGTCTGCCCTGCCTTCCACAGGCAGGCGACAGGCAGGGGCAGGCAGGGTTGACGCCCGCCAGCCGTGCGACTAGAGTAAGGTTCGCCGCCACCGACGCCCTCGGGAGAGACCTGTGGCCGCCACCACCGAAGACCAGCTCAGCCAACTCGAGAAAGACATCCGCCAGCTGCAAATCGAATACGACAGCTACTTTGCCGGCGGCCGCAAACGACCCCCCAGCGACACCGAGTGGCGGGTAAAGACCACTATCAGCAAGTTTTCGGAGCAGATCGGGCGGCTCAAGTATGCCCAGAGCTTCCGCTTCAACAACCTGGCGGCGCGCTACGCCAAGTTCAGCGAAATGTGGCGGAAGCGGCTCAAGAAGACGGAGGCGGGCCACAGCGCCTACGCCTACAGCAAGGTGGCGCGGGAGCTGGACCAGAAGCGCCTGGAAGAGGCCAGCCGGCAGCACGAAGCCCACCTGCATCACCAGACCACCCAGGTGGCCTTCAGCGACCCGCGGCGCGAATCCGAGAAAGTGCAGTCGCTCTACCGCAGCATGCTGGAAGCCAAGAAGGCCGCCGGCCAAGAGGCAGGCATCAACTTCGAGCAGTTCCACAAGTTTGTGCGGCAGAAAACCCAGCAGTTGAAGAAGCAGCTCGGTTGCCAGCAGGTGCAGTACTCGGTCTCGGTCGAACGCGGCCAGGTGAAGTTGAAGGCGAAGGGGGCGTAGGCGAGGCGGAAAACCTGGATCCGGCGCCCCTGGTGGTTGATTGAAGCCACCCCGACAGACCGGAATGTCTGCCCCACCAGCGAAACAGCCTGATTTCTGAGGGCGGGGATCCTTCGGCAAGCTCCCTTCGGCGCTGCTCAGGGCAAGCAGGACAAGTAACCGCCGCCCCCAGGTTACAGCGGGAGGAGAATCCATGAAGGGTGTGGAACGGGCACTGGTGAGCGTGTATGACAAGCGCGGCGTGGTGGAACTGGCGCGGGCGCTGGCGGCGCTGGAGATCGAAATTCTTTCCACCGGCGGCACCGCGCGCCGGCTGCGCGAGAACGGCGTGCGGTTGCGCGAAGTGAGCGAAGTCACCGGCTTCCCCGAAATGCTGGGCGGGCGGGTCAAGACGCTGCACCCGGCCATCCACGCCGGCATCCTGGCCCGGCGGGATGACCCGCAGCAGTTGGAGCAACTAAGACAGCAGGGCTTGGGGCCGATTGACCTGGTAGTGGTCAATCTCTATCCGTTCGCGCAGACGGCGGCGCGTCCCGAAGGTTCGGGAGGAGCCACGCCCGCCGAGCTGGTCGAAGAAATCGACATCGGCGGGCCGACGATGGTCCGGGCGGCGGCCAAGAACTTTCAGGGGGTGGGCGTAGTGGTCTCGCCCGATGACTACGAACGGGTGATCGAAGAGCTGAAAGCACAGGGCGGCCTGTCGCTGGGCACGCGTTTGGAACTGGCGCGCAAGGCCTTCGCCACCACCGCCGCGTATGACGCGACGATTGCCAGCACCCTCGAAGAACTGCGCGTGGAGGGCAGCACGCTTACTCGCCAGCCGCCGACCGGCTTTCCCGCCTTCCTTCGGCTCACAGGAAAGAAAGTGACGGACCTGCGCTATGGGGAGAATCCGCATCAGCGAGCGGTCTTGTACCGGCTCGCTGATGCGCCCGCCGGAGTCCCGCGTGGCGGGACGGAGGCGGGTGGCTTCGGCATCGCTGGCGCCCGCCAGCTTCAGGGCAAGGAACTCAGCTACAACAACCTGCTCGACCTGGACGCCGCCTGGGACTTGGCCTCGGAGTTCCAAGAACCCTTCGGGGCGAGCCCTCAGGGTGAACCGGTGGTTGCCATCATCAAGCACACCAACCCCTGCGGGGTGGCCGTGGGCCGTCCCGAAGCTTCGGGACAGGCCGAAGCCTACGAGAAGGCGCTGGCGTGCGACCCGGTTTCCGCCTTCGGCTCGGTCATGGGGCTGAACCAGCCGCTCACCGCCGCGACGGCCGAGGCGATGAGCAAGCTATTCGTCGAGGCCATCGCCGCGCCGGGCTACGAACCCAAGGCGCGGGAGATTCTGGCCAAGAAGAAGAACCTCCGGTTGATGGAAGTGACCCCGCAAAGCGGGGTCATCCTGAGCGAGCCCGAAGGGCGAGTCGAAGGGTCTGCTTTTTTTCGCTATCGCCTCCGCTCCATTTCCGGCGGGCTGCTGGTGCAGGAAAAAGACTGCGGGCAATTGAACCCGAAGGAATTGCGCACGGTCAGCAAACGCGCGCCCACGACCGAGGAGCTTCAGTCGCTGCTCTTCGCCTGGGTGGTGGCCAAGCACGTGAAGTCGAACGCCATCGTCTACGCCCGCGACGGGCAGACGGTCGGTATCGGCGCCGGGCAGATGAGCCGGGTGGATTCCGTCAAGCTCGGTGCTATGAAAGCCCGCGAGCTGGGCCACGCCGGGCGGCTGAAAGGCTCGGTGCTGGCCTCCGACGCTTTCTTCCCTTTCCCCGACGGCGTCGAAGAGGCGGCCAAGGCGGGCGTCACGGCGGTGATTCAACCCGGCGGCTCCAAGCGCGACCCGGAAGTCATCGCCGCCGCCGACCGCCTCGGCCTGACGATGGTGTTTACCGGCATCCGCCATTTCAGACATTGATGGGAACCACGGATGTAGGAGTTACTGCCAAAATTAGTTATCATGATGGAGTAAACCAGTCAGTAGTCTCGGTGAATGGCATGCTGATCAACCTGTACTTGATCCTGGCAATCGGAAGTTGGTTTTTCATGTTGTTCTTCGGAGAGAAGCTAGAAGGTCAAAAGGGAAAGAAGACGCAAGGCGTAGCCGGAATTTATCTCTTTTGGGGATATATTGCTTTCGTTTTCTGGTCGGCGGTCGTGCTCGGCATCTGGGAGCGAGAGTTGCTCATTGTGGCTGCTATCGGCAGCATCCCTGGACTCTTGGGTACCTATCTGCTCCTCGGCACTGTGGTCGACGCTCTAAGAGGGAACAGAAATTAACTGCGCAACAATCGTAATGGGACACCAGCAAGCGTGGTTTCGCTTGCAGTCGCAATGACCAGCAGAACGATAGGGCGAGACGCACTCAAGCAAGCGATGATCCAAGCCCTGGAGTCATATCCTCTGTGCAAGTTTTTCTTGTCGCAGTATGTCCAGAAAATGACCGATATAGATATGCAGCGAGACGAGGCATTCCATGTATCTGTCAAGCGGATTCTGTTGATCGACACCCACCTGATACGTGAGTTTGAAGCACTTATTTCTTCTTCCCTGCAAGCCTTGGGTTTGTCGAAGGAAGAGCTTAAGAAATCTTCGGAGTTCAACTTTGAGTGCTATAACCCTACAAACCTGGAAAGTTTCTTCGGTGTACTGCGCGCCGCGATCTTCCTACACGAAAAGGGGTATACGGATTTGAAGCTCCTCAAGCGGGCGTCCTGCGCTGACATTCTTTGTCGCTTCCATGGAAGATGGGTATGTCTTGAGGTGAAAACACTGACTTACGACCGTAGAGGGGGTAGAGGTTTATGGCTAGGGGATCAGGTAGGCGACAAACTGAAAGACATTCTCCCTTCCGCTCGAAGGCAGCTTTCAAAAGCAAGGGTGGACTATGCTTGCCCGGAAACCATCCTTGCCGTTGTAGTCAACTGGCTTGAACAATCGGCCGTACTCCAACAAGAAGACTATCAGGAGATTGTGGATAAACTGGAATCGGGTACGCCGAATCTCAACCAGCTAGAAGGACTAGATCACATTGTTTTTATCACTTACTTCGGTCAAGCTTACCCCTTCTCTCGGACTCAACTGGCTTCCTCATAACGATCTCTTAGAACCGCATCAGGTCGCGGCCGACAACGATTTTCCCTCTGAAGTGCTGGCGGGCGCCCTTCGACCCTTCGAGCAAGCTCAGGGCAGGCTTCGCTCAGGGTGCGCCTCACTGGTGTCGAAGCAGTTCAAAACCGCATGAGATCTTTTCCCACGATTATCCTGCCCTTGAAATGCCTCTGCGCACGTTCGAGGATGGTTTGCTCGGCCTCGGGGTCGCCGGGGACGACGTGGGTGAGCACCAGGAGCTTCACGCCCGCGGCTTGGGCCACCTGGCCGACTTCGGTGGCGCTGGTGTGGTAGGCCTTCAGGCGGGCGGCGACTTCGGGGCTGTCCACGCGGTCGAAGTGCTCGGGGAGGTAAACCTCGTGGATGAGGATGTCAGCGCCGCGGGCGTGCCGGATGAGGTTCTGGCTGGGGGCGGTGTCGCCGGAGATGACCACTGACCTAATGGGAAAAGCCGACGACGAAGCTGCCGCTTCGTCGCCGCTACCTGACCCCAGCAAATCAAAGCGGTAGCCGAAGGCCGGCTCCACCGGGCGGTGGTCGACAGCAAAGGCGGTGACGCGGACGTCCTCGTCTTCATACACCACGCCCTCTTCGACCGTGTGCACGTTGATGGTGGCGCCCGCCCCGGGGTGCCCTTCGGTGAGGTCGCGCCGGATGCGGATGTCCTCGGCGAAGTATTGCTCCAGCGCCGCGGCCATCTCCTCCGTGCCTACCGGCCCGTAGAGCTCCAGCGGCAGGTAGCGCCCGAAAATCCACGAGGTAGCGAACAGGTCAGGGAGGCCCGAAGTGTGGTCGGAGTGCAGGTGAGTGAGGAAGACGGCGCGCAGGCAGCGGCTGCCGGCGACGCCGCATGACTGCGGGAGGTCGAAGGCGGCCAGGCGCATCACCAGGCCGCGCCCCGCGTCCACGAGGAACACCTTCTCGCCCACCACGATGGCGGTTGACGCTCCCGCTCTTGCGGGATCGGGCCGCGGGTAGCCCGTCCCCAGCAGGATCACCTGCATCTCCTCCGCCAGTGCTTGCAACGATCCTCCTAGAAGCGGACCGAGGGCAAAGAGCAAACTAACCAGGAAGATTAGACTGCGCATGGTCGCGAGTTTGACATTGCGGACGGCGGGGGACAAGCCCTTGCCTACCCAAGAACCCAGAGGCCACTGGCGGGCGAGCGTCCCTGGAGGGGATGGGAAATGCGTCGAGAACGCGTTCTTGACGCATTTCGGGGCTAGGGGCGATCCAGAGGCCCTGTCTCATGCGTCCGGATGCATCCGGGACGCAGAACGCATGCGGGGGGCGCCTACCCCCCGGGGCCGCCGGCCAGCCGCGAAATTGACGCTCCCTGCAGGCCTCTGCTAGGTTAGACTTTCGCTGCGAGATTCGGGGCAGGCAGGAATGTCTGTTTGACAGACAGGAATGTCTGTCCTACTGAATAAGAGATGGCGGAGACAATCAAAGTCACGCTGCCGGAGGGGCAGGTTGAAGAGGTGCCCAAGGGCACCACCCCGCTCGAGCTGCTGAAGAAGCTCAACCAGCGCCTGGCCGAGCAGGCCATCGTGGCCCAGAGCGACGCCGAGCTGATCGACCTCGACCGCCCGCTCACCCAGGACACTGCGCTCCGCTTCCTCACCCCGGACGACGCGGAGGGGATGTTCGTCTTCCGGCACAGCTCGGCGCACCTGCTGGCCGCCGCCGTGCTCGAGCTCTACCCGGAGGTCAAGCTGGGCGTGGGCCCGCCCACCGACAACGGTTTCTTCTACGAGTTCTTCCGCGAGCAGCCCTTTACTCCCGAAGACCTGGAGAAGATCGAAACAAAAATGCGGGAGCTGCGCGACCAAGACCTCCGCTACGCGCGCCGGATGATGAAGCACGACGAGGGCCTGAACTTCTACCAGCAGCAGCACCAGGACTTCAAGTGCGAGCTGGTGCAGGAGAAGGCCGAAGGGGCTGAGTTCAGCGTTTACGTCACCGGCAAGTTCGTCGACTTCTGCCGCGGGCCCCACATCCCCTCCACCGGGCGCATCCGGGCCTTCAAGCTGCTCAACGTCAGCGGCGCCTACTGGAAAGGCCAGGAAGGCAACCCGCAGATGCAGCGCATCTATGGCACCGCCTTCCCTTCCCAGGCCGAGCTCGACGACTTCCTCCACCGGCTGGAGGAAGCCAAGCGGCGCGACCACCGCAAGCTCGGACCCGAGCTCGACCTCTTCAGCTTCCAGGAAGAAGGCGGCGCCGGCCTGGTCTTCTGGCATCCCAAGGGGGGCACCGTGCGCACCCTCATGGAAGACTGGGTGCGCTCCGAATATCAGCGCCGCGGCTACCAAATGGTCTACACCCCGCACGTAATGCGGCTCGACCTCTGGAAGACCAGCGGCCACCTGAACTATTACCGCGAGAGCATGTTCCCGGCCATGGAGACGGAGAACGTTGCCTACCAGCTCAAGCCGATGAATTGTCCGGGACACATCCTCATCTACAAGAACCGCCGGCGCAGCTACCGCGAGCTGCCCCTGCGCTTGGCCGAGCTGGGCACCGTCTACCGCTACGAGCGCGGCGGCGTGCTTCACGGCCTCTTGCGCGTGCGCGGGTTCACCGTGGACGACGCCCACATCTTTTGCAGGCCCGAGCAGGTGGAAGAGGAAATCTTGGGCTGCGTCGACTTCGCCGTAGACGCCCTGAAGACCTTCGGCTTCGAAAACTACCAGGTCGAACTCTCCGTTCACGACCCCGCCCATCGCGAGCACTACGCCGGCAAGCCCGAGGACTGGAACCACGCCGAGGCCGCGCTGCTCGGCGCGCTCAACCGGCGGGGCATCCCCTCGAAGCGGATGGAAGGCGAAGCGGTCTTCTACGGGCCCAAGATCGACCTCAAGCTGATTGACGCCATCGGGCGCCCCTGGCAGCTCTCCACCGTGCAGTTTGACTTCAATCTGCCCGAACGCTTCGACCTCAGCTACACCGGCGCCGACGGCGCAGCCCACCGGCCGGTGATGATCCACCGGGCGCTCTGGGGTTCGGTGGAGCGTTTCTTCGGCGTGCTCCTGGAGCACTACGCCGGCGCTTTCCCGGTGTGGCTGGCGCCGGTGCAAGCCATCGTGCTGCCCATCAGCGAGAAGCACCTGGACTACGCCCGGGAAGTCACCGACAAGCTGCGCGCCGCCGGCTTCCGGGTCGAGCTCGACGCCCGCAATGAAAAGCTCCAGGCCAAGATCCGCGACGCCCAACTGCAGAAGATTCCCTACATGCTGGTGTGCGGCCGGAAAGAGCAGGAAGCCGGCACCGTCAGCGTCCGCTCGCGCAGCCGGGGCGACCTGGGGCCGCAGCCGCTGCCCGACTTCCAACGGGAACTCGCCCGCCGGGTCGATACCCGGGCAGTTGACTAAACTCTTGCCTTCCGCCCGGGTCTGCTATACTCTTTTTCGAGCCGCGCGGCGCGAGGGAGTCCCGAAGCCTCGGGAGGCCGCCCGGCGCGTGGAATCCATGACACCCAAGCCGCCCGCGTCGTGAGTGTTGTCTCTGGACAAGCCGCGACCCGGCGGGCGCGGGTTCGCCCCGTCGAAGTCCCGCAGAGCGGGATGGAAGGCGGGGTAGATTTTTCTTAGGAGGCGGTTACGAGCGTATCGAATCGAACTCTCCGGGTGAACCAGCGAATCCGCGTCCGCGAGATTCGCTTGATCGACGAAACCGGCCAGCAAGTCGGCATTATGCCCCCCCTGGAAGCCCTGCGGCGAGCCCGCGACAATGGCCTCGACTTGGTGGAAATTTCCCCCACCGCCCAGCCGCCCGTCTGCAAGATCATGGACTACGGGAAGTACTTGTATGAACTCAACAAGAAGATGCACGAGCAGCGCCGCCACCAGAAGAGCACCCGCCTCAAGGAAGTCAAGCTCCGCCCCCGCACCGACCAGCACGACTACGAATTCAAGAAGAACCACGTGCTGCGCTTCCTCCAGGAGGGCGACAAGGTGAAGCTGGTGATGATTTTCCGCGGCCGCGAAATGGCTCACCAGGACCTGGGCCGCAAGAAGCTGGAGAAGCTGATCGGGGAAGTCGCCCACCTGGGCGCGCCCGAGAGTCGGCCCGCCATGGAAGGCCGGGCGATGATTACCGTGCTGGCCCCCAAGCCGCAGACCAAGCGCCCCAGCAAGGCTGGCTCGGAGCGCTCCGGGGACGCCGCCAATGCCTAAGCTGAAGACCCACAGGGGAGCGATGAAGCGCTTCAAGAAGACCGCCCGGGGAAAGTTTCTCCGCCGGCGGGCCCTGATGCGGCACCTGCTGAGCGGCAAACGAAAAAAGCGCAAGCGCCAGCTCCGCCGCACTGCCACGGTCAGCGCCGCGGACGCCGTCCGTATTAGGCAGCTCCTGCCCTACCGGCACAAAATGTAAGCTGAATCTCTCTAGAAAGGAACCGCCGCTCTCATGCCACGAGTCAAACGAGGACCGAAACGCGCCCGCCGCCGGAAGAAGATCCTCCGCCAGGCCCGAGGCTACTACCTGACCCGGTCGAAGCTCCATCGCCAGGCCCGCCTGGCCGTGCACCGGGCGCTGCAGTTCAGCTTCCGCCACCGGCGCACCCGGAAGCGGGAGTTCCGCCGGCTGTGGATCGTGCGCCTGAACGCCGCCGCCGCCCGGCACGAGCTGAGCTACAGCCGGTTGATGGACGGCCTGCACAAGGCGGGCATCGAGCTCGACCGCAAAGTCCTGGCCGACATCGCCGTGCGCGACCCCCAAGGCTTCGCCGCCCTGGCCACCACCGCTAAACAGGCCGCCGCTGCCGCCTGACGGGCCCCCTCACCTTCGCCGCCGAGGCCGGCTTGCCCTGAGCTCATCGAAGGGTGGCACCTGCCACCGGCTTTTCACCTGGATGCGTCAAGGGTCTCTTTTCGCTGCTTGCCCTGTCGTGTAAACTGCGGCACGAACTCCCCGTGGCAGGTGCCACGGGGCTCAGCGCAGTAGGTGAGTGTTTTGATAGGGCAGGGCTTCAGCCCTGCCGTTCGCGGCTGTTAAAGATTGGGCTTTAGCCCCTGAGGACACCCGGCTTTTCCGCAACGCGGCTCTCGTGTAAACTGCCTGCCTTGAACGAGAAGCTTGGGTAGGACAAGGCTTTATGCCTTGCCGCTCAACCGGCAGGGGATGAACCCCTGCCCTACCCAGCCCGATTGTCATCCTGAGCGAAGCGAAGGATCTCAACGCAGCCATGACCGACATCCTGCAAAAGCTTCCGTTCAAGATTACGCAGCTGGGGATTCAATCACCTGAAGAGGTTGAGAATATTTTTGCAGAACTGCGGGCTGCGTTCGATCGGGAACTTGGGGAGAAACATGACATAGAAGGGCTTGAAGGAATTCGAATCCGTTGGCGGGGTCGGAAAGGTCTTGACCGGCTTCTTCGTGATAACTGGCTCAAGCCCGAGTCAAAGTTCAAACCCGCAGTGGGCAAGGCGTACAACGATTTCAAGGACTATGTGGAATCCTCTCTCGCGCTGCGTTTGCAACACCTAAGAGCTCAAGAAGAAAGTCGCGAGATGGCCGCAGAAGGAGTAGATCTCACTCTCCCCGGGCTGGCGGCTCGCCGCGGCGCCCGCCACTTGGTCACCCAGACCCTGGAAGAAATTTGCGACATCTTCGCCCGCATCGGCTTTTCGGTGGTGGAAGGCCCGGAGGTGGAAACCGATTACTACAACTTCGAGGCCCTCAACATCCCTCAGCACCATCCCGCCCGCGACACCATGGACACGCTCTATCTGGATCTGCCCGCCCGCGCCCTGCCCGAGGAAATCCGCGGCCCGCGCTCCGACCCCAATCAGTTCCTCCTGCTGCGCACCCATACCTCGCCCGTGCAAATCCGCACCATGGAGAAGCAGAAGCCGCCGGTGCGCGTGGTGGTGCCGGGCAAGGTGTACCGCCGCGACAATCCCGACGCCACCCACTCCTTTATGTTCCACCAGGTCGAAGGCCTGGCTGTCGACCGCGACCTCACCTTCTGCGAGTTTAAGGGCGCGATGGAGTATTTCCTGCGGGAGTTCTTCGGGCCGGAGACCAAGACCCGCTTCGCGGCCAGCTATTTCCCTTTCACCGAGCCCTCGGCCGACCTGGCGGCTACCTGCGGCGTCTGCCAGGGGTCCGGCTGCTCGGTCTGCAAGCACACCGGCTGGATCGAACTCTTCGGCGCCGGCATGGTGGACCCGGCGGTCTACGGATTCGTGGACTACGAGCCGGGGGAGCTGTCGGGGTTCGCCTTCGGGATGGGGGTGGAGCGGTTCGCCATGATCAAGTACGGCGTGGACGACCTCCAGCTCTTCTTCCAGAACGATGTGAGGTTCTTACAGCAATTCCGCCGCTAGCGAGAGGGCCAGCGAATCGAGAAACGCTTACAATGAAAAGCTTGTCATCCTGAGCGCAGCGAAGGATCTCAGCCGAGATTCTTCGCCCCGAATATTCGGGGCTCAGAATGACAAGCAACACACAAAGGCGATGAACAAGAGACAACTCATCGTGCTCTGGCTGCTGGCGGCGTGGCTGGCGTTCTCGTTTCTCTACGCCGCCCGCCACATGGAAGAGCCCGGGCTGTGGCAGCGCACGCGAGCGCGGGTCTCACGAGAAGGCCCACCCGAGCCCGGAGTCCGCTATGATTTTGTCTGGGAGCGCGACGCCGGCACGTTCCTTATGCTGGCCGTCCCCGGCCTGATCCTCGGGATCCCGCTCATCTTGACGCTCGGCCGCAAGAGATGACGCGATGAAGATCCTGCTCCAGTGGCTGAAAGAATACGTCGACTCCGGCGTGGCGCCGGAGAAGCTTGCCGCCGACCTGACCCTGGCGGGGATGGCGATGGAGGGGCTGAGCGAGACGGAGGCCGGGCCCCTGCTCGAGTTGGAAATCACCACCAACCGCCCCGACTTGATGAGCCACTACGGCGTGGCCCGCGAGGTCAGCGCGCTCTACGCCAAACCGCTCAAGCCCATTGAGCCCCAGCCGGTGGAAGTGGCCGACCTGGCCGCCGGCGCCGCCAAGGTGGAGATCGAGGCACCCGATCTGTGCCACCGCTACGCGGCGCTGGTGCTGTGCAACCTCAAGGTGCAGCCCTCGCCCGAGTGGCTGCGGAAGCGCCTGGAAGCCTGCGGGATTGCTTCCATCAACAACATCGTGGACGTCACCAACTACGTCCTGCTCGAGCTCGGCCACCCCACCCACGCCTTCGACCTCGACACCCTGGCCGAGAAGCGCATCGTGGTGCGGGCCGCCAAGGCCGGCGAGAAAATCACCACCCTCGACGGCGTCGCGCGCACCCTGAAGCCGCATCATCTCGTCATCGCCGACGCCAAGCGCCCGGTGGCGCTGGCCGGCATCCTGGGCGGGGCGGCGATGGAGATCAGCCTGCGCACCAAGAACGTCTTGCTCGAGTCGGCCTGGTTCGAACCGGTGACTACTCGCCGGGCGGCGAAAGACCTGGGCTTGCGCACGGAAGCCAGCGCCCGCTTCGAGCGCGGCCTGGACGTGGAGGCCCCGGTGCGTGCGGCGCGTCGCTGCGCGGAACTCTTCCTGGAGCTGGCCGGCGGCGAACTGCTCTCCGGTGTCATTGACGTCTACCCCCGCCGCTGGGACGTGCCCGAAATCACGCTTCGCCAGGGGGAAATCCTGCGCACTTTGGGCGAGGCGCTGCCCGCGGCTCTGGTCGAGCGCCTCCTGGCCGCGCTGGGCTTTGTGGCCGCCCGCGCCGACCAGGATTCCTGGCGGGTAGCCACGCCCTCCTGGCGGCGGGACGTCAGCCGCGAGATTGACCTGATCGAAGAATTGGCTCGTCACTACGGCTATGACAAGTTCCCCGCTCGCTTGCCGCCCGCGCGCCAGCCGGTGGTGCTCCGGCCCCACGCCCAGGCGGAAGCCGCGCTGCGGCGGGCGCTGGAGGCGCAGGGCTTCGACGAAGCGGTCTGCTTTACGCCCGTCCACCCCAAGGACGCAGAAAAATTCCTGGCGCCCGGCGAAGAGCTGGCGCGCCTGCGCAACCCCATCTCGGAAGAAACCTCCGTGTTGCGCCCCTCGGGCTTGCTGAGCCTGGTGGAGACGCTGGCCTGGAACGTGAACCGGGGCCAGCGCCACCTGCGCTTGTATGAAATCGGCAAAGCCTACGCGGTACGCGAAGGCCGCTTCCAGGAGCGCCGAGTACTGACCCTGGCGCTGACCGGCTTGCTGCGGGAGAAGAGCGTGCACGAGGACGAGCAGCCGGCCGACTTCTTCGCCCTGAAAGGTGCGGTGGAGGCAGCGCTCCAGCCCTTCGCGCTTCCGCCTTTCGGCTTCCGCCCCTGCGACCTTGCCTGCTTCCAGTCGGGCGAGCGCGCCACGGTCGAGGCTGGCAGCCAGCGCCTGGGCGTGCTGGGCCGGCTGAGTTCGACGCTGGCGACCGACTTCAAGCTGCGCCAGGCGGCGTTTCTGGCCGAGCTCGACCTGGAGGGGCTCTATGCCGCCAGGCTGCTCGCTCCGGAGTATCGGCCGGTTCCGCGCTTCCCGGGGGTGACGCGCGACTTTTCGCTCCTGCTCGACTTGCCGGTCAGCTTCGGCTCGGTCCGGCGGACGATTGAGAGTCTGGGCCTGCCCGAGCTGGTGGCGGTGGCGGCCGTGGACCGCTTTCGGGGCGGCGCCCTCCCCGCCGACAAATACAGCTTGCTGGTGCGCGTCACCTTCCAGAGCCACGAGCGCACTCTGACCGACGAGGAGATCCGGTCGGCTTCGGGGCGAATCGTTAGAGCGCTGGAAAAGGAGTTGGGCGCCAAGCTGCGCGCGTAGGCGAACATGGACGACGCGACCCGCAACGGCTTCCGGAAGCTGGAGGAGCTGGAGAAGAAGATTTCGAGGGCAGTCGAAAACTTGAAGACGTTGCGCGCGGAGCGCGACGCCGCCCGGGCGGAAGCCGAAAAACTCCGGGCCGGCTTGAAAGAGCGCGGCGAGACCCTGCGGCAGCTCGAAGGCCAACTGGCCGAGTTCCGGGCCGAGCGCGAGCAGGTGCGCAGCCGCATCGAGCAGCTTGTGGCCCAAATTGATTCCCTCACCGAGGAACAGCTATGAAGAAGGAACTTCGTGTGCAGATTTACGGGCAGGCGCTCACCCTGAGCGGCGATTTGGAGCCCGGCTATGTCGAACGATTGGCCGGCACCGTCGACCGCAAGATGCACGCCCTGGCCGCGCAGACCCAAACCCTCGATACTCGCCGCCTGGCTATCCTGGCGGCGCTGAACCTGGCCGATGCGTTGGAGCAATTGCAAGCGAAAGTCGAAAGCCAGCCCGCCGCGCTGCCGCGGGAGTTCGCCTCCCGCTTGGAAGAGTGCAACCGGCAGCTCGAGTCCGTCTTGAGGGGGGCCGCCCGGCCCTAGGGCAATCCGGGTGCCAAACTTCCCTGAATCGCTTCCTCGTTTTTTTCTCGCCTAATTTTCGCTTGACGCCGCCAGCGAAAGCCGCACTAGAATGGTAGTGGACTACGCCTGCGACGTTCGTGAGGGTGCTCGGGATAAACTGAGCCAACAGACGAAGAATGGGAGTTCGGGTCGCGTGCTGGTGAGCATGTCCCGAATCTTCGGGAAAGCCTAAAGGCGCGCGCAGAACACCCACCTGAACGTACGGTTCAGGCTACCAAGTGCCCCACGGCGCCGGCGGACGTAGTTCTCTTTTTGGCCGCGCGCGGCTACCCAGTCGCGGGCGCCTCTGCTACACTCGCCGCTTCCCTATGAAAGTTCTCTTCATCGGCGACATTTTTGGCAGTCCCGGCCGGCGGATCGTGAAGGAGTCGGCGCGGCGGCTAGCCGAAGAGCACGGTACCGAATTGGTCATCGCCAACTGCGAGAACGCCGCCGCCGGCTACGGCATCACCCCGCCGCTGGTGGAAGAGCTGCTCGGCGCCGGCATCGACGTCCTCACCGGGGGCAACCACACTTTCGACCGCAAGGAGATTCTTCCTTACTTCGAGCAGGGCGCGGCCGACGGCCGCCTGCTGCGCCCGGCCAACTACCCCGCACCTACCCCGGGCGGCGGCCTCTACTGCGCGAAGTCACGAAGCGGTATTCCCTACGCCGTGCTGAACCTTCAGGGGCGAGTGTTCATGCCCCAGATTGATTGTCCCTTCCGCACCGCCGACCGGCTGCTGGAAAGCCTGCCGCGGGAGACGAAAGTCATCGTGGTGGACGCCCACGGGGAAGCCACTTCGGAGAAGCAGGCGCTGGGCTGGTATCTGGACGGGCGGGTCTCGGCCGTGCTGGGGACCCACACCCACGTGGCGACGGCGGATGAAAGGATTCTGCCCGGCGGCACCGCCTACATCACCGACCTGGGGATGACCGGGCCCCACGAGTCGGTGATCGGCAACGTCAAGGAGGACGTGCTCCGCCGCTTCCTCACCGGCCTGCCCGCCCGCCTGGATGTGGCCAAAGGCGACGTGCAACTCTGCGGGGTGGTGCTCGACATCGACGAAGCCACCGGCCGCGCCCGAAATATCGAGCGCTTCGCGCTCGCCGAAAATCGAAAATAGAAAATCGACCACTTCTAAGACCTCGGCCTGATTGGTATGCATTCATCCAAATAAGTCTTCCAATCCCTACCTCTGTAAATCTGAACTAGGCTTCCGTATATGCCTTTGTATCGAGGCAAGAGATCATCCGCCGCGGGGTCAACCAAGATCACCTCGCGTAGAGACTGTGAATTAGTGTTAGCCAGAAGAAGTAGGTTACGAATGTCCATATCATCTTGCCGTAGGGAAAATCCGGCGAATACTATACACTCAGCTTGTTCTAGCCTATTCGAAGCATGATTCCAAACACCCTTTAACACTGGATAGACGGGAGATTTTCCAATCCCGGGTGGGACTATCAACTGCTGGTACTTGTTTCCGCACTTACAGCACTTCCATAGTTCGGCGAGGGCTTCCGCAGCGCCCAGTGGGCGGATCCCCATCCAATCAGTCTCGCTACATTGGGGGCAATACAACCAGTTAACCGAACCATGAAGCTTCAGACAAACACACTGCTTCTCATCTGGCGTGTAAGGCTTACAATTCAAAGCTTCCCATGAACTGCTCAGTCCAACACCATAGCGTATTCCAAGCCCGTAGTTTATTGGATTCTCTGGCAGTGGCTCAGTCGGCACCCAATTACTCATGTGCTCCGACGCGGCGTATTCGATAAGAAGGTCATAGTTTGTGGTAATGATCGTTGCGTCTGGATTTCCTTCACACTGCCGAATAAGGCTTGCTAATGGCTCAGTTTTCTCGAAGACCATATCATCGGGAACTCCTGTTTCTGCCTGCGCGAGCATTATGAACAATGAATACAGCAACCCTTTCCGCACTTCCTCAAGATCAGCGCAGGAGTGGGAAGCCAAAGGTCTATCAGCCCACAAGGCAGCTTCAACCAAGCCTAAGAGCGACTCGAAGTCTAGGCGTCTTACCGATTCGGGCAGTTCTCTGTGAAACTTTCGCAAATAGTCCCGAACCAGGCCCAGCCGGTCAGGGTCACGCCCTTCCCAGGGACCGAGGATTCTTGGTAACAACTCCGAAGCCAGGGGAAAGGTCGAATCTATCGCCTTCGAAGCGCCAGCGCCCAAGAAGTAGACAGTTCTCATCTAACCCAGGAACTAATATAGAATACCTTTTAGCCGTCTAGTTCAGTATTCATAAGAGGCGGTTTCCCAAGATGTTTGAGGCGCTGACGGAGAAATTACAGAAGACCTTCAAGAGCCTGCGGGGCGAGGGGAAGCTCAGCGAGGAGCACCTCAACCAGGCTCTCAACCAGATTCGCCTGGCGCTGCTCGAAGGCGACGTCCACTACCAGGTGGTCGAGCAGGTGACCGCCAACCTCCGCCGCAAAGCCCTGGGGAAGGAGGTGATGCTTTCGCTCTCGCCCGACCAGCAGGTGCTGAAAATCATTCGCGACGAGCTGATTGACCTGCTGGGGCGCGAGCCGGCGCCGTTGCAGTTTTCGAAGAAGCCGCCCTCGCTCATCTTCCTCACCGGGCTGCAAGGCTCGGGCAAGACCACCACCACGGGGAAGCTGGGCAAGTGGCTGGCGAAGAAAGGCCGCCGGCCGGTGGCGGTCTCCACCGACGTGCGCCGGCCCGCGGCGCGCGAACAACTCTCCCAGATCGCCCGCGCCGTGGGCCTGCCGGTGGTGGAGAAGGAATCAAACGACCCGCTCGAACTCATCAAAGCCGCGCGACGGGAGGCGGAGCTTTCCGCCTACGACGTCATCCTGGTGGACACCCAGGGCCGGCTGCACATCGACGAGGAGCTGATGCGGGAGCTGGAGGCGATGAAGAAAGCCTACTCGCCGGTGGAAACGTTGTTCGTCGCCGACGCCATGACCGGCCAGGACGCGGTCAAGAGCGCCGGCACCTTCCACGAGCGGCTCGCCACTACCGGGGTCATCCTGACCAAGATGGACGGCGACGCCCGCGGCGGCGCCGCGCTCTCCATCCGCTGGGTTACGGGCCAGCCGGTGAAGTTCATCGGCACCGGCGAAAAATACGACGCCCTGGAGCCCTTCCATCCCGACCGCATCGTCAGCCGCATTCTGGGGATGGGCGACGTGCTCTCGTTGATTGAGAAAGCCGAAGAGGCGGTCGACCGCGGGAAGGCCGAGGAACTGGAAGAAAAGCTGCGGCGGGCGGAGTTCACCCTCGAGGACTTCCGCGACCAGTTGCGGCAGTTGAAAAAGATGGGGCCGCTCGAGCAGGTGCTGGACATGATTCCCGGCGTGGCGCCGGAGGTGCGCGGGGCGGAGGTCGACGAGCGGCGCATCACGCGCCTGGAGGCCATCATTGATTCGATGACCGCGAAGGAGCGCCGCCGGCCGGACATCCTCAACGGGAAGCGGCGCAAGCGGGTCGCGCGCGGCAGCGGGACGTCCGTCCAGGAAGTCAACCAGCTTCTGCGCCAGTACGCGGAGATGCGCCGGTTGATGAAATCGCTCCAGGGCGGCCGGGGCGACGCCATGCGGAAGCTGGCCCAACGCTTCGGCCTGCCTGCCGGCAGGCAGGCGGCAAGATGAAACTCCCGCTCTAGTCTCTTCTGTGCGACCTCTGCGTTCTCTGCGGTGAATCCACAAACAACCAACCGCAGAGGCACAGAGAAAAGCACAGAGTAGAAGATGAAAGTCTTGGTCACCGGGGGGACGGGGTTTCTGGGGGCGAACCTGGTGCACCACCTGGTCGCCCGGGGCGACCAGGTGCGCGTGCTCAAGCGGCCGCGCACGCCGCCGACGCTGCTCCAGGGCCTGCCGGTGGAGATCGTCGAAGGGGACGTCACTGACTTCGATTCGCTGCTGCGCGGCAGCCGCGGGGTCGAGGGCATCTATCACGTGGCCGCGCTCATCACCTACTGGCGGCCGCGCCGCCAGCGCCAGCACCGGGTGAACGTCGAAGGTACGCGCAACGTGGCGGAAGCGGCGGTGCGGAACCACGTGCGCCGGGTGGTGCACACCAGCTCCATCGCAGCTATCGGGTTTCGCACCGATGGGCAGCCCGCCGACGAAGAGACGCCCTGGAACTGGGGCCCGTACGACATCGGCTACCGCACGAGCAAGCACCTGGGCGAGCAGGAGGCTTTGAAGGGGTGCAAGCGGGGGCTGGAAGTGGTAGTGGTGAACCCGGCGGTGATCTTCGGGCCGCGGGACGTCCACCGCAACACCGGCCGACTGATCACGATGGTGGCGAAGAAGTCCACCATCCTCTGGCCGGAGGGCACCATCACCGCCTGCGACGTGGACGACATCTGCCAGGGGCACATCGCGGCGATGGAGCGCGGGCAGAGCGGCCGGCGTTACATCCTAGGCGGGGAGCACGTCCGCTTCGCCGACCTGATTCACCAGGTAGCAGAGGCCATCGGGAAGAAAGTTCGGGTGGTGACCATTCCGCGCTGGCTGGAGCAGGCGGTGGCCCGGGGCGCCTACGGGCTTTCCCTACTAACCCGGAAAGAGCCGCCGCTGACCCCGGACCTAGTGCAGGTGCGCCACCTGGTGGGGACCTACAGCTCGGAGCGCGCCATCCGCGAGTTGGGTTACCCGCAGACGCCGCTGCGGCAGACGCTGGAGAAAACCTACCGCTGGTATGTCGAGAACGGCTACCTGCCTGCGGCCGGCAGGCCTGCCACCTGAGATTCAGGCCGGCGGCTTCCGCCGCTGGCACATCCCGGGGCGAAAGCCCTCTTCCAACCGCCGCAGGAGCCGCGTATAATGATTGAATCTAGAAGGAGGTGACGAGTTTGCTGAGGATCCGACTGACACGCGTGGGGAAGAAGAAGCAACCGTCGTATCGCGTAGTGGTGATCGACCAGCGGAAGCCGCGCGACAGCAAGTACGTGGAAGTGGTGGGCCACTACAACCCCGTGCGGCAGCCGGCCGAGGTCCACTTCAAGCCCGATCGCGTCCAGTACTGGCTCGAAAAAGGCGCCCAACCCTCGGACACGGTGCGCAGCCTCCTGCGCCGCCAGAAGTTGAAGTTAGTGTAGAATCGGCAGCACTTCTAGCCCAGGCAGTTCATAGAGCGCTCGGGGAGAGAGGGAAAGAGAGGGGTGCCGATGAGAGAGCTGATTGAGCAGATCGCCAAGTCCTTGGTGGATAACCCCGACAAAGTGTCCGTCCACGCCGTGGAAGGCGAGCAGGTGACGGTGCTGGAGATGCGGGTCGACCCCAGCGACCTGGGCAAAGTAATCGGCAAGCAGGGGCGCACCGCCCGCGCCATGCGCACCCTCCTGGGCGCGGCGGGGATGAAGCTCCGGAAACGCTTCACGCTGGAAATCCTAGAATAGTTTACCCGCCGAAGTCCTCCCGAAACTTCGGGAGGACGAAGGCGGGGCGACCCCTCGAACAAGGCTTTGATGGTCTCTCCCTGGCTGACGGTCGCGCGCATCATCAAGACCCAGGGGCGGCACGGCGAGGTGGCCGCCGAAATCCTCACCGATTTCCCCCAGCGCCTGGCCCAGCGCGACCAAGTCTGGCTCTGGGACGGAACGAGCCAGCCCCGTCCGATTACGGTCGAGAATAGCTGGCCGCACAAGAACTACCTGGTCTTCAAGCTCGCCGGCCGAGACTCCATCGCCCAGGCCGAAGAGCTGGTGGGGCTGGAGATTCAAATCCCCTGCCGGGAGGCGGCGCCGCTGGGGGAGACCGAGTTCTACCTGGACGAACTGGTCGGCTGCCGGGTGGTGGAGCAGGCCAGCGGCCGCGAGCTGGGCCGGGTGCGGGAAGTGCTTCCGACCGGCGGCACCGACTTGCTGGCCGTGGACACCCCCGAAGGCAAGGAGCTATTAATCCCTTTCGTCGAAGAGTTCTGCCTCCGGGTGGCGCCCGAAGAAAAGCTCATCCAAGTCGTCCTCCCCGAAGGTCTGCGCAACGTAAACGAATAAGAGGTGCGACGGCAGGGGACTGAGGTAAACTAGGCTCCTGCCATGATCTACGACATCGTTACCATCTTTCCGGACCTAGGTCACGTCTTCCCCGACGGCCCAGCGCCCACCGGCCTGCGCTACTGCATCAACTCCCCCGCCCTCAGGCTCAAACCCAAAGAGTAACCGCCCGCCTTTCGCGGTATGATGCGGTTGCGATCTATTGCATCATCATTTACTTTGCTCCTTGAACCGAGGCATCTGTGGATCTCGCCCTTGTTCGCCGACTCGCAATAAGCGCGATTTTCTCCGATGATTTGCTCTTCGAACAACTAGTCCTCAAGGGCGGTAATGCGCTCAGTCTCGTTCACGAGCTGGGATCTCGCACATCGCTCGATGTCGACCTCTCGATGGAGAAGGATTTTCGTGATTTGGCTGAGGCCCAAAAGAGAGCATTTCAGGCCCTCGAACGGAGGTTCCGATCTGCCGGTTATGCTTTCTTCGACTACAAGTTTCTTACAAAGCCCGCCGATGCAAACGACCAGTGGGGTGGCTACGAGATTAACTTCAAAATAATCGAGAACAGCAAGCGGGAACTCATCGGCACTGACCTAGCCAGAGCTCAACGAGAAGCGACCGTCGTTGGGCCATCTCAACAAAGAGTATTCAAGGTTCAGATAAGCAAGTTCGAATACTGCCAAGGAAAGCAAGAAGCCGAACTCGACGACTATCGCATCTATGTATACACCCTTCCCATGATTGCTATTGAGAAATTCCGCGCTATCTGCCAGCAGATGGATGAATATCCGCATCGTGCCCATCCCACCGTGAGGGCCCGCGACTTCTACGACATATACTGCATTGTGACTGACGGCCACGTTGATCTAACCACGGATGACAACCTGAACCTCTTTCGGGACATGTTTGCCATTAAGGAAGTCCCTCTAGACCTCATTCGCAAGATACCAGACTACCGGGAGTTCCACAGACTTGATTGGCCTTCAGTGGAAGCGTCTGTGTCAGGCGAATTGAAGAGTTATGATTTCTATTTTGACTTCGTGATAGGGGAAAAAGACCGTCTAAAAGCCTTTTGGGTAGAATAGCCTCCACTTTGGATCGTAAGCTTTGTCCTTGATTTCGTGTGCTAAGTAGAAGTCGTAATGGATCCCAAGCTTGTGGAGCCTCATGTACTTATCACTTTCATAGCCAGTTCTCTCCATATAAAACCCGACAGCCTGGTGGTACGGATACAGATGGTGAAGCTTTTTCAAGGTTGCGAGGAGAATTCCTACTGACATACGGTTTCTTGCGGTCTTGTAGGCCTCGAGAACCTGGTAAACACCCCCTGCGTATGCTGGCCGCACAACAATATCTATAACGGTGCGCTCAAGGTTCGTCACCTCAAGGCTTTCACCACTTGGCCCTACGCTCGTCCCCACCTCAAGGCGACCTGTGAACTTTCCACTTAGCAGTACAATCCGCCACTCCCCGTACTTGAAGGCATAGCGGGACCGCCTTTGCTTCCTTGAAAAAGCGCGGTGAATAGCATCTTGCTCGAGCAAATCCGGTTCGCGTTTGGGACTCTGTTCATTATTGACATAAATGGTTTTCGGTAATTGGTCGGTCAAACCGTGCAGGAACACGGCAGTTCCATGCGATAGGTATCCGCCTCGCTTGAGGGACAACGCCACGGTGAAGGGGGAAACCTCACCCCACGCATAACGCATTAACTCTTTCTTGTGTGCCTCAGCCGTGAGGCGGATTTCGACAAGCTTCGCCTTCTTCAACAGAAAAGTGATAAAATCGCGCGTGGTCGTCTTCTGGGCGACACGCCAGTAGGCCCGGTTATCTGACAGGATAGTTGCGATGTCGCTGGGCCAATAGACGCTCTTGCCCGCGTGATCGAACAATTTCACGATGTCTTTTTTCGCAATGTCAAGGCGTGATGGCATGGTCATCCCACGGAAGATGCCTCGGAGTCTAGGCATCTCATTTGGTATATATACCAAATGAGATGCTACGTGTCAAGCGGCGAATCAAAGTTAAATAGCCGCATAATTAGCAGGCTACGCCCGTTAAAGTAGGCTGTGGGCGTAGTATATATACTACGCCTACGGGCAAGAAGTGATCTACGACATCGTTACCATTTTCCCGGAGTTTTTCCGGGGGCCGTTCGAGCACGGCATCCTGCGCCGGGCGCAGGAGGAAGGCCTGATCGAGATCCGCCTGCACGACCTGCGGAACTACACCACCGACAAGCACCGCACGGTGGACGACCGGCCGTTCGGCGGCGGAGAAGGGATGGTGCTGAAGCCCGAGCCCCTCTTCACCGCGGTCGAGAGCCTGTTGAGCGACCAGACGATGGAAAAGCGCGCCCGGACAGCCATCGTGCTGCTCTCGGCCCAGGGGCGGTGGTTCCACCAGTCGGTGGCGCAGACCCTGGCCGAGCAAGAACGGGTGGTGCTGCTCTGCGGGCGCTACGAAGGGGTGGACGAGCGAGTGGCCGAGCACCTGGCCACGCTGGAGCTTTCGATCGGCGACTATGTTTTGAGCGGGGGCGAGCTGGCTGCCGCCGTGGTGGTGGACGCGACGACTCGCCTCTTGCCGGAAGCCCTCGGCGACGAGCGCTCGGTGGTGGAGGAATCCTTCACCGCCCACCCGGAAGCCCGCATCAGCGCCGGGGGGATACTCGACTGCCCGCACTACACCCGCCCGGCCGACTTTCGCGGCCACCAGGTGCCGGAGGTGCTGCTGGGGGGGGACCACGAAGAAGTGCGGCGGTGGCGGCGAGAGAAGGCGCTGGCCAAGACCCGTCGCAACCGCCCGGACCTGCTGGCGCGGGCGCGGCTCACGAAAGAGGAGCGAGCCCTGCTGGATAAGCTCGATTCCTGAGCTTGCCCGCCGGAGACCGACGCCGTCGTTAGCAGCCGCGCTTGACCGCGAAGCGCTCCCGGGGATTGGAGCGGACGATACGCTCCAGGCCGAAGAGGGCGGCGTCTTCTTCTTCGTCCTTCAGGAACTGGAAGGAGCGGGTGTTCAGCGACTGGCAGCGGGGGCAGGCGGTGGTGGCATGGCCCTCGACCTGCTCCTCCGGCGGCCCGTCGTAATAGAAGATGGCCTCTTCGGCCACGTTGCCTTGGTTCCGCAGGCACTCATAGCAGATGTGCCAGTGGCGGCGTTTCACCCGGCGGAGCCAATTCAAGATTCCCATCGAAATAAGACCTCAACCAAAGCCTGCCGGATTGGGCAGGCCGATGAATTGCCATAGGATTTTCCGCTAAGTCTTTGGGCGGCGTCAAGCGCCCGGGCAGGAGCCAGGCAAAGTCGCCAGCGCTAGGCAAGCGGGCCTCGTCTATGCTAGAGTAAGGCTTGCACTTCTTCGGGGATACGCCGAAT
The DNA here is from genome assembly GCA_027717655.1 of Acidobacteriia bacterium AH_259_A11_L15. Lineage (GTDB taxonomy): Bacteria > Acidobacteriota > Terriglobia > Acidiferrales > 2-02-FULL-67-57 > 2-02-FULL-67-57. Next base: position 76,500 of record JALLOH010000002.1, read on the forward strand.
GTCCGCCGTGGAAAAAATCGCGCGGGCGCAACTGCGCCAGTTGCCGGCTTTCGGGCCGGGGGACACCGTGCGGGTGCACGTGAAGATCAAGGAAGGCGACAAGACCCGCGTGCAGCCCTTCGACGGAGTGGTGATCGGCCGCCGGGGCAAGGACATCCAGGAGACCTTCACGGTCCGCAAGGTGTCGTTCGGCGTAGGGGTGGAACGCATCTTCCCCGTGCACTCGCCGGTGATTGAGAGCATCAACGTTCTACGGGCGGGGCGGGTGCGCCGGGCCAAGCTCTACTACCTGCGCGGCAAGAAGGGCAAGAAGGCCAGCCGCATCAAGGAAGCCAGCTCCAAGGCGCCGCGAGAAGCGGTGGAAACCCCCGCCGGCCAGTAGGCCGCTCCTCCCTTCCCTTCAGGCAAGAAGCTCCCCAGAACTCTTATTGCCGGCGGATCAGGGGACCCTCGCGCTCTTCTTTTTCGGCCTCCACTTTGGCCTGGAGCCACTGGCGCCAGTCGCGCTCCAGTTGCCCGGCGGGGACCCCGTAGGTCAACTGCAGGTTCTCGAGGAAGGTGTCCGGCCGCTGGGCCACCAGACGCAATAGCTGGCGCACGGAGCCGAGCCCGCCGCGCTCCTCCACCAAGTACAGGACCGCCCAGTAGCCCACCGCCGGGTCTTCTTCCTCGAACCGGGCCAGCAGCAGGGGGGCGCGGCGGGCCACCTGCTCGGCGGTCGTGAGGGCGAAGGGCTGGCGGGTCAAGACGGCCACCAGGCCGTTCTCCAGCCAGTCCGGCAAGCGGTTGCCGCCGGCCAGTTGGTTGGCCACGTAGCGAACCAGGGCCTGCTCCATCTCCAGCCGCAGGGCTTCCTCGGTGGGCGGGCGCTGCCAGGAGAGAGGCGAAAGGAACAGGATGCCGTGGACGTAGCTGACGGCGCTGAAGCCCTCCAGCTCCCGACCCAGGCGTTGGCGGAATTCCCGCGGGGTGTGGACGATGAGGATGTCGACCCGGTCGAGGAACTCGAGTTGGTTGGCGGTGGGCTTCATGCGGGCGGCGAGGTCGCGCAGGCGCTCGGCCTGGCCTTCATCGGAAGGCTCGGTATAGGTGACGTTGATGCGGGCGGTCTGCGGCTGCGGCGGGGGCTCGAGGCGCACCTGGGCCGCGGCGGAGCCGGCCAGCCCCGCCACCAGCAGAAGCGCCGCTGCCAACCCGAGGGAGCGAACCATGGCCTCCTCTCTGCGCATACTATTCCGGTTCGATTCCGGCGTCAGCCGAAAAGTTGGCCACCCACACTCCTGCCCGAGGGTCCGCTCTGCCCAGCCGGCTGGAGCGCGGTTGCGCGCCTTACTGGCCGCCGAGGATGAGCGGCAGACCGTTCTTGCCGCTGCCGATCACGATCACCTTGGCGTTGGGACTGGCGGCCAGCTGCTCGGTGGCTTCGATGCCCTTCCAGGTGAGCAGTTGGGCGCTGATGCCCTGGGCCACGATGCGCTGGAAGTCGCGGATGCCGGCAGCCTCGATGCGCTTGCGATCCGCTTCCATCCTCTCTCGCTGATTGATGAATTCCATCCGCAGCGCCTCCTGTTCGGCTTTCTGCTTGGCCTCGATGGCCTGGGCGTACACCTGGGGCAGCTGGACGTCGCGCAACAGGACACTCTCCACGACAATGCCGCGTTCTTCAAGCTTGGCAGTCAACTTCTCTTCGATCTTCACGGCCACCTCCGCCCGCTCTTCGGTGTAGAGGGCGTCGGCGCTGTACGAGGCCGTCACATCGCGCGTGGTTGTGCGCAGGTTGGGCACCACCACGCGATCGATGTAGTCCGGCCCGAGCTTTTGATACACGTCGTCGGCGCGCTGAGCGTCCAGGTGAAAGAGCAAGGATATGTCCAGGCCGATGTTGAGCCCTTCGTTCGACCGCACATTCGCCGTCTCTTTAAGCTGCTGGGTGCGGACCGACATGCGGTGAACCGCCAGCCAGGGCCACACCACGTGGACGCCTTCATCCAGCACCTGGCCGGTCACCTTGCCGAACCGCGTCAGCACCCCCACGTGCCCGGTGGGCACAATGGCCAACGAGAAAAGGAACCCAATCACCACCACCCCTGCCACCACCAACAATCCGATTGTCTTGGGCATCATCGCTTGCACCCTCCTCATAACGATCTCGCGCGGGTCGTCATTCTGAAAGCGAGCCATGGTTACACCTCCGAATAGGCTTGTACGTTTGGGTCAAACCCATTCTACGCCCCTGCTCGCGGAATGGCAGGAATTTCGGGGCTGACAAGGACGAGGGGTTGCGGTATGCTGGGGGAGTCGGGCAATCATTGAGGAGAACAGAAATGGGCGAACGGATGGTGAAATGCGTCAAGTTCGGGGGCGAGGAGCTTCCGGGGCTGCCCGAGCCGCCCTACATGGGCGAGCTGGGCCAGCGCCTCTACGAGAACGTCTCCCAGAAGGCCTGGGAGCTGTGGAAAGAGCACGTCAAGATGATCATCAACGAATACCAGCTCAACCCGGCCACCCCCGAGGCCTGGGAGATTATTTCCGCCGAGGCGGAGAAGTTCTTCTTCAGCAAGGACGCCAAGCTCCCGCCCGGCTACGTCCCCCCGCAGGAAAAGCAGTAGAAGCGTTCCAACTTTTTGGAGCGCCTCCTCTGCTGCTGGATATTCTAAGGGCCTTACGGTCTGTCCTGTAGCGGCGCTCTGTGAGCGCCGGAACGTCTACGTGTACCACCATGACATCAGCTTTTGCAGCAGCCAGAAACAGGCAATCTCAATTCCGGACGCTAGCAAGGCACCACCAATAATGATTCCAGCGTTCGCGAGGCCTCTTACGCCTGGAGACTTATCGCTCAAAGATTCGCCGGTCAAGACGTTGTAGGTCATTACAATGGGTGCAATCCAAGCGATTACCGGTATGAGCGCAAGAAATGAAATGAGCGCACCCACCATGCTCATGTCACGCCAAGTTAGGAACTGCAGTGCGAAAAACTTTGCGACGACGAAAACGATGTCCCGAGCGTACAGATAAAGAGGAAATACGATCCAGACCCAATGGTACGGGCCAATCCCCAGTACCGTACTGTCTTGGAATTCCGATGCTTGAGTTTCGGCGCCCACTTTTCCGAACTGATATGCAATCCATGTTGTGAGTGGAATAGCGACGATGGATACGACAATGAAGCCCGTTTGTCCTTCCACTTCGGTACGACCGAATGCTAACAAATAGAACAGTGCGGCCCACAGGATGATGCTTGGAACATTTGCAATTACGGCTACCTTCGCGCCGTTCCGTCGTGCGATCGCACCTGCAAGAAAGGCAGCCACAGCAGTGACCACTACCCCTGAGAAAAGCCGCCAAATGTAATGATCCTTCCATCCCCAAGCTTTGATGTCGAAGATCTCACCGGCCGCACGCATTTCAGCAACGAGCTTGGCGTCAAATAGATGCGGGGTGTTCTCTTGGAACACGGAAATGAGGAATAGCGAATAGACATTGAACGCCAAAAAAGCCCATATCGCACGTGCCATTGTCCCTCCTCCTTAGCGCATCTAACGCTCCGGATTACGCGCGGCGGGCGACCGTTCACGTTCGATGAGGAGCAGGCGCAGTCCGCCCGGCACCGCCTGCATCCAGGAGTTAGGGACCGCGACATCCTCAAGTCTGAGAGACATGTTTTCTCACGGCCCCAAGGGCAGCCTGGCAAAGCGCTGCCAGGATGGAGCGAGCCGCACCCAGAATCTGACGGTCACGCGCGTCGCTGCGCCTCTTGAAGCCGTGGGCGCGCTTGTTGCGAATGCGTTTCAGTATCTCCCCCATGGCCAGCAGGGCAGCATTTGGGTCAGTGGTGCGGCACTGCCTGACCGTCTCGAGAGACCGCTTGGCCTCCTCCTTCTCGAGACGCTCATGCGGGTCTGTCAGGACAGTTTCCAAGGGGGGATCGAGATCAAGGAGGTCGTCCACGGCCCGAAGGCCAAGAATCGAGGAGACAGTTTCAAGCTCGAAGACACCAACCAGCGCCAGCATACGGCGATGCTCGTTGGTGCCCTGCATTCGATTCGCCAATTTGAGCAAGGCAACCCAGAGCACGTCCACGGCCTCGTAGTCCGCCATGTTCTTCGCAGACTGGATCTCGTCCCCGATACTGCTCAGACTCTGCTGGTCCGCTTCGCGTCCCGGTGCCACAGATCACTCACCTCACAGTGTCATCAATGGCAGGCTTGCTTGTGCAGTTGGACCCGATGGCCGCAGCCGCCATAGGCTAATATGCTTTCTTAGCTGAAACAAGTTGGAACGGCACTAGCCCCTCTTCTTCCGGCTACGCCACCGGGAGGCGCGGGGCGAGGCGGAAGCGCAGCCGCCGGTGGGCCTCCCGCAGGGCCTGCTCCACCTTTTCGGGAGAAGAATCCCGCGCAAAGATGAACCCCAGGTAGCTCGAGCCCTCGGGCAAGGGCCGGAGGGGGTGGGCTGGCTTGGCGGTGATGGCGATCTCTTCGATGCCGGGGACTCGCCGGGCTTCTTCGACTCCCTCCACTCCCTGAAAAACTCCCGCCTGGGGGATGGGAATCATCATCACGCCGGCGGCGGCGTCTTCCCGCACCACCGGGTCAATGGGCAGACCCCAGGCGTGGCGGAGGATAAGCTCGGGCAGCGAGAGGCCGGCGCGGAAGCGCAGCGCGCGGGAGCAGAGCCCGCCGATGGAGCGCGCCGCCACTTCCAGCACCCGCGGGCCTTCGGGGGGCAAGCGCAGCTCGGCGTGGAGGGGGCCGTGGCAAAGGCCCAAGGCGCGGGCCGCGTGCTTGACGGTGCGGATGATCTCTCCCTGTGTCGGACCGGGCAGGCGCGAAGGCGTTACCAGGATCGTCTCTTCGAAATAGGGGCCGTCCAGGGGGTCGGGCTTGTCGAACAGGGCCAGGACGCGCAACTGCCCGCGGTCGAACAGTCCCTCCAGGACAACCTCCTGACCGGGGATGAACCCTTCCACCAGCAGCCACTCGCTGGTCTCTTCGCGCAGCACTTGCATGCCGGGCTCCTGCAAGAGCCGCCGGATGCGGGCAAACGCTGCCAGAAACTCTTCCGGGCTGTCGGCCCGGATCACGCCCTGGCTGGCCGAAAGCGAGAGCGGCTTGAGCACGCAGGGGAACGGGACCTCTTGCAGGCGCGCCCGCGGGTCTTGGCGGAGGGAGAAGCGGAGAAACGGCGGCACCCGGAGGCCGGCCGCCTGCAGCCGCTGGCGGGCGACG
>JALLOH010000300.1 GCA_027717655.1 Acidobacteriia bacterium AH_259_A11_L15
GGCGGCTGTATACGGAATGAAAGCAGAGTTGTCGTCGCTGGTGAAGTAGTTCGAAAATTGCAGCTTGCGTTCCATCCACCCGATGACGGTGAAGCGGACGCCGTTGATGCGCACGGTTTCGCCGACCGCCGGGCGGCCGCTGAAGAGCTTCTCCTTCAGGCGCCCGCCCAGCACGACCACGCGGCGGCGCTGGAGGAAATCTTCCGGGCTGATCCAGCGGCCGTAGTCGGGGACTTCGTTGCGAATCTCGCCGTACTCGGGGTAGACGCCCCGGATGGCGGTCGAATCCAGCCGCTCCCCGTAAGTGATCGGCCACCAGCGCACGGTCTCCAGGCTCACCAGCTTGACCAGGGAGGCCTCTTGCAAAATCCACTCCCGGTCTTCCTTTTCGAAGCGGACGCGCTTGCCGGCGCGCTCGCCGCCGGCCTGCTGGCTGGTCTGGCCCGGCCAGCAGACCACGGCGCTGCGGCCGAAAGCGGCGAAGCCGCCCCAGATGGCTCTGCGGAAGCCGCCGCCGTAGGCGATCAGCAGGGTGACGGCCACGATGCCCCACACCACGCCCAGCATGGTCAGGAAGCTGCGCAGCGGGTGCCGCCGCAGCGCGTCCCAGGATTGCAGAATCATCTCCCAGATGAAGGCCAGCAGGGCGAACGCAAGCAGGTGTCGTGCCCGCATGAGCAA
>JALLOH010000301.1 GCA_027717655.1 Acidobacteriia bacterium AH_259_A11_L15
CCAAAGAAGAGTCCTACCCCGACGGCCATCGCTAAGGCGACTCCCACCCAGAAGAGCGAGAGCGCCGCGGGCAAGTTGGGAAAAATCCACCGGGTCAGGTAGGTGAGCGCGGCGCCCAGGGCGATGCCCAGCAGGCCGCCGAGGCCGGTGAGGGTGACCGCCTCGGTGAGGAACTGCCGGCGGATGTCGCGCCGGCGAGCCCCCATGGCCTTGCGCACGCCGATCTCGGCCGTGCGTTCAGTCACTGACACCAGCATGATGTTCATCACCCCGATGCCGCCCACCAGCAGGGCGATGGAGCTGATCATGAAGGTGAGCACCACCAGCGCCCCGGTGAGCTGCTCCCAGAGGTCGGTGAGGAAGTCGGGCGAGGTGATTTCAAAGTCGTTCTTCTCGTGGGGCAGGACGCCGCGGCGGCGGCGGAGGATTTGCTCGACTTCGCTTTGCGTCCGCGGCAGGTTGACCGGGTCGGCCACCGCCACGGCGATGATGGTTTCTTCAATCTCCGGCCAGAGCTTCTCGAAGGTCTCGTAGGGGATGATGACGAATTGATCGATGCCGGGGCCGCCCAGCAGGCCTTCGTGCTTCTCCCAGATGCCCACCACGCGGAACTCCATCCCGTTCAGGCGGACGATCTGCCCGACGGGATCGAGGGGGCCGAAGAGCGAATCGGCCACGG
>JALLOH010000302.1 GCA_027717655.1 Acidobacteriia bacterium AH_259_A11_L15
CTCCAGCTTGACCCGGCCAGTTCCGTCCCGCTGTACCAGCAGATTCGCGACCAGATCCGCCAGTTGATCGCCACCGGCGCGCTGGGGGTGGGCGAGCGCCTGCCGCCCAGCCGGGAGCTGGCCCAGCGCCTCGGCGTCCACCGCACCACCATCGCCAACGCCTATGCCGAGTTGACCGCCGACGGCTGGATCGCCGGGCACGTGGGTCGCGGCACCTACGTGGCTGAATCGCCGCAGGCGATTCACCCCGAGCGTAGTCGAGGGGCCAACGCCAGCCCGGCCCTCCCGCCGCCCAAATATTCCGCCAGCCTGGAAAACGGCTATCTGTGGAGCCGCCTGTTGGCGGACGCCCCCGCCGACGACCCGCTCGACTTCCTCATGGCCGAGGGGATGCCCGCAGTAGTGGTAGAAGCCGTCCGGGTCGCGAGAGAACTTGTCGCCGGTGATGACCCACTCGCCTTGCCTGCCCGGACCGCAGGCGGGTTTGGTGCGGGCGGTGAGCTCCGGCTTCTCCCAGTAGCCGGCGAAGGCGCTGGCGCCCTGAATCCACAAGTTGCCGATCTCCCCGTCCTTCGCTTCGGCGCCGCTTTCGTCCACGATGCGGGCCTGGTAGCCGGGCACCACGCGCCCGCACGTTCCCGGACGCGCCTCGCCGGGGCGGCTGGAGATGAACATATGC
>JALLOH010000303.1 GCA_027717655.1 Acidobacteriia bacterium AH_259_A11_L15
TATGGACCCAAGGTCGTAGCCTTCCTTGAAGCCCCGGACGATCCGGCGTTGAACAGCCGCTGCATCCTTGTCCCCATGATGGAGGCCAACGCCGATGGTTTGCTCAAGGTTACCGACCCCGTGTTGGAGGAGAGAGCACGGGTCTTGCAGCGACAGCTCCTCCAGTTTCGCTTGCAGAACTACAAGCACGCAAAGCGCCCTCCTTTGCCTGGAGTTGAGTCCTTGCGACCGCGGACGAAAGACCTCTTGACGTGCCTGGCCACGGCGGCAGCTGAAGACACAAAGCGGGTGGACTACTTGGTCCATTTCTTCAAGTACCAGAACAAAACACTTCAAGAGCCTCTGCCGCCGGCGGAAGATGCTGTACTCGCGGCGTTATTCTACTTAGTGCACTTGCGGCCTGAGTACAGCAACTTTTCTGGAAAGTCTCTTGGCGTATCTGACGTCACCTGTCTGGTGAATGACGTGCTGGACAAGGCAAAAGCTCGTCTCCGGCTCAAGCCGCGCAAGGTTGGCGCCATCTTGACGTCGCTGGGGAACTTTAGGCGCCGGCGTACCAACGAAGGTTATGCTCTGTGGCTTAGCAATGCGGATGTGGCGCGTATCCATGAGTTGGTCAAGGTGCACGGATTGGATGGCTTAGCGAGCCAGTTGCTGGAGGTTCCGCCGCAGAAGTGC
>JALLOH010000304.1 GCA_027717655.1 Acidobacteriia bacterium AH_259_A11_L15
ACAGATTTCTTCGGTTTCCTTTTTGTGGAGGGCGTAGGTGTACGTATGGGGCTGCTGGGGGTAGTCTTCCCGGACGGGGTAGGGCAGTTGGGGGCCGTAGCTGGTGACGCTGGAGAGGTAAAGGAAGAAATCCACTTGCCGTTGGGGGTGGTTGAGGCGCTCGACGGCCTCCAGCAGGTGCCGGGTGCCGCGGACATTGATTTCCCACTGCCGGCGGGTGGCGGTGGCCCCGGTGCGGGCCGGGTCCAAGACAAAGGCCAGGTGCACGACCTGGCGGACCTGGGAGTCGCGCATCAAGGCTTCGAGGGTCGCGACGGCGTCCGGCTGGGAGATATCCAGGGGACAGAACTCGACCCGGGGGTGGTCGAGCTGGGGGGGATACAAGTCCACCCCCACCAGCAGGTGGTCTTTGAGGTGGGGCGCCAGCCGCCGGCCCAGGTTGCCGGAGATGCCGGTGACCAGAATGGGCGGGCGAGAAGTTTTGCCAGGGGGAGTCACGGCGCGCCCATCTTAGCCTTGCCGCGCCCGAAATTGCTACTCGCGGGGGAGGAACTCCCTCCGGAGGGGAGAAGCGGTCGTTGACAAAAAACGAAGTCTCCTATAAAATTTCCATTTTGCGGCTGCGATGCCAGCGTTGTGGTGTGCCTATGAAAACTTACTATCCGAAGGGTAAAGAC
>JALLOH010000305.1 GCA_027717655.1 Acidobacteriia bacterium AH_259_A11_L15
CTGCTGGCGCAGGGCGTGGACATCATCGTAGATGAAGTGCTTGCGCAGGCGAATCTCCTCCGGCCACTGCTCGAAGGTGAATGCGGGAAAGCGGGTGACGAAGAAGACCCGGGCGCCGATCTCCTGCACCTTGCCGGCGATGTAGGTGTTCAGGCCGTGGATGACGGCGGCCACGCTGATGACCGAGAGCACGCCGATCACCACCCCCAGCATGGTGAGCGCCGCGCGCAGCTTGTGGGCGCGGATGGCGGTGAGGGCCGTGCGCAAGTATTCGCGCCAAGTCGCCCGCATCAGTCTGCCCTCAGGGCCACGGCGGGGTCGAGGTGGGCGGCGCGAACCGCCGGGTAGGTGCCGAAGATGAGCGCGATGAGCGAAGTAAGCAGCAGCCCCAGCAGCGCCACCCAGAGTCGAACGCTGGCGGGAAACGGGGTGAGCTGCCCGACCGCCAGCGCCAGGAGAAAGCCCAGGGCCACGCCCACCAGGCCCCCGGTCAAACAGACGGCCAGCGCTTCCAGCAGGAAGTGGTTCAGGATGTCGCGCCGGGTGGCGCCCACCGAGCGGCGGATGCCGATCTCCTTCTTGCGCTCGCTCACCGAGACCAGCATGATGTTCATGATCACGATGCCGCCCACCAGCGAAGCGATGGAGCTGATGAACACGAAGACGAGGGAGAACA
>JALLOH010000306.1 GCA_027717655.1 Acidobacteriia bacterium AH_259_A11_L15
ACCCCGAGCAGCCCTCCCATCCCGTCTGCCACGGCGTCGGCGCCCGAGCCCACGAGCCTCCTTATGCTCACCAGGCGGGCGCGGGTAGCATTCAAAAGGGAATGGTGCTGGCCATCGAGCCGGCCGTCTATTGGGAAAGCGGCGGCGGGCTGCGCCTGGAGGATGATTTCCTGATCACCGAGCAGGGAAACGAAAAGCTTTGTTCGTTTCCGGACGACTTCCGGCGATAATGGTTGCGCGAGAATCGCTTTCCGGGATGGCGGAGATGGCGCTGGTAGCCAATTCCAAGCTGGCGGAGAAAATCCTGGCGCACGTGAGCGAGCAGGAGATCGTCTCCCTGGCGTGCGACGTGATCAACATCCCCAGCCCCACCGGCGAGGAGCTGGAGATGGCCCGCTACCTGCGCGCCGCCATGGAGCGGACGGGCCTGTCGGTCACCTGGCAGGAGGTCGAGGACGGTCGCCCCAACGTCATCGGCCGGCTCGAGGGCACCGGCACCGGCAAGAGCCTGATGTTCAACGGGCACATGGACACCTCCACCACCGGCCGCGAGCCGCACCTGACCGGCATCGGCTACAAGCCCCAGGCGGTGGTCAAAGACGGTTTCCTCTACGGCCTGGGCATCTACAACATGAAGGGCGCGTTGGTCTGCTACCTCCAGGCGGCCTGGAG
>JALLOH010000307.1 GCA_027717655.1 Acidobacteriia bacterium AH_259_A11_L15
GAGTGCCGACGTGGGCCTGCTGCGTATCAAGGACGGAGCCACCGTTCCCAGCCCCTCCTTGCCCCTGGCCCGAGGGAACTCTCTTCCCCAGCCGGGTGGTCCCGCGGTGTTGATGGGGTATCCGACCGGGCCGGAATCTCTCCTGATTCGAGGCACCGATGCGCAAGAACGGCAAGAAATTCTGGAGCACGCGCAGCGGGCCGGCGCCGAATACTTTGAAGAGTACGACTATGTCACCCTGGTGGACGAACTGGGGCGCCGGGGCCTGATCCGCCCCTTGACCACCCGGGGAATCATCAACGAAGCAACAGAAAGGAATATTGTCTACGACGCCCAAACCACCCACGGCGGCAGTGGCGGTCCCCTCTTTGACCAGAATGAGGTGGTGGTGGCGATCAACTACGGCGGCCACCCGGAATTCAGCGGGTCCAACCTGGGCGCGCCCATTCGCTACGCTCGGTCTTTGCTTCCCACCTCGATTCGCGAGCCAGCGCCGAGGGGTGAGCCGGCGCGGCGAGGCCGGCTCCCAGAGGGAGATCGGGCGCCAGCGGGAGCCCAACCGCGTCCGGCTCCCCAGCCGCCCGAGGGTGCCCAGCCTGCGGAAGAGGCCCAGCCGCCCGAGGGCGACCAGCCTGCGAAGGAAGGCCAGCCTCCAGGGGAGGAGGAACC
>JALLOH010000308.1 GCA_027717655.1 Acidobacteriia bacterium AH_259_A11_L15
GCACCGCCTCGTAGGTCAGCGTCCCCGAGCGCGAGACCACTCCCACCGGGCCGCGCCGGTGGATGAACCCCGGCATGATGCCGATCTTCGCCTGCCCCGGCGAGATGATTCCCGGGCAGTTCGGGCCGATCAACCGCGTGCCCCGCGGCCCCAGGTAGGCCATCACTTTGACCATGTCGAGCGTGGGGATGCCCTCGGTGATGCAGACCACCAGCAGCACGCCCGCCTCGGCCGCTTCCAGGATGGCGTCGGCGGCAAATGGCGGCGGGACAAAAATGGCGGAGGCGTTCGCCCCCGTCTTCCGCACCGCTTCTTCCACCGTGTTGAACACCGGCACCTTCAGGTGCTTGCTGCCGCCCTTGCCCGGCGTCACTCCCGCGACGACTTTCGTGCCGTAGGCGAGCATCTGTTCGGTGTGGAAGCTGCCCTCGCGCCCGGTGATCCCCTGCACCACCACCCGCGTCCGGCGGTCGACAAGGACGCTCATCCGTGCACCCGAAGCATAGGAGGCAGAGGAAGCAAAGGAAGCATAGGAGGCAAACGAATCCCTTTCATAGTTTGCGCCAGCTTTTCCAGAGCCTATGCAATAGCGTCCCTATCTTTGCGTAGTCGGATTCCAAGCCCCTGAACGCCCTTCCGTTCAAGTAGCCTTCGTCATGACTCAAAT
>JALLOH010000309.1 GCA_027717655.1 Acidobacteriia bacterium AH_259_A11_L15
AAGGCCGTCGGTGGTCATGGCAAAGCCAAGCGATTGGGCTCGGTCTAAGCTGCCGTGGGTACTGAGGATGTCCACCAGGTGCCGGAAGGCGCCGCTGCCGTAAAAGTAGCCCGGCTCCAGGCTCACCAGCAGGTCGGCGCGGTTCCGGACGTGGTTGGTGGCCCACTGCCAGAGGCGCTGGCCCGGGTCGGGGTAGCGGTGGTGGGCGGTGGCCGCGAACAGGTCGGCGTCTTGCAGCCAGCCTTCAGGGCCCACTTTCCCTTGTGCCGCCAGGTTCTCCAGTGTGTCCGCCAGGGCCAGGGGGTCGCCGCTTTCGGGCTGATAGCGGAAAGCGGTGCCGTCCGGGTTCCACAGCAGGCGGGCGCGGCCCCGAACGGATTCAATCACCACGCCCTGGCCCTCGGCGTAGACCACCAGGTCGGCTCCCTCCATCTTCGCCAGATCGGCGGCCAGTTCGGCGCGGGCTTCCGGCCGAGAGTAGACCGCCAGGAAGCTGACCAGGCCGTAGGCGGGCACCGCGACGTCGCGCGGCTCTTCCAGGCGGTCGCGGAGGCGCCAGCCGCGCGCTGGCAGCCACTCCTCCAGGGGGACGGCGCGGGCGGGCGTCAAGCTGTTGCCGTGATCGGAAAGCACGGTGAGGCGGAGCTTTCCCCCGGACTCCAGGTA
>JALLOH010000030.1 GCA_027717655.1 Acidobacteriia bacterium AH_259_A11_L15
GGGGGGGGGTGGTGGTGGGGACGGTGGCGGGCGACGACACCATCCTGATCGTGACGCCCACGCGCAAGAGTTGCGAGCAATTGAGCGCGCGCATTCGGGAGTTGATCGCCTGATGACGCGCCCCGTGCTGCAAGCGGCCGTGGTGGGGGCCACCGGCTACGTGGGCCTCGAGCTCACGCGGCTCTTGCTGCGCCATCCCCGGCTGAAGCCCCCGCTGCTGCTGACGCGGGACTCGGCGGGGAACGGGGGGGGGCAGTTGGCCGACCTCTTTCCGCATCTCTCCGGCAACGGCACGCAATCTCTGGAGCCGTTCTCGTGGTCGAAGCTCCACGCCCGGGGGGTGGACCTCTTGTTCCTGGCCACGCCGCACGAGGTGGCGCGCGCCTGGGTGCCGGAGGCAGTGGGGCGCGGCCTGCGGGTCATCGACCTGAGCGCCGCCTGGCGGCTGCGCTCGCCGGACTACCGTGCGCCCTACCAGTTCACGGACGCTGATCCGGCGGCCGCCGAGGCGGTCAGTGAGCGGGCCGTCTACGGTTTGCCGGAGCTGGTGCGCGACTGCCTGCCCGACGCCCAACTGGTGGCCAACCCGGGCTGCTATCCGACCTCGGTCATCCTGGCGCTGGCGCCCCTGGTGCGTGCGGGGCTGATTGATGTTGAGCGCGGCGTGGTGTGCGACGCCAAGTCGGGCGTTTCCGGGGCGGGCAAGCAGCCCACGCCCCAGACGCACTTCGTCGAGGTGGCCGACAATTTCCGCGCCTACTCGGTCTTCACCCATCGGCACCGGGGAGAGATTCTGGAACAACTCGGGCTGTCGCCCGCGCAGCTTGTCTTCACCACGCACCTGCTGCCCATCCCGCGCGGGATCCTCTCCACGATCTACCTTTATCTGCGCCGCCCGTTGACCCCCGGCGACATCGAGCAGTGCCTGGGCGAGTTCTATGCCGGCAGCCCCTTTGTGCGGGTGTTTTCGCCGCCGCGCCTGCCGGAAATCCAGTTTTCCCTGGGGACGAACTACTGCGACCTGGGGCTAGCGCTCGATGCGGACGGCCGCCGGCTGGTTCTGGTTTCCTGTCTCGACAACCTGCTCAAGGGAGCGGCGGGGCAGGCGGTGCAGAACATGAACTTGCTTTACGGCTGGGACGAGCAGGAGGGCCTGGGGTGAAGCTGGTGGTGAAGCTGGGCGGGAAGGCCCTGGAAGAGGCAGGGCTGCTGAGCCGTTGCGCGCAGGTGCTGGCGGCGCTGGCCCGGCGGGGCCACCGCGTGGCGGTGGTGCACGGGGGCGGCTCAGCTCTGACGCGCACCCTGGAGCAACTGGGGAAGAGCAGCGAGTTCGTCAATGGGCTGCGGGTCACCGATGCCGAGACGCGGGAAGTCGCTCTGATGGTTCTTGCCGGGGGGATTAACAAGCGACTGGTGGCGGTGCTGGCGCGCGCGGGTCAACCCGCGATGGGGCTGGCGGGCGGGGACGGGCTGGCGTTCCGGGCGCGGAAGCTCCCGGCGAACGGGCGCGACCTGGGTTTTGTGGGTGAGGTATGCGCCAGCGACCCTCGCTGGCTGGAGGTCATTTGGGCGCAGGGGGCCCTGCCGGTGGTGGCCAGCCTGGCTCTGGGGATGGACGGCGAATACTACAACATCAACGCCGACCAGATGGCCGCCGCCTGTGCGGTGACGTGCGAGGCGGAGGCGTTGATTTTTCTGACTGATGTTCCCGGCGTGTGGGACGCCAGCCGGAGGCGGATCGAGCGGCTGCGCGCGGCTGAGATTCCCGGGCTGGCCGAGCGCGAGGTCATTCAGGGAGGGATGCTGCCGAAGCTGGAGGCCTGCCGGCAGGCGCTGGCGGGCGGCGTGGAGCGGGTGCACATCCTGCCGGCCGCAGAGGTGGAGTCGCTGCCCCGGGTGATGGCGGCGGAAGCTCACCTGGGCACGGAGGTGGTGGTATGAGCCTGGCGGCGGTAAGGCGGGCGGAAAATGCCCTGCTGGTTCCCACCTATGATCGCTTCCCGGTTCTCTTCCGGCGGGGCCGCGGCTGCACGGTGTACGACGCCGACGGGCGGCCGTACCTGGATTTCCTGAGCGGGATCGGGGTGAACGCGCTGGGCTACGGGCATCCGGCTATCCAGCGGGCCTTGAGGCGTCAGGCCGAGCGGCTCATCCACGTTTCGAACCTCTTCTATCACGACTACCAGGCGGCCCTGGCGCGCCGGCTGAAGAAAATCTCCGGGCTCGACCGGGTGTTCTTCACCAACAGCGGCACGGAAGCCATCGAGGGAGCGCTGAAGCTGGCGCGCGCCTACGCCCGCCTGCACAACGCCAACGGCCAGCGCCCGCGCTGGCGGGTGCTGGCACTGGAGAATTCCTTCCACGGACGCACGTTTGCAGCGTTGGCCGCGACCGGGCAGAAGAAATACCGGGCGCCGTTTGCGCCGCTGGTGCCCGGGGTGCGCTTCGTGCGGTTCAACGACGTGCGCGACCTGGAGCGCAAGTTCGACTCCAGCGTCTGCGCCATCCTGCTCGAGCCTATCCAAGGAGAAGGGGGCATCCGGCCGGTAAGCCTGGAATTTTTCATGCGGGCTCGCGCGCTCACCCGCCGGCGGAACGCCCTGCTCATCGCGGATGAGATTCAGTGCGGCCTGGGGCGCACGGGGCGCTACTTTGCCTATCAGCTCGCCGGGGTCCAGCCGGACGTGGTGACGGTGGCCAAGCCGCTGGCGGCGGGGCTGCCGCTGGGGGCGATTCTGGCGCGCGAGCGCGTGGCCCTGGCGCTGGGTTCGGGCAGCCACGGCACCACCTTCGGCGGTGGCCCCCTGGCGTGCGCGGTGGCGCTGGCGTTTTTGGAAACCCTGGAGCGGGAGCGGGTGTTGGCGCACGTCCGGCGGGTGGGAGGATATTTCCGCCGCCGCCTGGAGGAGCTGCAAAAAAAATACGGCTGGATTCGGGAGGTGCGCGGGGCCGGGCTGATGCTGGCGATGGAACTGGGGTTTCCCGGCAAAGCGGTGGTGCGGGAGGCATTGGCGCGGGGCGTGCTCATCAACTGCACGCACGACACGGTGCTGCGTTTCTTGCCGCCGTACATCATCGAGGAACGGCACGTGGAGCGGTTGATGCGGACGCTGGAGGCCATTTTTGCCCGCGTGGACGCCGAGCAGCGGAGGGGGAAGCGATGAGCCTGTTGCGAGCCCTCACCCGGTTGTCGCAGCCCGACCTGGTTTCCATCGCCTCGCTCTCCTCGAGCGAGGTGGAAGGCGTCCTGGAGCTGGCGGCTCTGGTGAAAGGGCGGCCGGAGGAGTTCCACAGCGCGCTGGCGGGCAAGCAGTTGGTGCTGCTTTTTGAGAAACCGTCGTTGCGCACCCGGGTGACGTTCGAGGTTGGGATGGGGGAGCTGGGGGGGCGGACGCTGTTCGTTGACCAGACCGGCTCGCGGCTGGACGCCCGAGAGGAGCTGAGCGACATCGCGCGGAACCTGGAGCGGTGGGTGGACGGCATCGTGCTGCGGACCTTCGCCCACCAGACGGTGGTGGAGATGGCGGCGCACGCCTCGATCCCGGTGATCAACGGGCTGAGCAACCGCGAGCACCCCTGCCAGGCGCTGGGCGACTACTTCACCTTGCAGGAAAAGTTCTCCGACGCCCGCAAAGTGAAGCTGGCCTACGTGGGGGACGGGAACAACGTGGCCCATTCGCTGCTGCTGACCGCGGCGCTGCTGGGGGGTTGGCTCTGCGTGGCGACCCCGCCCGGGTACGAGCCCGCCGGGGACATCGTGCGCCTCGCGCAGGAAATCGCGGCGCGGACCAGGGCTCGGCTGGAGTTCACCCACGACTGCCGGGCGGCGGTGACCGGCGCCGACGCTGTCTACACCGACGTCTGGGCCAGCATGGGCCAGGAGGGGGAAGCCGAGGAGCGGCGCCGGGTGTTTGCTCCCTACCAGGTGAACGAGGAGTTGCTGGCCCGGGCGGCGCCGCACGCGGTCTTCCTGCATTGCCTGCCGGCGCACCGCGGAGAGGAAGTCACCGACGCGGTGATCGACTCGTCCCGGTCCCTCGTCTACGACCAGGCGGAGAACCGCTTGCACGTGCAGAAGGCGATCCTGTTGCTGTTGCTGGGCAACGGGCTGCGGCGGGCGGATCGGACGGGGAGCGCGCGTGGCTGAAAAAATCGTCCTGGCCTACTCCGGCGGGCTGGACACCTCCATCATCATTCCCTGGCTGAAGGAGAACTACGCCTGCGAGGTCGTCGCCATGATCGGCGACGTGGGCCAGGGGGAGGACCTGGGGGCAGTCGCCGAGAAAGCCCGGCGCACCGGGGCCAGTGAAGTCTACGTCGAAGACCTGCGCCAGGAGTTCGTCACCGGCTACATCTTTCCCACCCTGCGGGCCGGCGCGGTGTATGAGCACAAGTACCTGCTGGGGACTGCGATGGCGCGGCCGGTGCTGGCCCGGCGCCAGGTGGAAGTGGCGCGGCGGGTGGGGGCGACGGCGGTGGCGCACGGCTGCACCGGGAAGGGGAACGACCAGGTGCGCTTCGAGCTCGCCTACCAGGCGCTGGCGCCGGAGCTGAAGATCATCGCGCCCTGGCGGGAGTGGAAGATCCGGTCGCGCGAGGACGCGATTGATTATGCCCGGCAGCACAACGTCCCGGTGAGCGCCACCCGCGGGAGCCTGCACAGCCGCGACCGCAACCTCTGGCACCTGAGCCACGAGGGCGGGGAGCTGGAGGACCCGGCGAATGCCCCGCTGGAGGGCACCTGGCAGCTCACCCGCTCGGCGCGGGAAGCGCCCGACCGCGAGGAGGAAGTCGAAGTCGAGTTCGAGAGCGGGCGCCCGGTGGGGGTGGACGGGGAGCGGCTTGACCCGGTGAGGCTGATTGAAAAGCTCAACCAAATTGGGGCGCGCAATGCCGTGGGGCGGGTGGACCTGGTGGAGAACCGGTTGGTGGGCATCAAGTCGCGCGGCTGCTACGAGACGCCGGGAGGGACGCTGCTGGTGGGGACACACCAGGAGTTAGAGGCGCTGTGCCTGGACCGGGACCTGCTGCACTTCAAGCAGCACGTGGGGCTGCGCTACGCCGAGATGGTCTATTACGGGTTGTGGTTCACGCCGCTGCGGGAAGCGCTGGACGCTTTCGTGGAGGCCACGCAAACGAATGTGAGCGGGCGGGTGAAGCTGAAGCTCTACAAGGGCAACGTGACGGTAGTGGGGCGGGAGTCGCGCCACTCGCTCTACCGGACCGACCTGGCGGCGTTCACCATGGGCGAGGCCTACAACCCGAAAGATGCGGAAGGGTTCATCCGCCTGCTGGGCTTGCCGGCGCGGGTGCGGGCGTGGCTCGGCCAGGCCCCGCCGACCGCGGGCCAGGCCCCGCCACCGGCGGGGCAGGAGGCCAAGCGGCGATGAAGATGTGGGCCGGGCGGTTCTCCCGCTCGGCGGGACTTGACCCGGGCTTCGAGCGCTGGCAGCGCTCATTGCCCTTTGATCGCCGGTTGCTGGGAGAAGAGTTGGCCGCCAGCCGGGCGTACGCCAAGGCGTTGAAGGGCGCGGGGGTGCTTTCGGCTGAGGAGCTGGAGAGAATCCTCGAGGGCCTGGGACAAATCGAGAAGAGGGCGGCCAGGGAGCCGGCGTGGCTGGAAGACGAGCAGGCGGAGGACATCCACCATGTGGTCGAGCTGCGCCTGGTGGAGTTGGTGGGGGAAGCGGGGGAAAAACTGCACACCGGGCGCAGCCGCAACGAGCAGATCGCCACCGATCTGCGGCTTTTTACGCGCCAGAGCTTGGAGCGGGTGCGTGCCCGCGTGGCGGAGCTCATCGAAGCGTTTCTGGCTCGCGCGGTTGAGCTGGAGGGCACGGCGATGCCCGCCTACACCCACCTGCAGCGGGCCGAGCCGGTGCTGGGGGCGCACTGGCTGCTGGCCTACGCGGAGATGTTTTTCCGGGACGCCGAGCGGCTGGGGGACTGCCGCCGGCGGGTGGACGTGCTGCCGCTGGGCTCGGGGGCCGTGGCCGGGGCCGGATACCCCCTAGACCGGGAGGCGCTGGCGCGGGAGCTGGGCTTCGAGCGGATTTCGGCAAACAGCCTGGAGGCCACCAGCGACCGTGACTTCGAGTTGGAGTTTCTGCAAGTGCTGAGTTTCATCGCGCTGCACCTGAGCCGCTGGGGGGAAGAGATGGCGATTTTTGCCACCAGCGAGTTCGGGTTCGTGCGCCTGCCGGAGCGGTTCGCAACGGGGAGCAGCGCCATGCCGCAAAAGAAAAATCCCGACGCCCTGGAGCTGCTGCGGGGCAAGGCCGGGCGGGTGGTGGGGGCGACGCTGGCGGTCACCACCCTGCTCAAAGGATTGCCCCTGGCCTACAACAAGGACTTGCAGGAAGCCCAGGAACCCCTGTTTGACGCGGTGGAGACGGTGGAGGGATCGCTGCGTATCGCGACGGGATTTTTGCGCGCGGTGGAATTCGATAGCGAGCGGATGCAGGCCGCGGCGCGCTCCGGGTTTCTCAACGCCACGGCGGCGGCCGGCTACCTGGCCGGTCGCGGGGTGGCGTTTCGGCGGGCGCACGCGGCCGTGGGCCAGGCGGTGGTGCATTGCCTGGAGACCGGAAAAGAGCTGGCTTCGCTGTCGCTGGAGGAGCTGCGGCGGTTCAGCCCTGAGTTTCAACCAGACTTCTACGATTCGATAGGGCTGGAAGCGGTTCTGGCCCGGCACGATCTGCCCGGGGGGACGGCGCCGGCGCGAGTGGAGCAGGCGTTGGCGGAAGCGCGGAAGCGATTGGCGGCGCTTCGGGAAACCCTTTCCAGGTAAAAGCTGCGGGACCCTTCGGGGCAATCCCTCAGGGTAAAGGAGGCTGATGCTGGCGCGCAAAGCCCGCTTGCCGGACGCGCGGCGGATCCATGAGTTGATTGCGGAGTATGCGCGGGAGGAAATCCTGCTGCCGCGGTCGCTGGCGGAAATTTGCGAAAACATCCGGGACTTTGCGGTGGTGGAAAGCGGCGGGGAAGTGGTGGGTTGCGGGGCGTTGCACTTCTATGGAGACGACTTGGCGGAAATCCGATCCATCGCGGTGGCCCGGGACCTGCAGCGGCAGGGAGCCGGGCGGCGGCTGGTGGAAGCACTGCTGGCGGAGGCGCGACACCACCGGGTGGGGCGCGTCTGCCTGTTCACGCGCATTCCCGAGTATTTCGCTCGGCTGGGGTTCGTGCCGGTTTCGCACGAGAGCTTGCCGCAGAAGATCTGGAAGGATTGCCTGAGGTGCCCGCGGTTCTATCGCTGCGACGAGACCGCGATGGTGGTTGGGGGAGCCCCGGCTCGGGCCGCAGCGGGGCGGGCGGCCAGGCCCTTCCTGCATAGCTTTCCCGGATGAAAGCGGCGCTCGAAGTCTCCCGGAGAGTGCGGTTGCCGGGCGGGTTTCGGTTTGCCGGCGTCGCGGCCGGCCTCAAAGGGGGCGGAGCGCTGGACCTGGGGCTGGCGGAAGCGCCGGGGGGCGCGAGTGCCGCCGCGGTCTTCACCTCGAACCGCGTGGTGGCGGCGCCGCTGGAAGTAGACCGGCGGCATCTGCGGGCGGGGCGGGGGCGGATTCGGGCGGTCATCGTCAACTCCGGCAACGCCAACTGCGCCACGCGGAGGGGCCGGCAGGGGAGCGAGCGGGTGTGCCGGGAGTTGGGGTGGCTGCTCGGGATACCATCCGTGCAAGTCTTTCCTGCTTCCACCGGTGTGATCGGGGTGGAATTGCCGGTGGGGAAGATCGTGCGGGCGTTGCCGCGTTTGCTGTCGCAGCGGCGAGGCTCCGCGGGTGGGGTGAGACGTTTTGCGCGGGCGATACTGACCACCGACACGCGGCCGAAGCTGGCGGCCGCTGGTTTTCGCTGCGGCCGGGGCAGGGCCACGCTGCTGGGCGTGGCCAAAGGTGCGGGGATGATTCATCCCCGCCTACGTCCCGCGTTGCGGGACTTCCCTCGACTTCGCGCGGGACAGGTCGGCGGGCAGGCGCGTCTGTCAGCAGGCGGGCACGCAACCATGCTGGCGTACTTGTTCACAGACGTGGAAGCCTCCGCCGGTGAGTTGCAGGGGCTCCTGGCAGGGGCGTGCGGGCGAACGTTCAACCGCATCAGCGTGGACGGGGACACCTCGACGAACGACACGGTGCTGCTGCTGGCCAGTGGGGCCAGCGGGCTGCGGGCGAGAACGCGCGTGGAGAAGCGCCGGTTCGCCGCGGCCTTGGAGGCCGTTTGCGCGTCGCTGGCGGAGCAGATTGTCGCCGACGGGGAAGGGGTGGGGCACGTGGTGCGGCTGCGAGTGGAAGGAGCGCGGAGCCCAGAGGAAGCCGAGCGGGTGGCGCGGGCGATTGCGCGTTCGCCGCTGGTGAAGACCGCGTGGGCGGGCGCCGATGCGAACTGGGGGCGAGTGCTGGCGGCCGTGGGCGCTTCGGGAGCTCCGATCCATCCCGGGCGAGTGGACATTTTTTTAGGGCCCCAGCAGGTGTGCCGCCGGGGGAAGGCCTGCGCGTTTGCGGAGGGGGCGGCGCACCGGTACCTTTCCCGGCCGCGGTTCGAGGTGCGCGTGCGGCTCGGGCGCGGTCGGGCGGTCGCTAGCTTTCTCACCTGCGACTTGACCACGGAGTACGTCCGCATCAACGCGCACTATCGCACTTAGCCACAATCCAGAGTTGGAAAGGCAAACACTAAGGTGCGTTACCCGGTGGGGCTGCTTTTCTTCTCTAGGATACTGACAACCCTTCGAAAGCGATGGGCGTAATAGTGTTCCTTGTACCTATCGTAGGTTTCACGCGCATAGTGCAGCGCCGTTTTGTTCGATTCGTCGCGGATTTGAGGGTCAGCTCCCGCCCGCAGTAGGATTTCAACTGCTCTTGAGCTTGCAGATTGGGCTGCCCACATTAGAGCGGTTTGCCCTCTATTGTTCGTGGCGTTGACGTCTGCCCCGTGATTCAAGAGTAACTGAAGAACTTTGGTCTGGGCCTTCGACATCGCGCCATCAAACCACCGAGCCGAGGCAGCGACGATTAGTGTCGTGTCTCCGTTGGAATCGGCGTGGTTAACGCGGGCACCCGATTCCAACAGCAACCGGACATTATCGTGGGCACTGGATGCGGAAGCGAGCATTAGCGCAGTCCAACCTGTTTCATCTTGTGCATTTATGTCTCCGCCGACCTCGATCTCCTGTTTGAGCACTTTGTGCGCGCGGACGAAGCACCCTCCGCGGAACACGTGCCAACGTGCTGCGATTTGCATTAGTTCAGTCATTCCAGGCTTGGTGTGGAGGTCCATTGTGTCGAAACCATCTTTCAGGTCGTCTGCCGGGTGCAGCCATTGATGCGTATTGACCGCTCGGTCAATTTCATACTCCAACTCTGTAAGCTCTTCTGGAGCGGAGCCGTAATTCTCAATGCGTTTTATCCTCCCGTTCAACTGTAAGGTTGTGATTGTGGTGGGGCCGTCTGGGAGGGAGGCCCGGTAACTATCTTTGAGTGAGAAATAGTCGATTTCCAGAAAGGCGTGAACCAGTTGTTGCACTTGTGACGGTGGGATGTGTGACCGGCGTCTTCCCGTTACCCCGACGAACGTCTTTCCTTCGTAGATTACGGTCCCATCGGCATAGATCTCTAGGGAATATACGGGGCAAGTGCCAAAGCAGGCGGTTCTCTCCAGCGTGATTACTGGCGCGTCTGGTTCCTCGGCAAAGGCAAAGAGTGGGGTGAACACGAAGAGCAGGAGGGAGACAGTTCGAAACGGACGGTTAGCGAAAATAACCACGGCCTCACTCCCGCCTCTAGTCCCGACGGCCATCATAGGGTCGTCTGCGGCGGCAAGTCAACCGGGGCGCGTGTTGGCAACAAGAGGTTGCGCGTGGCGGTTGCGCCTGGGGGACGCCCGGGTCACATTCTTGACTTGCGACTTGACGACAGAGTACGTGCGGATCAACGCCCACTAGCCCACCTAGGCCTGTCGTGTAGTATAGAAGCGGTTTTTTCCGCGAGGTGTGGCTATGAAGCGAGGTCTTAGCTTGCTGGTGCTGTTGAGCGTTTCCCTGCTGGGGGCGACTGCGCGGCCGGAGGCGAGTGGGGCGGAGGCGCTCCGGCAGCAGCGAGTCAATGAGTTGCTGCCGCGGGCGATGGCCGAGCACGGGATCGACCTCTGGCTGGTGTTCACGCGCGAAAATGCCAGCGACCCGATCGCGGAAGACGTGGGCGGCGGGCGAGTTGTAGCGCGGAGCGCGTTCCTGTTTGCCCATACCGCCGATGGGTACCGGAAGATTGCGGTGGTGGCGAGCTACGACGTGGCGCCGATCGAGGAGAGCGGTATTTACGACGAGATCATTGTCTATCGAGGGGAAGGCATCAAGCCGCACCTGCAGCGGCTGTTTCGCGAGCTCAACCCGCAGCGCATCGGAGTGAACATCTCTCGCGATATCCCGCTCGCCGACGGCCTCACCGTGGGGATGCGGAACTACCTAGAGGAGACGCTGGGTCCGACCTACGCGGAGCGGTTCGTCTCCGCCGAAAAACTCATCGTGTCCTTCCGGGGGCGGCGGCTGCCGGAGGAGGTGGCGATTCTGCGCGAAGCCGCCGGTTACACCGACCACATCCTCCGCGAGGCGCTGTCCGAAAAAGTCATTACCCCCGGGCGGACGACGGAGAACGACGTGGCCGACTACCTGCGGCGGCGCACGGCGGAATTCGGGGCCACGGTGCCCTTCATCAGCGTGGTGGTGGGCCCGGTGCGCGGGCACGGGGGGCCGAGCGACCGGGTGATCCAGCCGGGCGACCTGGTGCGGATCGACTTCGGCATCACCCATCGCGGCTACTCGACCGACATCCAGCGCACTGCCTACGTGCTGCGGCCGGGCGAGAGCGAGCCGCCGGCCGAGCTCCAGCGGATGTGGGAGGTGTGCCGGCGGGCGACCGACGCCGCCATCGCCGCCATGCGCCCGGGGGTCACCGGGAACTCGATCGACACGGTGGCGCGGAACATCCTGCTCGAGGCGGGCTACGAAGGGTACCCGCACGCCGCCGGCCATCCCATCGGCTTCGACGTGCACGACGTGGGGCCGCTGCTCGGCCCCGACTGGCCGGAGCGCTACGGCTCGACCGTCCACCTGAAGCTGGAAGAGGGCCAGACCTTCGCGGTGGAGCCGATTCTCTACGCCGACTACGCCCCGGTGGGCGGCGAGATCAACATCGGGCTGGAAGAGGACGTGGTGATTACGGCCGAGGGCGCCGAGCGCCTCCATCCCCGCCAGGACGAGCTCATCCTGATTCGGTCGTCCCAGTGAGCCGCTCGCGCGCAGAGGACTACAAGAAAATTGGCTGGGAGGCTAGGATTCTCTACACCGGATCAATCTCCTTGGCGGTGAGACACGGAACTAGTGATAGATTTGACGCTATGCCGGCGAACGTGAACCTAACCAAAACCTTGATAGCTGTGGCATTGCTGAGCAGCACAATCATCATTTCCGACATGGAAGCGAGGCGGTCGCAAGGGGCGCGGCCGAATAGCGTCCTGGATTGAAACCAAGTGGCCGGGGCAACCGTACGGGGGGAGAATTGTCATGAATTTTCGGGACATCGAGCTCGAGAAGCTCGAGGATCTCATTAATGGTGATTTGGAGACGTTGCGCAAGGCGGCCGGCCATTGAAGGAGGAACTCATGAAAAATGTAAGGATAATATACCTGACTCTCCTGTTGGCCATTGCGGTCATGGTGAACGCCACGGCGGCGCATGAGTATCTAGATGCGGATGCTTCAGCCGCCCAAACCGCACCGGCTCGGCTGGAGCCCGGCAGCGGCAGTTTCATATTCCACGACACTCGAGGCAATACCGACAAACCGATCAAGGTTTGGTATTACAAGCCTGAGAGCCTGAAACCCGACTCACCGCTTCTGTTCGTGATGCATGGAAGCGGCCGGGATGCCGACCGTTATTTGAGCGAGTGGATTCCGTACGCCGAAGCCTACTCCTTCCTTCTGGTTTGCCCCGAGTTCTCGAAAAGGGACTACCCCGGCAGCCGAATGTACAACCTGGGCAACATGTTTACCGCCGAGGGAGCGCCGGTGGAAAAATCCAAGTGGACCTTCTCCGCCATTGAGCACCTTTTTGATTATCTAAAGACCATCACCGATCTGGAGCGCGACACCTACCACATCTATGGCCATTCGGCCGGTGGTCAGTTTGTCCATCGCTTCGTTCTATTCCTGCCGGAAGCCCGCGTCGATACCGCCGTGGCCGCCAATTCCGGGTGGTACACCATGCCGACCTTCGAGATGGACTTTCCTTATGGTCTTGACGGTTCCGGGCTCAGCGAAGAAAACCTCGAACGGGC
The DNA here is from genome assembly GCA_027717655.1 of Acidobacteriia bacterium AH_259_A11_L15. Classification (GTDB taxonomy): domain Bacteria; phylum Acidobacteriota; class Terriglobia; order Acidiferrales; family 2-02-FULL-67-57; genus 2-02-FULL-67-57. The sequence continues at coordinate 12,324 of JALLOH010000030.1, forward strand.
CTTTTCCAAACGTCTCTTCGTTCTCGTCGGCAACAGAGACGTCCTCATGGATGAGGGCTTGAGAAAAACCTTGGAGGTCCTCCAGGATCAAGGTGTTTCCCGGATGGAGCGGGGAAGCCGGTTCTATCGCACCGCCTACGAGGAAGCAACGCGGCTTGGAGCTTTTTTAAGCTGGAGGCGCGAGGTCGTTCAAGGCTCGCCTCACGACAACATGCAAATGGCACCGGAAGCGGCCAAGCTCTTACTTGGATCTGATCCTCTGTCGGGAGGCAGGGTGGCGGATCGGGAGAGGACCGTTCTCCGATCGCAGTACAAGACGCTCGATGAGGTCGACGTCGTCTCAATGCTCGAGAAGCACAACCTTTATGACAGCCGACGAAACCCATTTGGAGAGTTTGACAACCGCTACGAAGTCAAAACGATACAAGGCGACAAGGTCGTGGTAGATGAAGCAACGGGCCTGATGTGGCACCCTTCCGGTTCCTCGCACAGCATGCTCATTGGAGAGGTCAGCCAGTGGTTGGACGATCTCAATGCCGAAGGATACGCCGGCCACCACGACTGGCGGCTGCCCACTTTGGAAGAGGGGGCTTCTCTCCTGGAAAGCGGAAAGTTAATTGAAAAATTCAATATCGACCCCATCTTTTCCGCCACACAACGTTATATCTGGACCGGCGATTCCTCGCGGTCACCGAAAGGGGCCTGGATAGTGTTTTTCCGTCACGGTTCGGTGGGCAAGAGCTTGCCCCTCTATGTCGGTTATGTTCGACCGGTACGTTCCATGAATTAAGTGAAAGAACCCACTATGGTAGGCAAGGAATTGGACCCAGCGAACTCTGTACCAAGGGAAAATTTTTGGTGGCGAAGTTGGATGGGATTCTGTTCCCAATTGTTCCCAACTTTGCCCCCAGGCTCGCTAATTGATTGAAGAATTGGCTGGGAGGCTGGGACTCGCCTGCCCTGAGCAAAGTCGAAGGGAACCCCGCCTGCCGCAGGCAAACCGGATTTTCGGATCCAGAGTTGAACCGCGGAATAGCATCTCGTTGGTTCCTCTAGTCCTTTCCTGCCCCTGGCCTCACGGTTTGGCATGGTATTCGGCAGTAATTGTTCCCAAGTTGTTCCCAAGTTTTGAGATGCTTAGACTAAGTATTTGACCGTGTGGAAGACGCGAGGGCAGGTGCAAACATGTGGACGCGTATCGCAAGCGGCCCGATCGTGAGTCTATCTCCGTTGGCAAGTTGCGCACGTATAGACCAAGCCATATTAAGTTGGAGACCGTTGGCGGAACCTAGATCCTCAACCTCCACCGTTTCTTCCTTGATGAAAAAAGCTGCGTGTTGACGGGAAACCTCCGGGCGGTTCAGCACAAGGTCAGCCGCAGTTGGTGAACGTCCTAACGTCAAACGCCCCTTGTCTAGACCCGTACTGGATACTTCGTCTGCTGTGAAGAAACAAATACGTTGCTCAAAATCGAAAAGCAAATCAAAAACACATGGTGGGTTTACATTAGATAGAGCAGAGAGAACAGCCTGCCGGACCTTAGGTTCCGGGTCTCGCAACATTCCGAGAAGCTCTGGAGTGGCTTCCTGAGGTCCCATCTTTGCAAGTACTTCAATTGCACGTACCCTCTCGTTCGTGTCTGGGTGACGCAGCCTGTCGGCAGCTTTCGCCGAGACAGAAACAGCAAGATCCTCGTGGGTACCTTCGGCAGAAACTGCTGGTTTTGACTGGAGGGGAGGAATCGGAGAAAGGGTTTCCGATTCCATAACGGTATCTTCTTCCCTCGAAATTGAAATCCTCTTGCTAGCGATTTTCGACTCGTTCAGCAGTTCTAGCAAATCTACGCGCGTTGTTCCATCAGTTAAGGCATTCGCGAACTGTTCCATTGAACGAAATCGGCTTTCGGGTTGTTTGGCAAGTGCTCTCATAATGGCCGTTTCCAACCTCGGAGAGATTTGCACAAGGCGCGATGGAGGTAATGCATCCTCGTTTATCAGCTTGAGAAGGATTGCAGTCACGTTATCGCCCTGAAAAGGGGTTTCTCCAGTTAGCATCTCATAAATTAGTATGCCGAGGGAAAATATGTCCGAGCGCGCGTCGAGTTCCTTGCCTCTTGCTTGTTCAGGGGACATATACCCTACTGTTCCCACGATGTGACCGGTTATTGTGCCTGTACTGGGAGAAGACAACAAGTTTGCGATGCCGAAATCGATAACCTTAATCGTCCCATTGTCTGCAAGAATTATATTGGAGGGCTTGATGTCACCACATATGACGCCTTGCCCATGAGCGTACTGAAACGCTTCTGCTAGTTGCTTGCCCATAGCTACAGCGTAGTCGGCAGGGAGCTTTTTTAGATTCTGTAGGATTGTGCGTAAAGATGCTCCTGAAACGTAGTCCATAACAAAATACGGCGATTCACCTTCGAGGCCCCAGTCGCGGAATGGAACTATGTTTGGATGTTTAAGCTTCGCCATGATCTCAATTTCTTGCCGGAAGCGGTGCAAAGCCTTTGGCGTGGAGAGAAATTCGCGCCGAAGCACTTTGGCAGCACGAACTATCCCTGCCCGGTCCACCACGCGGTAGACGATACCGAAGCCGCCTTCGCCGATCTTTTCTAATACTTGGTATCGCCCTAGCATTTGAAACTCGGTACCAAAGGAAGGTGCCGAAGTTGCTGCCGCCTCGTCAGGAATCCAATGTTTTTCCGGGGCCGGTTGGAAAGCTAGCAGCACCCAATTTGACAATCGATACTTGTCCTGTGCCTTCTCCGATTTCAGGTCAATCTGTGCAACTGTCTCTCGAACAACTTCGATGAACGCCCGGTTGAGCAGCAATCGGATAATGTCTTCGATAACTGGTTCACTCGATACCCACTCGGTACCTGGACCGAGATTAAGTTTCCGTGCAGATTCCTGAAGCTGCTTTGCTGTAAACGATTCACCCTTCCGACGGAAGATCCAATCTAACGAATAGTAGAGGCAGAGCCTTTGACGATCAAAATGCGCATGTTCGAATTGTTGGGCCTTGATTCCGAAGAGATCGGGCGTTTGCTCCAGAGCTTCCTGAAGTTTCGCAAAGACTTGTATATAGCGTCTTTGCTCTAAATCAAACAACAAGACCGGCGAGTCTTCTTCCCAGACGACGTAGGTATTAAGTTCCCGGAAGAACCGCCGTGGGATTCCTCTCGCTTTGTAGAATAAATAGCGTTGAAAAAGTGCCAGTTCCCTACCGTTGCTATGGCCGGATATCTTTTTGTCACTGGCAGCACACCGGTGAATGAGTTCCTTTTGTTCTTCCCATAAACAGGGCAGATACAGATCGTAACCAAAAATACTTTCATACAGGCTGTCACCTAGCGCGACATCCCGAAGGAGCCTTTCCTGGGTTTCTTTCCCCGCAATGAAAAGGAAAGAGAAGTCACTCGCGGTGAAGATAGTTTTCAATGACTCTAGCAATAGGTCTAGTGAGGCGCCTACATTTTGGTCCCGGCCAAATTTCTCAAGCTTGTCGAGTTCGTCTAATATAAAAACAACCTTCAAGGAACGACGTGATGCCGGGCTGCGCTTTAGCGCACGCAGTAAAAGGTTCCACCATCTCTCCCGTATCGATATTCCAGCGGCTAGCCGTCCTGAGAAATTGAGAATGTCAAATTCAGCTGCCCTTTCGTCATATGGAAGGTATTTCAGGGCTTCCTCCTCAGAGCGCCCGCGTTTGTAAGAAGCTGAAAGTTGACCAAGAAACTGCAACCCAAGCCACTGAGATTTCTCGAAGCCAACACTTTCTGTGTGCCCACGTTCCTCTGTGATTAGACTCCGCGATGAAATCTCAAAAGTTGTACGAAGAAAGGCTGTCTCTAATTCGTTACGGAGTTGGGAATCCAAGCTCTTCAAAAGATTCATTTCCTTAAGTCGTAGGTAGAGGTGCCGAATAATGTGATGCATGAGCTGAGGAGGAGCTATCGGACGGGCCAGATTAATCCATACATCAAGGAGCTCAAAATCTTCGAGGATCCGCGCGTAGCGTTGTTTTTCAGCCCTGATGATTTCTAGTACCAAATGCGCAAATGTAGTCTTCCCTACTCCTCGGAATCCTGTGACAAGAAATGCACCACCGCGTAAAAACATAATACGCTCAGCGAGCGCCCGTGCTCGTTCCGTGCGTCCAACCGCCCAAGCAGCGGAACGCCTACCGCGAAGAGGCTCGTGAAGATAACTGAGATTCTTGTTAAGGGGATACTTATATTGCTTGGCCATCGCTGTAAGGACTCAAATCTATGGACTAGATTCTACACCTAAACGGCTCATTTCAGAATTTCTTGTAGTGCACACCGCTAGTTTAGACAGTCAGGGCCTAGATTCCTAGTTCACTTTCGAGCCCCGCAAGTCGCTCCTCGGATCCAGAGTTGGACGGAGGAATAGCCCGTTGGTGGTTGCGCTGGCTTTTTGCTGTCCCTTGTCTGCGGGGTCTCGAGGGTCTTCGGCGGAGGGTAGGGCGGGTGAGCCGGGTGGGGGGTAGTGGCGCGGTTTGGCCGGGGGTTGACTGCCGGAAGTCGAAGAAACCGGGGGGGAACTAGGCCTTCGACTCGCTCCGCTCGCTCCCTTCGGCAAGCTCAGGGCAAGCAGGGCAAACCGCCTGACGGCGGTTTGGCTGGGAGGCTAGGAATCGAACCTAGATTATCGGATCCAGAGTCCGACGTCTTGCCGATTAGACGACCTCCCAGCCGGAATTCGGGCCAGCCCGAATTCGGGCCAGCCGAAGGGCAAGAGGAACAATTCTACTCTAGGAAGGGAAGAAAGAACTGTCAAGCGGGTGCCCCCGACCTAGAAGCCGGGCGGGTCGTAGCGGGCGTTGGCGTTGTTCAGCTCCAGGTAGAGACGCTGGTCGGCCCGGAGCTCGACCAGCAGCTCCCAGCGCAGGTGGACGTCGCCGGCCCGCACCTCGTTCCACAGGTTGGTCAGCCAGTAGCGCCCCGGGGGGAGGTCGCGCAGGCGGGCGAAGCCCTCGTAGTTGGTTTCCGTGTGCGCCACCAGGAAGCGGGGCGTGTGCGCCAGTTGCAAGGCGCGGCGCTGCACTTCCTGCTGGTGGCGCTTCTGCCGCGCGTTCCATTCCGGGGTGGCGTTGATGTCGAGCAGGTGCTGGTCCATGCCCCTCTTGCTCTCCGGGTGCAGTATCAGGTAGCTGCGGACTTCCTCCCAGTAGCGCTTGTCGTCCGCCTCCCACTTCTCCGGGTTCTTGGTTCGGTCCGTCAGCTTGACCTTCCGCTTGGGGAAGCCCAGCCCCACCATGATCTGGTTGGCGGTCACGTAGGCGTGGCGGAACTCGGGGATGTCCAGGACGTCGTCGACCGAGAGCAGGGCGGGGAAGTCCTCGCCCCGCAGCTTCACCGTCTCGTGCTCCTTCATCCACTCTTTCAGTTCGGGGCTGACAGGCTGCTCCTCGATGAAGGCTGCCAGGTCGGGCGGCGCGCTCTGCTCGCGGGCCAGTTGCTCGATGGTTTCCAGGTTCACCCGCAGCAGATAGAAGGGGTGGCGCATCACCTTCTCCGCCCGGCCTCCGGTGGGCGCGGCCTGGACGTTGAACTCCAGGGTGGCCGTGCCTTGCTGGGCCGTGCTCGGCCAGCCCATCCCGGCAAGCGCCAAGAGCAGAAGGAGAGAAAAACCTCTGCGCGGGAAACCGGACACCCCGGGGCGGGAGTTAGTAGAGGGTAAAGTTGACTTCAATGGTCATGTACACCGCGACAGGCTTGCCCCCGCGCTCGGCGGGCTTGAAGCGCCAGTTCTGGACCGCGCGGAGCGCTTCTTCGTCCAGGCCCATCCCCAGGCTCTTCTGCACCCGGATGTTGCGGGCGCGCCCGCTCGCATCCACGATGGCCCACAGCACGACCGTGCCCTGGTACTTGGATTTGCGCGCCTGTTCCGAGTATTCCGGGTCCGGGCAATAGAGGCAGATGGGTTGGGAGACGTTGCCCCCGATGCGGAACACTCCGCCGCCGTAGCCGCCGCCTTGCCCGGGGCCCAGGCCCGGGCCCTGGCCGCTACCCACGCCGCCGGCCGCGCCGGTGCCGATGCCGCCGCCGGCTCCGGGGCCGCCGGAGGCGATCAAGCTCTCCGCCAACGGGTCGCCGTAGTTGGCCATGTTCGGGCTCTCGATCTGGATGTTCGGCGGCACCACCAGGGTGGGCTCGGCGGCCAACTTCGGGTTTTCGTTCCGGATGACCGCCACCGGCGGGGTTAATTGGGCCTCCAGCGAGAACCGGGGCAAGCGGCCCTTTGAGGCCGGCAAGGGGTTGCGCTCGCCCCCGCCGCCCCCGCCGCCGGATTTCTGGGTGGCCGGCGGCAGCGTCACCTGGTACGGGGCGATGTCGCTCAACTCCACCACTTCGATTACCTTCTTGGATTTCGCCTCTGTTGGCTGGGTGGTGAAGGGAATGGCGACGAGCAGCAGCGCGGTGGCGTGCACCAACAGCGAGACCGCTTCCGTGCGCAGGAACTGGTGCTTGTAGACTCGCCAGTTCCAGATGTCGGGGACCGCCACCGGCCGGGAGGTCGTGCGCAGCGGCGCCGCCTTTTCTGGCCGGAACAGTTGCCGCAGGTTCTCTCGGAAGACGACATGCCAGGGCGCGACTTCCCGGGCCAGGTTGGGCGCCCGGTAGAGCGGCGTGCCCCGCACCCGAGGGGGAAGCGAGGGAGTCGGGGTGCGGTGAAATAGCTCGCGGACCGTGGCCAGGAAAGTCTTGTGCCACGGCTCGATCTCCGTCCGGAAGAAATCTTGCTTCCGTTGCCGCCGATCCATGGCTTTCCCCTACCCCGTCAGTGCCCCTAGTAAGTAGATGCGCATGGTGCCAAAGGGATGCTTCACCCCCGCCGCTGACAATACCTGCACTTCATTGTACCATAGAACTTTGGGCGCCGTAGCAAGCACTTTTGGGGGCGCTGGGGCGAGGCGGGGCTCTCCTCCGGCCGGGGCCCCGCATCGGGTTTGACACCGCCGTGGAATTGAAAAACACCCTCAACCTGCCTCGCACCAGCTTCCCCATGAAGGCGCGCCTGCCGCAGCTCGAGCCCCAACTGCTGGCCCGCTGGAAGCAAGACAATCTTTACCAGCAGCTCCGTCAGGCCCGGCGCCGGGCCCCTGTCTTTGTCCTCCACGACGGCCCCCCCTACGCCAACGGCGACGTCCACCTGGGGACCGCGGTCAACAAGATTTTGAAGGATTTTGTGGTCAAGTCCCGTTCCATGGCCGGGTTCAATGCCGCCTTCATCCCCGGCTGGGACTGCCATGGGTTGCCCATTGAGATCAATGTGGACCGCGAATTGGGCGCCCGCAAGGCCCGGCTCCCCGCCCTCGAGGTCCGCCAGGCCTGCCGCGCCTACGCGACCCGCTTCGTCGACCTCCAGCGGGAGGCCTTCATCCGTCTGGGGGTCTTCGGCGAGTGGGACCGGCCCTACTTGACGATGAGCCCCGACCACGAGTTCGTCATCGCCGACGCTTTCCTCACCTTCCTCGAAAAGGGCTACGTCTACAAGGGCCTGCGCCCGGTGCTCTGGTGCTGGCACGACCAGACCGCCCTGGCCGAAGCCGAAATCGAATACGAGATGAAGACGAGCCCTTCAATTTATGTCAGCTACCGGGTACTTACGGACAACGCTCCGGCTGGTTTTCCGGTGAATACCTACGCCGTCATCTGGACAACGACCCCTTGGACGCTCCCGGCTAGCATGGCGCTCGCTTTTCATCCTCAGCTCCGCTATGCGGTGATTGAGCGTGAGGGCAGGGAGCGATACTTGGTAGCTGAAGGTTTGGTTCCCCGATTCAAACAGGAAATGGGGCCCAGGTATAGGTTCGGCCAGCAGCTCGGAAGCTGGCGAGGGGAGGAGCTTGCACGTCTGAAGTTCCAGCATCCGTTTCTTGATCGCATCGTCCCCGCTGTCCTGGCCGACTACGTCACCCTCGAGCAGGGCAGCGGGATCGTCCACACCGCTCCCGGGCACGGCGCCGAGGACTTCGAGACCGGCCAGCAGTACGGCCTGGAGATTTACTGCCCGGTGGACGCGGAAGGACGGTTTAGTGAGGGACTTGACGTCTACCGTGGCAAACAAATCTTCGAAGCAAACAGGGAGATTATCGAACTCTCGCGCGCCCGGGGAAGCCTTGTCGGGCCTGCCGGTACGATCGAGCACTCCTATCCCCACTGCTGGCGCTGCCACCAGCCGCTCATCTTCCGCGCCACCCAGCAGTGGTTCATTTCCCTCGAGCACCGGGGGCTGCGCCGGCGCGCCCTGGAGGAAATCCAGAAAGTCCAATGGGTGCCGGAGTGGGGCGGCGAGCGCATCCGCGCCATGATCGAGGCCCGCCCCGACTGGTGCATCTCCCGCCAACGCCTCTGGGGCGTGCCCATCCCCGTCTTCTACTGCCAGAGCTGCGGCGAAAAGTTCACCGATGTGCCTACCTTGCGCACCGCGGTGAAGTGGTTCCAGCGGGAAGGCGCCGACGCCTGGTACCGCCACGCCGCCGAGGAGCTTCTCCCCCACGGCACCCGCTGCGAAAACTGCGGCCACACCGGCTTCCGCAAAGAGACCGACATCCTCGACGTCTGGTTTGACTCCGGCTCCAGCCACCTGGCCGTGCTCGGCCGCGGCCCGGAGAATCCCTGGCCGGCCGATGTCTACCTGGAAGGCAACGACCAGTACCGCGGCTGGTTCCATAGCTCGCTGTTGGTCGCCCTGGGCATCAAGGACGCCACTCCTTACCGCGCCGTCGTCACCCACGGCTGGGTACTCGACGCCGAGGGGCGCCCCATGTCGAAGTCCCTCGGCAATGTCATCGCGCCGCGGGAGATCTGGGACAAATACGGCGCCGAAATCCTGCGCCTGGTGGCCGCCTCGGTTGACACCCACGCCGACATCCGCATCGGCCAGCAGTTGCTCGAACAAACCGCGGAGGCCTACCGCAAGATCCGCAACACCTTCCGCTTCTGCCTGTCGAATCTCTATGATTTCGACCCGGCCGCCCACGTTGTGCCCGCCGAGCGGATGGTGGAGCTGGACCGCTGGCTGCTCTCCCGCGCGGCGGAATTAGTCGCCCGCTCCCGCGCCTGGTACGAACGCTACGAGTTCCATCGCGTCTACCACGCCTTCTACAACTTCTGCACCGTGGAGCTCAGCGCGCGTTATTTCGACATCGTCAAAGACCGCCTCTATACCTTCGCCGCTGCCTCCCCCGAGCGCCGCTCCGCCCAGACCGCCCTCTTTCGCGTGGCCCACGCTCTGGTGCGCCTGATGGCCCCGGTGCTCTCCTTCACCTGCGAAGAGGTGTGGGATCATCTTCCCGGAGCGAAGCCAACGGCGGCGAGCGTGCACCTGGCGGAGTTCCCCCGGCCGGAGCAGCTCGATGCCCGCCTGGCCGCTGAGACGCTGAGCGCGTGGGAAAATTTGTTCGCTGTGCGGAACGAAGTTTTGAAAGTGCTGGAGCAGGCCCGCCAGGCCAAGACCATCCGCAGCTCGCTGGAAGCCCAGGTCTACCTGCGCGTGAGCGGGGACACCCTGGCGCCCCTGCTGGAAAATTACCGGGCGGAGCTGCCGGCGCTCTTCATCGTCTCGGCCGTCCGCCTGGGCCGGGAGGCGCGCCCGCACCTGAGGAAGTCCGAGCTGCCCGGACTGGAGATCGGCGTCAGCGTCGCTGAAGGCAAGAAGTGCGAGCGCTGCTGGAACTATTCCCCCCGCGTGGGCAGCTTCCCCGACTATCCCACCGTGTGCGAGCGCTGCGCTCCGGTTCTCCAGGCGCTCGGGGGCGGCGCCCGATGAGCCTCCGCTCCCGCACCCTCTATCTTCTCCTCGCCCTCGCCATCTTTTTGCTCGACCAGGCCAGCAAGGCGCTGGTCGCCCGCACCCTGGCGGTGGGCGAACTCCGCCGCGTCATCCCCGGCTTCTTCAACCTCACCCACACCCGCAACCCCGGCGCCGCCTTCGGCCTGTTGTCGAACTCCGACTCCCCCTGGACGGTCGCCTTCTTGATTCTCGTTTCCGTGGCCGCGCTGGCGCTGGTCTGGAGCCTGCTCTGGCGCGGCCCGGCGCGCCTGGCCGGCGTGGGCCTGGGCTTGATCCTGGGCGGCGCCCTGGGGAATCTCTTCGACCGCCTGCAGGCCGGCAGTGTGGTAGACTTCTTGGACTTCCATGTGGGCGGCTATCACTGGCCGGCGTTCAACCTGGCCGACAGCGCCATCGTAGTGGGCGCCGCCGCGCTGCTGGCGGAAGTCCTCCGCAGCCGGCGCCGCGCCCCCAGTGAGGGCTAGATGTTTCCGAAGCTGGTCACCCTCGGCGACTTCACCTTGCACACCTACGGGCTGCTGGTGGCCCTGGGCTTGCTCGTGGGTTTGTCCGTCGCCCGGCGGTTTGCCGCTCGCAGCGGCCTCTCCCCGGACACGGTCTGGAACCTGGGCGTCTATATGGCCCTGGCGGCGCTGGCCGGGGCCAAGCTGGCCATGATCGCCACCGACTGGCGCTACTACTCGCGCCATCCCGGCGAGATTCTCTCCTGGTCCGCCTTGCAAGCCGGCGGCGTTTTCTACGGCGGCTTGTTGTTCGCCGTGGCCCTGGCTGTCTGGTACACCCGCCGCTACAACCTGGGGTTCGCTCCCCTGGCCGACGCCTATGCGCCCGGACTCGCCCTCGGCCATGCCATCGGTCGCCTGGGTTGCTTCAGCGCCGGCTGCTGCTGGGGGAAACCCACCGACGCCGCCTGGGCCGTCACCTTCACCGACCCCTATAGCAGCAACTTGGTGGGCGTCCCCCTCGGCATCCCTCTCCATCCCACCCAGCTCTACGAGTCCCTGGCGGAAGCCTTTATTTTCCTGCTGCTGGTCTGGCTCTGGCGCCGCCGGCGCTTCTCCGGGCAGATTTTCGCCGCCTACTTGATGCTCTATTCCGTGGCGCGCTTCCTGAATGAATTTTTCCGCAATGATCCCCGCGGCGGGTTTCTTTTCGACGGCGCCCTCTCGGTTCCCCAAGCGTTTAGCATTGCTCTCTTCGCCGCGGCGGGGCTTTTCTGGTGGCTCCAGCGCAGCCGGAGCGCCGCGGCCGCCCATGCCGCCTAGGCCCAGCACCTTTCTGGTCCCTCCCCAGGCCGACCCGCAGCGCCTGGATCATTTCCTGGCCGCGCAATTCCCCCGGGTGAGCCGCGCCCGTATCCAGGAGTCCATCCGCGCCGGCCGGGCCACGGTGGCGGCCCGCGTCGTCCGCCGCCCCAGCTTGCGCCTGCGCGGCGGCGAACGCATCGAGTTCTCTCTTGCCCAGCAGCCCCCCGGGGCCGCTGCCCCGGAAGCCATCCCGCTGGAAATCCTCTATGAAGATGACGAGCTGGTGGCGGTGAACAAGCCCGCCGGCATGGCCGTCCACCTTGGGGCCGGCACCAGCCGCGGCACCCTGGTGAATGCCCTCCTGCACCGCTTCGGCCGGCTCTCCACTCTGGGTGGGCCCCTCCGCCCCGGCATCGTCCATCGCCTTGACAAGCCCACCTCCGGCGTTCTCTTGGTGGCCCGGAACGACCAGGCTCACGCCCGCCTGGCCGAGCAGTTCCGCCGCCGCCAGGTGGAAAAGCACTACCTGGTGCTTGTCCATGGCAGCGTCCGGCCAGAGCACGGCACCATTCGCCTGCCCGTCGCCCGCGACCTCCGCCGCCGCACCCGAATGACCACTCGCCGCCGCCGCGGCCGCGAAGCCGCCACCGAATACCACGTCCAGGGCAAAGCGGCGGGCTTTACTCTGCTCGAAGCTCTCCTCCATACCGGTCGCACCCATCAAGTTCGCGTCCATTTCGCCGCCCTCGGCCATCCCGTCGTGGGCGACACCCCCTACGGCGCCCCGCGCACGCTGCGGCTCGAGAACCTTTCCCGCCCCACGCTGGATCGCATTTTCCTCCATGCCCGCCGGGTCCGTTTTCGCCACCCCCGCACCGGGGAGCCCGTAGAGGTTTGCGCTCCGGTGCCGCCGGAGTTGGAAGGGTTTCTGCGCTGGCTGGGCTGGCCGGGCTCGATTCCTGATTGACGCGGCTCGGCGCCGCTTCTATAATTTTCCCGGCCCGTAGGGGAGTCGAAACGTGAAACGGCTTTCGGGTTTCTTCGCTTTTCTAGGTTTGCTTGTCGCCGCGCTGCTCCTGAGTTTGGGGGTGCCCTCGCAAGCTCAGCAGCCTCCCATCCCCGAGGAAGAAGCCCCGCCGGTCCGCGTCGAAGTCGACCTGGTCAACGTCATCTTCAGCGTCACCGACCGCCGCAACCGCCAGGTCGCCGGCCTGGGACCGGACGACTTCACCGTCTACGAAGACGGTGTGGAACAGGAGATCAAGTTCTTCACTACCGAGACCAACCTCCCCCTCCGCATCGGCCTGCTGGTTGACACCAGCAACAGCGTCCGCCCCCGCTTCCAGTTCGAGCAGGAAGCCGCCATCGATTTCCTCCATACTATCCTCCGTCCCAAGCACGACCAGGCTTTCGTCATCGGCTTCGACATCACCCCGGTGCTGGTGCAGGATTTCACCGACGACGCCCTCGACTTGGCCGACGCCATCCGCAGCTTGCGCGCCGGCGGCGGCACCGCCCTCCACGACGCCATCTATCTGGCCTGTAAGATGAAGCTGGGCGAGGACAGCAGCAGCAACTACCGCCGGATGCTCATCGTCTTGAGCGACGGCAACGACACCGCCAGCCGCGTCACCCGCGAAGAGGCGCTGGAGATGGCCCGCCGCCACGGCGTCACCATCTTTACCGTCAGCACCACCGCGCCCTCCATCGAGTACAGCGGCGAGTCCCGCAACTTGCAGAACCCCTGCAAGGTCCTGGGCAACGAGGGTGACCGCGTCCTGGAGCGTTTCGCCAAAGAGACCGGCGGCACCGCCTATTGCCCCTTCAACACCATTGACGTGGGGCGCTCCTTCGAGCGCATCGCCAACCAGCTTCGCTCCCAGTACACCCTGGCCTATACCCCCACCAACCGCAACCGCGACGGCCGCTTCCGCCACATCCGCATCGCGACCCGTCGTCGGGGCCTCATCGTTCATCACCGCCCCGGCTACTACGCCCTCCCCCACCAGCAGGCCCGCCGCGGGGCCTCCGAGTAGGGGGGGTCTCGTTGGCGGGGATTCCTCAGAGGAGGCGGGAGGCGCCGGCTCAGGGCTTCGGCCCGTAGTAGCCCCGGCGCGCCTGCACCCGCAGACCCTTCTTCTTTACCCGGACCTCGATCTTGCGGAACTTCCCGTCCCGCCGGCGGTTCGTGGGCGAATAGCCCAGGCTGTACTGGCTGCGCAGCTCCGCCGCAATCTGGTCGAAGGCTTCCAGCAGCTTTTCGGCGCTCTCGGGGAAGATCACTCGGCCGTCCTTACCGGGGCAGCGGCCCCG
>JALLOH010000310.1 GCA_027717655.1 Acidobacteriia bacterium AH_259_A11_L15
GTGCACTTACCCGCGCTGAACTGGGACGAGAGCACAGCCTTACTCTTATTAACGCTGCATGAGAGGTAGGCCGCGCCTCTGTCTCCCCTTGCGTTTGCCTTGTGCACATCGTCCATGTGGGGTGAGTAGGCTGCGAGCGGCCACCCGGCGTTCCCAAACGATGTGGTTTTGAACAGTTTTGAACTAGGTCAGGCGTGTCTATAAAATCAGCAAGTTACAGCGGGAATTCTGGTACCCTTTTGCTCACGGTTTCCGCAAACCGCCTATAATTGGAATGCGGGGATTCAAAAGCTCAACGACTCACCCATGGCAACAGAGCTAGCCAGCATACGCGTACGTCCGCTTAGATTTGGGTTTGTCGTTGATCCAAAGGCGGGCAACATCCTAAGGAGAGTGCTGCAAGCAAACACGTGCCTTTGGGGTGGCGCTTACAACTACATCATCCCTGCTTTCAAGAGGACGCCCGTACGATATCGAGAGAAGTACCTCGCCACTCCATCTGCCAAGAATCTAATCAATGGCTTGGTCGAAGCATTCCAGCCGGATTTCCTCGTTGAAACTACTCCGGGGGTCAGCAAAGGTATAGCGTTTGAATCTGGCCGCGTCATCTCGCTGGATGCGCTCATGGCCACGGACAATAGAGGTCGACGATCCTATGGAAT
>JALLOH010000311.1 GCA_027717655.1 Acidobacteriia bacterium AH_259_A11_L15
AGGAGCGGCTGCGGGCCCGCGGGCTGGATACCCCGGAGATGGTGCGTCGGCGCTTGGAACACGCGCGGCAGGAGATCGCGCAGTACGAGATTTACGACTATCTGGTCGTCAACCGCGTGCTGGAAGAGACCTGCGAGCAGCTGCGGGCCATCGTGCTGGCCGAGCGCAACCGCCGCGCGGGACTCTCCCCGGAGTCGGCCGAGGCCCGGGAGGCTGAGCGGCGAGCGGCGGCGGCCCGGAAGGAAGCCACACAGGAGCAAGTTTCTGCTATCCTAGAGAGGTTCGAGGCGCAAACCTCATGAGCTCAGTGGACAGGATCGACAGCAAGTTCACCTTCGTGTTGGCGGCGGCCAAGCGGGCCCGGCAGCTCCAGGCCGGAGCCCGACCGCTGGTTCCGACCACGGCCCGCAAATCCACCTTGATGGCGGTGGAGGAGGTGCTGGCGGGCGTCGTGCCCTACGTGCTTCCGGGGGCGGACGAGGAAGCCGAGCAGGCCAAGGCCAAGAAGAAGGGGAAGCGGGCCAAGTAGCGAGCGGGAGCCATGAAAGTCGTTCTGGGCGTGAGCGGCTGCATCGCCGCCTACAAGGCAGCCGAGCTGGTCCGCCAGCTCCAGCAGGAAGGGCTGGACGTCCAGGTGGTGATGACCGCGCACGCGCAGGAG
>JALLOH010000312.1 GCA_027717655.1 Acidobacteriia bacterium AH_259_A11_L15
CACCCCAGTGGTACAGGAGCCGAGTCGAAGATTCTCTCTAGGCGTCAGCCCCGAGTTTCCTCCGGAGTTCTTTCTTTTTACTGCTACCCTGCTCTGCGTACGCGGTACTTTTCCCGGTGGGACAACCATTCCCGCCTGCCCTGGCGAACGACCGCAGCAGCCGCTTCTGCTCTCGGTCGAGCCGCGCATACCTCGGCAGCAGCGTGCAGCGATGCCGGGCCGTCGCCCGCACCGTCTTAGCTCTCTCGGCTACCAGCGCTAACTGGAACCAACTCTTGAATCCCTCAACGGACAGCTTGCACGTATACCGGCCACGAACCAGGTTGAATAGCAGTCCCCCCGGGATGGGGTCTATGTCCGCGGGATGAACAAAGTGCGTGCCTCTCACCTCCCAGTCGTCCACGGCGTCGGTCAAACCCCGCCCCCGTTGGCTGAAAATCAGCAACTGGATCTCAGGCATTTCTTCCTCCTGGTTCCCTCACCGCGTCGGGCGGGCAGCCTCCACTCGGCTCTAGTATCCCGTGTAGAACTGGAAGTGCATCGGGTCCTTGCTCCGCCCCGACCAATCCCCGCCCCACTTGAAACCATAGCGGCGGAAGATCTTCACCACCCGGGGATGTATGTCCCCGCCCGTGCCCTGGGCGTTCGTCTGCGGGTT
>JALLOH010000313.1 GCA_027717655.1 Acidobacteriia bacterium AH_259_A11_L15
CCATTGTACCCGCGCGCAACGAGGAAGCCAACATTGCGGCGGCCGTGGAGTCGCTGGCGGCGCAGACAGTGCCGGTGGAAATCATCGTGGTGAACGATGGCTCCACCGACCGCACCGGCGCGCTCCTGGCCGAACTGTGCCAGTGCATCCCGCAGTTGCGGGTGATCGAGCCGCCGGAGCCCCCTGAAGGCTGGACGGGAAAGAACCACGCCGTGGTCTACGGGGTGGCGGAGGCGCGGGCGCCGTGGCTGCTGTTTACGGACGCCGACGTGCGGCACGCGCCGAACGCAGTGGAGACGGGCCTGGCCGTGGCTCGGAAGACGGGCGCCGCCATGGTGTCCTATTCCCCTGACCAGCAGTTGCACACCTGGTGGGAGCGGGCGACGATTCCGTTCGTCTATTGCCGGCTGGCCAGCGAGTACCCCTACGAGCGGGTGAGCGACCCGCAGGATCCGCTGGCGGCGGCCAACGGAGAGTGGCTGCTGGTTTCGCGCCTCGCCTACGAGGCGGTGGGCGGGCACGTGGCGGTGAAAGGGGAAATCCTGGAGGACGTGGCCCTGGCGCGGCGGTTGAAGCGCTCGGGCTGCCGGCTCTATTTCGCCCGCGGGGTGGGATTGACTTGGAGCCGGATGTACCAGCGGCTGGAAGAGATGTGGG
>JALLOH010000314.1 GCA_027717655.1 Acidobacteriia bacterium AH_259_A11_L15
CTCTGCCACCTGGAGCCGAAACGCTTCGCCACCGACCAGCTTCGCCCCGTCAAGCTGACGCCCAACTTCATCCCCACCGCCGAAGGCAGTGTGCTGATCGAAGTGGGCTCGACCCGCGTCATCTGCACCGCCTCGGTGGAAGAGGGCGTGCCCAGCTTCCAGAAAGGCACCGGCAAGGGCTGGATCACCGGCGAATACGCCATGCTGCCCCGCGCCACCCTCCAGCGCACCCCGCGCGAGATCAGCCGCGGGCGCGTGGCCGGCCGCTCCCAGGAAATCCAGCGCCTGATCGGGCGCTCCCTGCGGGCCATTGCGCGCCTCGACGCCCTGGGCGAGCGCACCCTCTGGTTGGACTGCGACGTCATCCAGGCCGACGGCGGCACCCGCACCGCCGCCATCACCGGCGCCTATGTGGCCCTGGCCCTGGCTTGCCAACGCCTGGTCGAGATGCACATCCTGCGCACCCTGCCCCTGACTGACTCGGTCGCCGCCACCAGCGTCGGCCTGGTGGAAGGCACCCCCTTGCTCGACCTCACCTACCAAGAAGATTCCCGCGCCGAAGTGGATATGAACGTGGTCGGCACCGGCAGCGGCCGTCTGGTCGAAGTCCAGGCCAGCGGCGAAGGCGCCACCTTCACCGAGCAGCAGTTGGAGCG
>JALLOH010000315.1 GCA_027717655.1 Acidobacteriia bacterium AH_259_A11_L15
ACCGCGAAGACCTGGTGCGAGAGAAGCAAAAGCGCCGGGAGATCGATGAACAAATGGCTGTCCTCGAAGCCCAGCTCCGCCGGGAGGTCGAAACCCGCCTGGCGCGCGGCGAGAGCGTCACCGAAGAAGAGCTGACCAGCATCGTGCCGATGGCGGACAATCCGCCCCCGGCCGACCTCCACGCCGCCGCCGGCGACGACTAGCCTTCTGGAATCTCAAACCTGCCATTGATACCCTCCTCCCGATTGACCCGTGGGGGGAGGTTTGCTATCGTAGCGGTCAGCCACCGGGAGTGACGCACCGTGCTTGAAGCCGACAAGGTGATGTTCGAGATTTACCGCGACGCCCGCTACACCGGGAAGTACCACGTCGTCTACTTCACCGAGCTCGGGGAGCACAACAAAGAGTGGGAAATCAACCGCGCCCTGGACGGCGAGCACTTCTACGACGGCTTCCTCAGGAACTGGCGCAAGCACGAGGCCAAAGCCATCATCGTTGACTTCCTCCGCCGCCTGAACGACGGCGCGCAGCTGACCCCGGCGCAGCTCGAAGAAGAACTCAAGGAATACCTTCCGGCGCCCGCCCGCTGACGGATGGCCGCTATGGCCCTACCGCCTAAACCGGGCGCTCTCTACCGCGAGTACGAAACCGTC
>JALLOH010000316.1 GCA_027717655.1 Acidobacteriia bacterium AH_259_A11_L15
CCTTCTGGAGCTGGCTCGCTTGCATCAATTGCCCGTGGTCGAAGACAACATCTACGGCGCCCTGCGCCTGCGCGGGCGCGAGTTGCCCTCGCTGAAAGCCTTGGACACCGCCGGGCTGGTGCTGCACCTGAACAGTTTTTCCAAGGTCTGCTTCCCCGGGCTCCGCGTCGGCTGGGTGGTGGGGCACGAGCCGGTCATCGAGCGCCTGCGCATCGCCAAGCAGGCCACCGACCTGCACACCGACCAGCTCGCCCAGGCCGCCCTGGCCGAATTCGGTCGCCGCGGCCTGCTGGCGCGCATGGTCAAGCGAGCCCGCGCGCTCTACCGCACTCGTTTGCAGCGCCTGGAGGCGGCTCTGGGGGCGCATTTCCCCGACGAGGTCACCTGGGGGCGGCCGGAAGGCGGGATGGCTGTCTGGGTGACCCTGCCGGTGGGACTCGATGCCGGGGTGCTCCTCTTCAAGTCCACGGCGTCACGGGCCCGGTAGGTGTCGTCGGCCACCACCACCGCCACCGGCTCGCCCACGTAGTTCACCTCCTCCAGCGCCAGCGGGTAGTGCGGCGGGACTTTCAGGTCGGGCAGAGCGGCCGCCGTGGGCACGGTGCCCAGCACGCCGCGCACGTCCTCGCCAATAAGCACCGCCACCACGCC
>JALLOH010000317.1 GCA_027717655.1 Acidobacteriia bacterium AH_259_A11_L15
CGAGTATTACGAGCGGGTGCGGCGCTTCCTGGCCCACTACCACCCCACGCACCACCGGCGGCGGTCGCTCTCCGACTACCTGGCTCTGGGGCGCTCCATCGTCCAGCAGGGCCTGCTAGGCGAGGCCCGCAGCAGCTACTGGAAATTCTTCTTGCAGGCGGCCACCCGCTACCGGCATGCCTTCGACATCGCCATCACCCTGGCCATCATGGGCCACCACTTCCAGACCCTGACCGCCGTCTACTGCAAATCGGAGTAGGGCGGCCGGCTCCAGACAACCTTTCGCCCGGCTCAACGTCCAACTAAGGTATAGTGGGCGTGGTGTAGGAAGATGGACGAAGCCTTGCGAGACAATTTGGCCGCTGCCGCCGGACCGGCGCAAGCAGCTCTCGCGCCGGGTGAAGCGGCGCCAGGCCAGGCCGCGGACCCCTGTGCCCAACCGAAGAGCGAAGCCGACCTCTTCAGTTGCCTGATGCAGGTGGCCGAGGGGCTGAACTCCAGTCTCGACCTCAGTGAAGTCCTGCATCAGGTAGCCGAGCGGATCAAGCGATACGTTGATTACGACACCTTCGCCGTCCACTTGCTCGACCCGCTGGGGCAGGAGCTGCGCATCCGGTTCGGCCTGGGACTCTCCCAAGAAGTGATTGAC
>JALLOH010000318.1 GCA_027717655.1 Acidobacteriia bacterium AH_259_A11_L15
CATTGGTTGCGGCTCGCTGCGCGGCGGGCGACTCTTCATCGTCTACCTGCAACCCGGGCACTATTTCGGCCTCGAGCCCAATGTCTGGCTAATCCAACAGGGCATCGAGAAAGAGCTGGGCCAGGAGATTATCCAGCGGAAACGCCCGCACTTCAGCCACGACCGGAACTTCACCTGCACCGTGTTCGGCCAGCAGCTTGACTTCCTGCTGGCCCAGTCGGTCTTCTCCCACGCTCCCCCGAACGAGATTCGTCGCTGCCTGGGGGAAGCCCGCAAGTGCATGAAGCCTTCGTCTGCGTTCGCCGCCACCTTCGTGGAAGGCGAAAAGGACTATGAAGGCCGGGCATGGATCCCCGCGGCCCCCTATCGCCTGGCCTGGATGGAGGCCACGGCGGCGGAATCCGGCCTGCGGTGCACCCGCATCTCCTGGTACCACCCCCGACAACAAACTTGGGTGTTGTTCAGCCGGCCAGAGAATCAAGCCGTGGCCGAGGGGTTGGGGAAGCTGGACGAGTCCCTGCTCCTGCCGGCGCAACTCCGCTCCTGCCAGGAGGCCCTCCAGCACTACCAGCGGAGACTTGCCCGCCTGGAAGCGCACCCATACGTGCGGGCGGGCCGCTTTGTCCGGCGATTGCTCAGAAAGTTCAC
>JALLOH010000319.1 GCA_027717655.1 Acidobacteriia bacterium AH_259_A11_L15
GGCCAGAGCACCCCCACGCGCATGGTCCAGGCGCTCGGGCGCTCCGCGCGCTTCCGCCGGCTCACCAACGACCTGTTTGCCGGCTCGCAGGGCTACCGCGGGCTGACGTGGCGCCTGCTGGGGACGCTCTGGGCCGCGCCTCGAACCGACTGATGGGCAAGAAATCCCAGGACTGGCGGGAGCGGGCCGAGCGGCGGCTGCCCGGCGGGGTGAACTCGCCCGTGCGGGCGTTCCGCGCGGTCGGCGGTCAGCCACCCATCATCAGCCACGGGCGCGGCGCGCAGCTCTGCGACGTCGACGGCCAGGCCTATATCGACTACGTCGGCTCCTGGGGGCCGCTCATCCTGGGGCACGCGCACCCGGAAATCGTCCAAGCGGTGGAAGAAGCCGCGCGCCGCGGGACGAGCTTCGGCGCCACGACTCCGCATGAGGTCGAACTGGCAGAAGAGATCTGCGCGGCGTTTCCCTCCATCGAAAAAATCCGCTTGGTGAACTCGGGCACCGAAGCGACCATGTCGGCGATTCGCCTGGCCCGGGGCGCCACGGGCCGGAAGGTCATCGTCAAGTTCGAAGGCGGCTACCACGGCCACGCCGACAGTCTGCTGGCCAAGGCGGGCTCGGGCCTGGCCACCTTCAACCTTCCGGAT
>JALLOH010000031.1 GCA_027717655.1 Acidobacteriia bacterium AH_259_A11_L15
AGCCCAGCGAGAGCGGCTGCCCGCTGGGCCCTTCCTCGCTGAAGAGGCCGCCGCGAGGTCGATCAGGAGAGTCCGAAGGTTCTTGAGCCAGCACCGCCAGCGGGACTGCAACCAGGAACAAAGTGAGGCTAAGGACGGCCAGGCATTGCCTTCTGGACACCTTCGGTCGTCCTCCCTTCGAGGTGAATCGGGAGCAAGCCCGTTTGTTGGATGAAAAAGCGATGCGCATGGCGAGCTTAGGCCTGCTTCATCCCAGTGGCTTGAGGTCACCCAGCATCGTGGGGATCAACTCCGACACGGTGGGGTGAATGTGCATGGCCCGCTGGATCACCGTGTAGGGCGCTTTGGCGTACATGATATCCAGGATGGAATGGATGATCTCGTCGCCACCGACTCCTAGGATCGCCGCACCCAGGATCTCTTTGGATTCAGCGTCCACCAAGATACTCATGAAACCCTGAGTTTCGCTTTTCTCCACGGCACGGCTAACGCGGGTCATCGGCCTCTTGGCCACGAGCGCCTTCCTGCCGGACTTCCGTACCTGTGCTTCCGTCATCCCGACTCGTCCCAGCGGCGGGTCGATGTACAGGCAGTAGGCGAGAATGCGGTCGCTCACGCGGCGCGGGTCATTGTCCAGCAGATTGGCGGCCACGATCTCGTAGTCATTGTATGAGGTGTGAGTAAAGGCCCCCTTCCCGTTGCAATCCCCGAGTGCCCAGACGCCGGGCACAGTGGTGCGAAGTTGGTCGTCCACAGCGATGTAGCCCTTTTGGTCCACCTCAATGCCTGCCTTGTCTAGCCCCAGGTCATCCGTGTTGGGACGACGCCCAACGGCAAGCAGTAGATGCGAGCCGACCGCCTCCCTTGCGCCGCTCTCGCAATCCAGCTTCGCCACCACCTTATTGCCGCGTTGTTCTGCACTGATACACTTGGCGTTGAGGCGGATGTTGACACCCTCATTCTCGAGAATCTCCTTGATCACATCGGAGACCTCTTCGTCTTCGCGCTGGATCAATCGCGGACCCATCTCGATGATCGTTACTTGGCTGCCGAAGCGTCGATACATCTGACCGAACTCCAGGCCAACGTAGCTTCCGCCGATGATGATCAAGTGCTCCGGGAGGAAGTCCACCGCCATCATGCTGGAGTTGGTGAGGTAATCCACGCTGTCGAGCCCGGGCATAGGCGGAATGAAGGCTCGCGCCCCCACGTTGATGAAGATCTTGTCCGCTTCCAGCAGCTCCTCACCTACGCGGACGGTGTGGGGACCCTCGAAACGCGCGTGGCCCTCGTAAACTGTGCCGTTCTCCATGGTCTTAAGCCAGTTTTCCACGCCTTTGTTGGATTTCTGCACTACACCGTCCTTGCGCGCCTTGACTTTCTTCATGTCCACGGCGATGGGGCCGTTAATCATCACCCCGAAGTCGGCACCACGCCGCGCCATGTAGGCAGCGCGGGCGCTGGCCACCAAGGTTTTGGTGGGGATGCAGCCGGTGTTGACACAGGTGCCGCCGAACAACTTGCGTTCGAGGATGGCCACTTTCATCCCTGCTCCGGCCAACCTACCTGCCAGGGATGGCCCGGACTGCCCTGTGCCGATGATTATCGCGTCATACTCATAAACCTTAGACATCGGTTCGCCCTTCCTGCGCGTAGAGATTGGACTGAGTATAACAGGCTGGAATATCGGCTGGTGGACATCCCGAAGCTCTTTTCTAAGACTCGCCCTTTATCTTCGTTTCACTTCATGATATTTGTCCTGGGTGCTCAAGCGCGGCGGTTGAATGGCGTTTGCGTGTCACCCAAGGTTCTTCACGGGCCCGCGGCGGCGCGCCCGCGTTTCTCCGGCGCCATCCGCGCCCAGCGTTCCCCCAGCGTCTCGCGGGCGTCGGCCGCGAGCAAGCGGCAGCTCAAACTGGTGAGCCACACTTCTCCGATCGGGTCTGGCGTCTCCCGGGGCGGCTCGTAGAGCGGCGAAAGGTCGCGCCGCCCCCAGGGTCGGGCGTGAAACTCGGGCAAGAGCTTGAGCACCGACATAACGTCCGAGCAGGATACCGTCCAAGCCCAAGATTGCAAGGCGCGATTTCCCGTGGTTGTCAACGCCGCCTCGATTTGTTAGAGATAGAGGACGGGTGAGTCCCGGCCGTTACGGCTGCTGCGACACTTCCCCCGCCGAGGGTTTCGCCCGCGCGGTTGTCTTCCGCCCCAGGGAGGCGGCTATGTGCGACGTGCTGGTGGCCCTGCCGGACGCGACCGGGAACGGCAAGGTCGTCTTCGGCAAGAACAGCGACCGCCCCGCGGGCGAGTGCCAGCCGCTCCACTACTCTCCCGGCGGCCGCCGCGCCCCCGGTAGCCAGGTCCACTGCTCCTACGTTACCGTCCCCGAGGTCGAGCACGTCCTGGCCACCTTCGGTTGCCGCCCCTATTGGTGCTGGGGCTACGAGACCGGAATGAACGAAGCCGGCGTGGTGGGCGGCAACGCCGCCGTCTTCACTGGCGGGCTGCGCCGGGCCGCCAAGCAAGAAAAACCTGGGCTGACCGGGATGGACCTGCTGCGCTTCGCCCTGGAGCGCGGGGAAACTGCCGAGCAAGCGGTCGAGGTCATCATCGCCCTGCTCGAGCGGTACGGCCAATGGGGCTCGGCCGTGCAGGGCCGCGACCACGCCGCCGGCGCCTACGACAACTCCTTCCTGCTCGCCGACCGCCGGGAGGCCTGGGTGCTGGAGACTTCTGGCCGCCGCTGGGTGGCCGAACGCATCACCCGCGGCACGCGCGCCATCTCCAACCAACTCTCCATCCGCGCCCGCTGGACGAAAGCCAGCCCCGACCTGGCCGCGTTTGCCCGGCAGAACAGCTGGTGGAGCGGCGACGCTAGCGGGCTCGACTGGGCCCGGGTCTACGCCGACCACGAGCACTACTCCCGCCAGGTCTCCCACCTCCGCTGGATGCGTTCCCGGCAGTTGCTGGAGCGCCATCGCGGTGCGCTCACGGTCTCTGCCATGATGCAAATCCTCCGCGACCACTACGAGGACACCTTCCTCCAAGGGCCTCAGTTCCATCCCTACCTGCCCGACTTCATGACCCTGTGCATGCACGACTCGCCGGCCGGGTTCACGTGGGGGAACACGGCCACCTCGGTGGTGGTGGAACTCGACCCGCACAACCCCGCCCCGCCGCCCTTCTGGCTGGCCTACCAGCCGCCCTGCACCAGCGTCTACGCCGCCTACTTCCTGGGCGGGGAAATCCCGGCCTTCGTCACCAACGCCGGCACCGTCGGGATGACCGTGCGGCCGCCGCGGCAGGCCCCCAAAGACCAGTTCAGCGAAAACTCTTTGTGGTGGCGCTGCCAGCGGCTGCTGGAGGAAGTCCGCCAGAACCCGCTTCCGCGCCAGCGGGAGTTGCGCCAGGTCTTTGACCCGGTGGAAGAAAAGAACCACGCCCGCGTGGAGGAGCTGCTGGGCAAGCCATCCAACGACAACAATGAACCGGCGCGCCTAGTGGCGGAGGAGGTGGCGGAGCTGACCGCCGCCCTGGAGACCCTGGAACACCGCTGGAAGCTCCAGCCCACAGGAGTGAGCAAGGGACGATGAAAACCATCTACCTGGTGCCGCACACCCACTACGACGTGGTCTGGGCCTTCGAGCGCGAGGACTACCTTTACATCAATACCTTCATCCTGAAGAAGGCCATGGAGATGATCCGGGAGTGCGGCTTCAAGTTCCTGATCGAGCAGACCTATCCCATCGAGCAGATCGAACAGACCGACCCGCAGTTCTTCGCCGAGCTCCGGGAAGCCATCCGGGCCGAGAAAGTGGAACTGGTTGACGGCCAATACGTGATGGCCGACCCTATGACGCCGGCCGGGGAAGTGCTGGTGCGGGAGTTCCTCTTCGGCAACCTCTACGCCGAGGCCAAGCTGGGCGTCGAGATTCCGGTGGCCTGGGCGGCCGACGGCTTCGGCCTGAACGCCCAGTTGCCGCAAATCTACCGCAAGTGCGGCTTCCGGTGGCTGGTCTTCCGCCGCGGCCTGCCGCGCAGCATCGGCTACCGGGTCAGCGAGTTCCTCTGGGAAGGCCTGGACGGCTCCAAGATCGTCGCTCACTGGTTGCCTCTGGGCTACCGCGCCGGGCTGGAGCTGGACAAGTGGGATGAGACGGTCCAGCACCTGGCCTCCCTGGCCACCACCTCCCATATCCTGCTGCCCTGCGGCAGCGGGGGCGTCCCTCCGCAGGAAGACACCCCCGACCGGGTCAAACAATGGAACCGCGAGCACAGCGACTCCAAGATGGTAGTCGCCACCCCGCAGGAATTTTTCCAGTCCTTCGACAAAGAAAAGAAGAACCTGACCACCTACCGCGGCGAGCTCTACAGCGCCGACCTGGAGAACATCTTTCCGGACGCCGTCTCCAGTCGCATCCGCCTGAAGCTGGCCATCAAAGGGGCGGAGGGGAACCTGCTGCTGGCGGAAAAACTGGCCGGTCTCGCCTGCTTGTATGGGAAGCCGTACCCGGCCGAGTCCATGACCGAGCTCTGGAAGAAGCAACTGTTCCTGGCCCACCACGACGTCTCGCCCGGCACCGGCATCGACCAGATTTACGAAGAAGCCTGGGGGTACATCAACGACATCAAACTGGAGACCCGGGCCCTCACCCACGACTCCGTGCATCATCTGGCCCGGGCCAAGGAAAAATCCCAGGGGCGCGAGATCATCGTTGTCAACACCAACAACTGGGAAGTTACCGACTGGGTCGAAGCCGAAGTCCAGTTCGCGGCGGGGTTCGCCCACGAACTGGCGGTGAGCTTCAACGGGCGGGAACTGCCCACGGAAGTCATCGACCCGGCGCGCGACGCTCACGGCCGGCTGACCCACTGCAAGCTCGGGTTCTTTGCCACCGCGCCCGCGCTCGGCTACCGCGTCTACCAGGTCGTCCCCAAGTCCAAAGACTTCCCCACGGAAATCCGGGTGCGCGACAACCAGGTGACGACCCCGTTCTTCCGCCTGGAGGTCGACCCGCAGACCGGCATCTTCCGCGTCTTTGGCCTCGACGGAAGTAAGCTCGTCGAAGGCAACGAACTGGTCATCGACGAGGAGGTCGGCGACCTCTACTTCCACCAGAGCCACTTGAAGCAACCCATCGGGGCCGAGGGGGGCGGCGGCATGAAGTTCGCCGCCTTCAAGCCCGGGGAGACGACCGTCCGGCAGAGCCCGCTCCGCACCACCATCACCTACCGCAGCGAGTTCTACTGCCTGCGCTGGCCCTACTACCTGACCGAGAAGTTCGGCACCCACCTCTACCGCCACAAGACCATGGACATCTGCAAGCAGGTCACCGTCTATCAAGACTCCCCCCCGCATCGACCTGTTCACCACTTTCAACACCGAGCAGTCCCACGTGCGCGTCCGCCTGCACTTCGATACCTGCATGGTGGCCCCCGACTACGTCCGCCAGACCCAGTACGGCATGATTGCGCTCCCCCGGGAGCGCACCCTGGAGGAAGGCGTCAAGGTGCCTTCGCTCACGCTGGTCACGGCGGAGGAAAACCAGCGCGGGCTGGCCTTCCTCAGCAGCGGCGTTCCCATCAACGAGATCAAGGCCGGCTGGGTCCACTACACCCTGCTGCGCAGCGTGTCGGTGCTCTCGGCCGACGGGGTCAGCGGGCCCCTCATTCCCACCCCCGGCGCCATGCAGCTCGGCCGCCACGCCTTCACCTACTCGCTATACCCCTATGCGGGAGACTGGCGCGAAGCCGGCATCCACCGCCGGGTGGCCGAGTTCAGCCATCCCCTGCTCGCCTTCCAGCTCGATCAGAAGCCCGCCGAAAACGAACTCCAGGGCCTGGCCTTGGAGCCGGACAATCTGGTCGTCTCTTGCCTGAAGAAAGCGGAAAGAGACGACTCCCTCGTCCTGCGCTTCTTCGAGACCAAAGGCGAAAAATGCCGCGCCCGTTTGCGCTTGCCCCCGCAGGTCAAAGCCGTCCGCACCGCCAGCCTGCTCGAAAAGGACGAATCGGATCTGCCCCTCAAGAAAGGCCAACTCGAGCTCGATGTCGGCCCCTTCGAAATCGTCACCTTGAAGCTCCAGTGCGCCTCTTAGCTGCCGGGCGCAATTCGACTCTGGGCTCCCGCCAAAACTCCACTACTTAGACCCTCAGCGGGCCCTACAACGAGGGAACGCGGGCAGGGGTATACCGAGAGAGCCCCGGCAAGGGGTCTATGCCACTCAGAAATACTGCAAAGGGGCTGTTTTCAAGGATTCCTGGGGTGACTACTTTAGACTGATGGAGTTTTGCGAGATTTCCCTGGAAGCCGGCCCTACGCCGGGAAGTTCATGCGGCGCAGCAGGGTGCTTACCCTCCGATCCCCGCTTCCAAGACCTCCTGCGCCGCATGAACTTCCCGGCGTAGGCGAAGCTCCAACCCCCCGTGTAACAAAAGTACCCTTTGATGCAGCTAGGAAGGGACAAGTCAGGCCCCGAAGATCAGGCGCATACGGAAGACCCCGCACGGACCCTGCGCTAATGGGCCTCGGCGATAGCTTTTCGCGTCTCCTAGGCATGGGCCGTGCACCTGAGGTCGTGAAACAGCAGCCCGGCCACTTCGGGCTCGCGGCCAACCGAGGAAAGCTCTAGGCTTCGCTGGCGCTCCTGCGCGCTTTCATTCACCGTCTCAATGGTTTGAAACGGCAGGGCAATGCGCACCGGCCCCTGCCCCTTCCCATCCTTGCTGTACCTTCCATCCCAGACTAGTTCCGTTGCTAGACTTAGGCACGTGTACATTCAATCACTATTCTGAATGGAGCTACTGAGGCTGCTCTAACCGACTACCGCCAATACCTAGCTGGGAGAAGAGGACGGACTTAGTTCCGGCGAGCCTAAAATGCTCTCATCTAATGTGCAAAACTCTAAAGAAGTGTGCACATCCACACCAAGCTGTGGGT
Source organism: Acidobacteriia bacterium AH_259_A11_L15 (assembly GCA_027717655.1). Classification (GTDB taxonomy): domain Bacteria; phylum Acidobacteriota; class Terriglobia; order Acidiferrales; family 2-02-FULL-67-57; genus 2-02-FULL-67-57. The sequence goes on from JALLOH010000031.1 coordinate 6,938, forward strand.
ATGCACAGTATGTGCGGGTGGGCGGTAGGTGGCAGGAGGTGGCAGGAGGTGGCGGTAGGTGGCGGGATGTCAAATCGGCTCAGGTAGTTACGGCTGATCCACCGACCCCCTTCGTTTGCATAGTATTTGAGAGCATCCGCCCACTTTGTGCACACTATTTGCGGAACATTTGGGACCAGTTTTGTCCCTTATTGCCTGTAGCAAAAGATGTGGTTTAGTACAGGCCTACTCGTAGCGCAAGGCGACCATGCCAATCTGTTTGCAGGCGGCGTGCGCCCGGCCGTCAGCCAGGGGAGTTCAGCCGGGCGAGCAGCCGCCACGCGGCCTTGAACACGGATGACACAGGAAAATACACCCTGCAAAGGTCGCGGAATCCAATAGATTGTGCAAGCGTTTTCCCAACGCTCTGACCGTTTGCCAGCACGAAGTGGTGCAAGAGAGAAGGACGGCTTGGAACCATTGCTCGCTTGGATCTGTCATCTATCAGGGGTGTAGGATATTAGGATGACACACCCTGGAGAGGGTAGCGATGGCTATTTGGGCGCGCAAAAGTGCTGGTGCTGTTGTTTTCGGTCTGGTGGTCCTTTCCTTAAGTAGTGGGATCACCACCCCCCGCACAGAATGCTGACAGACAAACCAAAGAAACCACAAGCAGAAACCGCGCCGTCAAGAAGCGATTCATGGGATATACGTCTGGTCTGGATAAAGGGGAACCTCTGAGCCTGGTCCCCCCTGGCTATTGCTGTGAGTAAGCCCCGAGACTTTAGAAATTGATTTTCAGGGCGAACTGCATCTCCCGCGGGGTGCCGATGGTTTCTACGATCTGGCCGAAGTCATCGTCGAAGATCTCCTGTTCCGGGTTGTCGAAGTTGGTGTTGTTGAAGAGGTTGAAGATCTCCCAGCGAAACTCGACGCTGACAGTTTCGGTCAGCCAGGTGCGCTTCATCAAGCTGAAGTCCACCTTAAAACGCCGGGGACCGAAAAACGAGGTCTGCCGCAACGTGCCCAGCTGGCCGGGTGCCGGCAACCCGAAGAGCCCGGCAATGGCATTCGGGTCCGTGCAGGCCGCACCTGTCTCGGGGGACAGGCAGGGGTCAAACCAGAACACCCCCCCGCCGATGCTTCGCCGGCCGGCGAGGTCACGGACATTGGCCGGCTGGGTGAGGGTGACCGTATTGGCATCCGATTGGGAGTCGCGGTGGAAAGTGCCCCGGCCCGAGAAGATCCCGAACGGCCGCCCGCTGCGCCAGTTAATGATCCCGGCAGTCTGCCAGCCTTCCACCAGCCTGCTCCAAAAAGGATTCGTAGGGGCGAAAGGCTTGCCCGGGCCGAAGGGCAACTCATACAGCCAGTTGGCCTTGAACATATGGCGGGGCATGAAATCCCCCCTTGGTGTAGTTGCGGTTGCGGATGTTGCTCGGGTGGCTCGACTGGAACAGGTTGTTGTCATCGCCGTCGAAGGCGCTCAGGGCCCTCTGGAAGGTATAGTTCCCCTGGAGCATGAAGCCTCCCCCGAACCGCCGCCGGACTTCGATCTCCAGCGCATGGTAGCTGGAGGTGCCGTCGCCGGTCAGCGCCAGCGAGGAGGCCAGGAAGGGATTGGCCATGAAGAAGTTCACCGGGAGGTCGCCGCGCAGCACCGCCCCCCACCAACTGCCGCCACGGATGCGGGATGTCCCCCCGACGTTATTGACCCGGGAGGTTTCTCTTTGAGTCAGCCGGTGGACGAATTGGCCCGGGGCGTTGCGATCCAGCGCCCTTCGCAGGCCGGAGCGGCTGCGCAAGCGGCTCGGCTGTCCGGCAATCAAGACGTCCATCAAAGGGTTGGCGATGCTGCAAGGGAAGGCCCGGGTATCGAACCGGCTGCCGGCACCGTTGGCGCGGTTGCAGGCCAGGTTTTGCTGGGCGATGAGGAACGCCTGCAGGAAGCTCTGGCCGGTATTGGGGTCGAAGGCAAAGATGTTGATTTCGTTGAAATCGCGGACCCGGCGGAGTCTGACGCCGTGGTTGCCCACGTAGCGGACCTCTAAGGCGGTGTTGAGGCCAATTTCCCGCTGGATGCCCAGGGTCCACTCGATGTAGTACGGAGTCTCCAAGTCGTTGATGAACATGCGGGCGCCCTGCGTGCTGCTATTCAGGATGGTCACAGGGGACGAGAGGTCGAAGGTTGGGGTAGCCGGGATGGGCGGCCCGAGGGTCGCGATGTCGCGAATGAAGAGGGGGTTGTTGGCACACTCACCATCGCGGGGGACGCACTCGATTTCCAGTCTCAGCCCTTGGTTGTCGTCGACGTTGTCCTCTACGATGGCAAACGCGTCCTGGAAGTAACTGATGCGGAAGCCGGCGCGAATGGAGGTTCTGCCGTCACCCCACGGGTCCCACGCCAGGCTGACGACGGGGCCGAAGTTGTTGAGGTCATCATTCCAGAACTTTAGGCCGTTGGTGGAGCCGCCGGGCACGTTGGGGATGGAGCAGGAAGTAATCAAGGCGCGGGCGTTGTCTCTGGTGGGGGCCCTGGCGGGATCGCTGGTAGGCAGGTTGAGGGTGGGGCAAGGGGTGCCCGCCAAAACGCCGGGGTTGAAGAGGCCCTCGCGTCCGGACACGCCAAAGATGGCGTCTTCGCCCCCTTCAGGGATCAAAGAGACCCCCCGAGTCTCATAGGGCACGCCAGCCCATTCCCACCGCAGGCCAAGATTGAGGGTGAGATTGGGCGTAACGTTCCAGGTGTCGTTTATGAAGGCGTCAAATTCGCGCCCCTGGAAGATGCGCCGCTCCGGAGCCCCAGGAACGAAGCCGGAATCGAGCGAGGTGACGTTGAAGCGGACTTCGGACTCGCCGATTGCCCCCGTCAGGTCGTTGATGAGTCCTAGTGCGGTGTCAAGGTCAGTGCTGGAAGGGCGTCCGGCGCCGCCACCGATGAAGGCGGCAATATCGGTTCGGTCGAAGCCGGCGTCGTTCTCGTCGAAGTCGAGATCGAAGTCCCCCTGGGGATTCACCAGGTCGAAGCCGTAGGTGTGCACCCAGCGGTGGCGGAACTCAAAACCGGCCTTGATCGTGTGCCTGCCGCGCACCCAGCTGACGGTGTCGCGGACGTGCCAAGTGTCGTTGTCGCGCGATTCCAGGTTGTCGTTGGCGTCCCATAGGTACTTGCTGCTGGTGGGGTGCCTGATGTTCGTGGAGAGCACGAAGGGGGTGTCAAAGGAGTGTTGGACCTGGAACGTGTTTTCCCCGTGCACCAACGCCGCCACGCGAAATTCGTTGATGAAGGTGGGCGTAAGGCTTGAGATCAAGGCCACACTGAAGCTCTTGGAGTGGGTGACGCGATTGGCCATGGGCCGGGTGGTGGGAAAGCGCGATTCGCGGTCGTTGACGACGTCCCCCTGAATTTCGCGGTCGAGATAGTTAAAGGTGGCATAGAAGCTGTGCTTGTCGCTGATCCTGTGGTCGATGCGGAAATTCGGCAGGTGCTCGAAGGTGCGTACAGGGGCGCTGAACTGAAAGCCGGAGATGTTCAGGAGATCGCCGCCCGGGACGTTCGAGGCTGGCATGGACCCAAGGACCGTGTCGGCGATGAAGGGATCGATGGGATTGGCGGCAATGGCGGCGTAGGCCCCGCCATAGCAGTTTAGGAAGGCGCACAAGTCGAACAGATTGACCTGGCGAATCACGCCCCCGTCCCGGTAACGAAAGATGCCCCGGCGCGCCGGCTCCGTATAGACAGAGCGGGGCCGGGGGACACCTCTCGACTCCCGGGTCTGCTGGTAGCCGAAGAAAAAGAAGGTCTTGTCTTTGAAGATGGGGCCGCCGATGCGCCCGCCGAATTGGTTGCGGACGAGGGGAGACTTTGGCTGCCCGGCGAGATTCTGGAAAAAGTCATTGGCGCCGAAAACGTCGTTGCGGTGGAACCAGAAAAGCGAGCCGTGGAACTCATTCGTTCCCGAGCGGGTGACGGCAATGATCTGTACGCCCCCGCGGCCGAACTCCGCCGAAGACAGACCGGTGATAACCCGGAACTCCTGCACGTTCTCCGCCGGTAGCGCCACCAGGGGCTGATTGACCTGAATCGAGTCGGCGCGGTTCAAGTTGTCCTGGGTATCGACCCCGTCCAGGGTGATGTTGAGGGAGCGGTTGCGCTGGCCGTGGATAATCAATTTGTCACCCGTTCCGACGGGATTCAGTTCGTACCAGGTGCCCGCTTGCAGGAAGGTGAGTTCCATGGCGTTGCGGCCATCGAGCGGCAGTTCCAGTACTCGTCGTTCGTCGACTACCGTGGACAGTTCCGCGTTCATCGTGTTAATGAGCGCGGGGACAGCCTCGACCACGATCTCTTCTTCCACCACGCCCACTTGCAAGGTGACGGGCACTTCCGTGGCTCCCCCGACTTCCACAATCACATCATTGACCACCGCCCGGCGGAAGCCCGGCATTTCCACCACGAGGGTGTACCGCCCCAGGCGTACTGTGGGGATGATGAATCGGCCCACCTCTGAGGTAGTGCCTTTGTGTACGGTATTGGTAGCGACATGGGTGGCGGTCACGCTGGCCCGGGGGACGACAGCGCCCGCCTCGTCCTTTACTGTCCCTTCTATTCGACCGCTGAGCTCCACTTGGGCAAAGAGGGGACTTGCCGCCAGCCCCACCATCAGAATCACAGCGAGTGCGATCCTTTTCATGTTCATGCCCTCCCCCTTAGGTGGCATTCGACTTCAATTTAGTAGAGATTTTCATAAAGTAGCCGTCAAAGTCTTCATAGGCGTTGGAAGTGGGCGAGAAATCTCTTCGGGTTTTTCCAGGGCCATCTTTTTTTCGCGAACCATGCTTACCACGGCGCGCCGACCCAAGTCCCACTGCCGCGCCAAAGAGCGCTGAGCTGCCAGCGCATCGCGCCGCTTGAGAACGCGAACCAAATTTTTATGTCTCTTAACGGAGGCCCGTACCGCCTGCTTCGAGGAAAAGAAAACGTATTCAAAACGCTCCACTTGACCCCGAAGCTCTTGCACGATCCGTTGCAGACGCCGATTCTGAGAACGCTCGTGCAACATGGCGTGAAATTGCGTATCGGCCTGCACTAACTTCTGAATTTTGCCGCTGCGAGCGTAGCAGGCCAAGGCGTCGGTCAACTCGCGCATGTAGTCCAAGTCTGCATTGCTCAAGCGCGGGGTGGCCAGCCGGGCCGCCAATCCTTCCAGGACAGCAACGAGCGGGTAGATCTCTTCTATGTCGGCGACGGTCAGCGTCGTGACACGGGTACTGTAACCAGGCCGAGAGACTACCAGTCCGTCCGACTCCAGCTGTCGTAAGGCTTCCCGCACCGGGGTGCGGCTGACCCCCAAGATAGCCGCGACCCGTCCCTCCAAAATCTTGGCGCCCGGCTTGAGCTGACCTTCCACAATCATCCGCCGCAGGACGTTATGAACTTGCTCGCACAGCGGTTGCCGGCTAAGAAAGCGCGTCGCCAGCTGCGTTTTGTGCCGCAAAGTGGGCAACCGCATCTCGTTCAAATATGGCGGATTGTATACAGTTATGTAGAATATCCCTGTCAAGCTATTTTTTCTACCGGCCGAGGGGCAAGGGGAAAAGGCAAAGAGCTATTCCCAAATTGTCTCTTAAGAAGCGAAACGGCTGATGGGCCGGCTCCAAGACAGCTTGCCGACTCTTACTCGTGCTTGACCGGTTGGCCCGGTTGAACGTTGACAAGCTTGCTTTGATCGACCACCACGACGCCATTCACCAGCACGTAATGGATGCCCGCCGAATATTGGGCGGGATTCTCATACGTGGCGCGGTCGATGATGGTGTTAGGGTCGAAGAGGGTGAGATCGGCGTCAGCGCCAACCTGCAGGCGGCCCTTGCGTTTCATCGCCGGGGCAGCCTGTTCCAAGCGTTGTGCAGGCAGCAAAGTGATCTTGCGCAAGCCTTCCATCAAGGAACCTACCTTCTTCTCGCGCACGTAGTAACCCAAAAAGCGCGCAAACGTGCCGGCGCCGCGAGGGTGGCCCTTGCCGTTGCGGATGATTCCGTCACTTGCCACCATCACATAGGGGTTGCGGTAAGCCGCCAGAACCTCTTCCTCTGGGATGAAGTGGGTGATGATCTGCGCTCCTTCTTTTCGGTACCTCTCGAAGGTCTCCTGGGTCAGTCGCTCGCCGGTTTCCACTAACTGGATGTCACTATAGGTGATGCCCCCAAAGCGCTCTTGCCAGCCGGGATCGTAGATGGCCGAGGCGAGATTGGTGGAGTTCGCCAGATAGGGATACACATCGGCTGCGATGTCGATTCCATGACGGCGCGCCCCGGTAATCATTTCCAGCGCCACCTCCATTGACCCGACGCTGGAGGAGCCCAGATGGACCACCTGGGCGGAAGTGCCGGTCACCGCGGCTGCGGTAATCACTTCTTGCAGTGCTGCCACAATGGTCTGGGGGAAAACCGAGCCTTTGTAGCGCACATGCAGGTGGCACGGGACGCCGTGGTCGGCAGCCACTTCAAACAGCGCCAGCACCTCCTCGTAGCTAGCTCCGGGCACATAGTTGATACCAAAACCGATACCGACCGCACCGTCGCGGATGGCCTGTGCCGCTAAGCGTTTCATCTGCTCAATCTGTTCGGGGGTAGCAGGCTCATGGCGGTCCTCTAGCCCGACGGCCCGTCGCAGCGGGTTGTGGCCGACGGTCGTCCCGTAGTGGACATAGCTGGCGCCGACTTCCTGGAAACTTTCGAAATAAGCGGGGATGTTTACCGGCCCCCCGTGCATGTTGAAGACGGCCGTAACCCCGTCCATCACCTTGAAGCTTTGAGTTTCCTCCTCCGGGGTCAAGCGCGCTAGTAAGTCAATGAACCCGGGGGCCACCACTAGGTTTCGCGCATCGATTTCCCTTCGACCCCGGAGTTTTTCAGCTGCCGAGCCCAACGCCACGATGCGACCCTGGTCAACGGCCACGGCCAGAATCGCGTCCGTGCCAGTTTCCGGGTCCATTACGCGCCCGTTCCGGATTACCACATCCACTTCTTGCACCTCGGCCGGCCTTTGAGCAGAGGACCCAAAAACCCACCCGTTGGCCATGGCGGCTCCCACAGCCAGCGTTATGGTCGCGACCAAGATACGTCTTACTTTCCACATAGCCTCTTCCCCCCCATAGTTGGGACGCAAAGCTAGACTAGTACTTGCCGGTACCTCTACTTGTCCCGCAAATTCAAGGACACCTCGGGTTTCTCTCCAGGTAGGGGCTCCTCTTGCAAGCCTGGCAAATACAGAGCATTGAAGAAGAGCTTGAAAGTGCGGTGGGTTTGAGCACGATGTTGAGCGCGGAAGCCAATGAGCACAACGTGGCCCTGCCCCACCTTAAACTCCACCACCGCCACCCGGCGTTCCAGCAAGTCCGCTCCCTTCAAATACCCGCTGAGGAGAATGTCTTCCTCGTGTTCGGGATAGGCGGCGACCACGCGACGCTCAAAGCGGGCGTCCGGGAGAGCGGTCTGAAAGGCAGGCGAGTTGGAAAAATACGCGGCCTCCTTCTCCCGCAAGCCATAGGCAAGCGGATGACTGGTGTCCACCAGAAGACGGAGCATGGAGCCAGGGCAGTAGAAGCGCTCACGGCTGACGTTTTCTAGGACATTGGTCACGGGCAAGGCCAGTAACTCGATGACATAGTCAGCGGCAGAATCAAGGGCCACTAAGGTGCCGCCCTGCTCCACCCACTGCTGGAGCTGCTGACCGCCTTCCTCGTCGAGGCCACCCGCATACTCCGGGGGCAAAGGAGCGAAGAAACGCGCCTCCTCGCCCGAGGGCTTGCCTTCTTTGAGGATGGAAGGTCGCACATCGGGAAGGATGAGCACGTCAATCTCGTTCTTGAAACTGCCGTCTTTGATTTGTTGATTGCTGAGATTGACAAAGGGAAACTCATAGCGTTCCAGTAGCCAGCGTGTCCACCCCTCGTCCATGCTGGCCACCCAGGGTTTATAGAGACCGACGCGCACGGCGTGCACCCGGTAGGCAACCCCACTCGGTGGCTGCGCCAGAGAACGAATGGGTACGTGAACCTCGCGCGAGAGATGGCTGAGAGCCTCAGGAGTAATCTCCCCAGGAGGGATATAAATATCACCAACAGCTCCGCCTTCGGGTGCCTGCGTGAGCCAATAGATAGTCTTGTTCTCCCTCAGCAGACGATTGAGGGCTGGGAAGGCAGAGTCAGCGCTGTGGGGTATGAGGTAGCCACCGGGTCCTGGTACTACTGTACCCCCCGGCCACTCGGGAGTCTCCACGCGGCTGAGCTGGGCCTCAATGGGAATATCCACTTCGACCGTCTCCACCCCCAGCGAGATGGGCAGCGACCATGAGGTGACGTCGTAAGGCGGGATGATGGGGCCGCCCACGTAAGGGACCACCTCCGGGTAACGCTGCGGGCGCAGCATGGTGAGGAGGAACGGTCGGTAGGGTTGTGAGGCAAGGATTACGTAGGAGCCGGCGGGGTAGCGCGCGTGGCCGACCGAGAAGGAAGCCTGGGCTCGGTGGACTCGAACGCCGTGGCGCAGGAGCAAGGCGACGAGCCGGGCGGCGGCCACGGGGTCGTGCTGCTCGGGTGGCACGATGAAGCCGTAGGGGGGCTCCGACGCCCCCCGCTCAATTTCTTCGCGATTGAGCCGGTAGAACGTGGTCAGCAGGTCGCGACGGTAGCGCGAGCAGGATTCGAGCAGGCTGCGAAGGGCGATGAGCTCGTAGTCCATGACGTCCCGCAGGCGCCACCAGCCCCCGGCCCACGGCGAAGGGAAATTCGAGCGCCGTTTATACTCGGGGAAACCTTTGCGGCCGCCGCGGAGTTCACCAGGCTCGATGTAGATGGGCGTGGCGATGCGGGCGCTCGCCACCTCAGTCAGCAGGCCGACGACATTCTTCCACCAGGCGGTGTTGCGGGTGCCGCCCGGCCAGTAGCTGTCATAGATCATGTCATGGCCCACACCAGTCTTGCCGGCTTCCTCGAGCCGCAGTGACATCCCGGTGCCCAGCAGGTCGGCGAGGCGGAAGATCATCGAATGCACCTCCGGCGCCAGCGGATCGGTCTGCGGTGGCACGAACATGCGCGGGCCAGTGCTCCCCATCTGGTGCATATCGACGAAGACCTGCGGGAACCACCGGTGATAGAGGACATCATTGACCACCTGAGTCTCCTTCTGCGTGAGCATGTAGTAGTCGCGGTTGTTGTCGTGGCCAACATAGTGGTGATAGAGCCACGGCATCCGGCCACCCTCATACTCTGTGCCAAGGTATTTGTCGTACCAGTCGATCACCATAACTTGGCCGTCTGGGTTGATCGAGGGCATGAGCAGCAGGATGACATCATCGAGCCAGGCCAGCATGCCCGGGTCAGTGGTGGTGGCGACCTCGTAGGCGAACTCGGGGGCCATTTGAGTACAGCCCACCTCCGTGGAGTGGATGGTACAGGTGACGAGAACAATGGGTTTCCCCTCGGCAATCAGCGCGTGAGCCTGCTCTTCGGTGAGCGTGTCAGGATTCGCCAGCTGTTGGGCGATGGTGCGGTAATGGTCGAGCTGCTGCTGGTTGGCCTCAGAAGTAAGAATTACCACCAACATGTCATTGCCCAGCGTCGACCGGCCAGCCAGTTCGACGGTGACACGGTCAGACGCGGCATCAAGCGCATGGAAATACTCAACGATTTTCGGGTAAGAGGCCAGATAAAGATCTTCTCCTAGCGGGCGCGCGAAGAACTTCTCGGGTGAAGGAATCTCCGGCGCAGCGGCCGCCAGCCCCAGCAGCAGAGGCCCCAGAAGCCCCACTAAAGCCAAGCGTTTGAGCATAATAGTGCCTCTTGGGCAAACCAACTCAGTTGTTTTGAAAGTCCACCATTCTTATACCTGAATGAAGCCTGTGTTCACAAGGCCTTCAACGCTTCGACAAGAATGATCCAAAGAAGCTAGAACCTGCTTTTCAAGGTTTCCGCGTTATTACTGTTGAAAAGAATGTCATCGCATCGATTCGCTACGTAACACTGCAGGAGCTCAGGCGGCGTGAATTCAAAATGCCATGGGAGAAAACCAAAGCTGTCGTCGTTACAGACTTGGCCCATCCCTGAGTCTCCTCTAGAGCTATCCCCGCCAAGCACACCAAAGGAAACCCCAAGAAAGTGACCCCTGCAGGACCTGCTGCGGCGGATGAACTTCCCGGAGTAGGCAGCAGGTTCCGACCAGCCGTGCCAAAGGTAACCCTTTGATACACCCCTCTCTAGTCAGTTTCCGCTGTGCCAAAGGGTGTGGTTTGGTACAGACCGTGCCTGCATTGACTTGCCTGGAGGCGCTGCCCAAGATGGCGCCAACAGCAAGTTCCTGCTGGCCAAAAACGCAGCAGTGCCACCAAGCGCCCATTTACGGGGTAGAAGCGGTATTGGCTCTTCCCCGATGCCATCTTCGCCCCTCTTCGGGGAGCGTCTAGGGGAAAATCTCATTGAAGGTGTGAATGACTGGATACGCGGGTGTAGGGGGATGTGGTGGCCCGGTGCGGATGCACAACGCTATGTGCATACCAGCGAGTCGGGCGGCATCGAGCTCAGGGGTTACATCGGAAAGAAAGAGGATTTCTTCCGGGGGCAGCGCCAGCATGATCGCAATCCGGCGATAGCTCTCGGCCTGGGTTTTGGCTCCGCTGCTGGTGTCGAAATAGGCGCGAATGAAACGGGTCAGGTCACCGGCAGTCGTATGGACGAAAAGCAGTTTTTGCGCCAGGACACTGCCGGAAGAAAAGATCGCGATGCTTTTCTGCTGCGCCTGCCAGCGGGCGAAGGCGGGCGGGACATCCGGGTAGACTTCGCTGCGCAAGGCGCCGCTGCGATAGCCGGCCTCCCAGATTTTCCCCTGGAGGGATTTCAGCGGGGTGGCTTTGCGGTCGCGGTCCATCAGCCAGTGCACGTAGGCTACGGCGGACTCCAGGCGGGCAGCAGACGAGTGTTCGTGCCAGGGGGGCGGGTTGAGCTTCGCGGCAACGTCGCGGTCGTGTTCGTGACGGAGTTGGACGAGGTTGGCGCTGACGTCTGGGCTTGCGTGATGCCGCTCAATAAATTCTTCGACGTGGGCGCGGGCGTAAGGAAACAGAACCTGGTACACGAACTCGATCGGTGTGGTCGTGCCTTCGATGTCGAGCAAGAGGGCGCGGGCAGACGCCTGGGTGAGTGGCTCCACCAAGATCAGTTCAGAGCCGTTTGCCGCGGGAGGTAAGCAGGGCCGAGGCAGACGGGCTGGTAGCGCTGGTCGACTCCGCTGTCGGTGTAATGCGGCGTCCAGCCGGCCGGATCCTGGAAGAACCGGATGGCGCGAATCTCGCGCTCGGCGCAGAGGTCAAACCAGTGCCTAGTCCCGCGCGGTACGCGAATTAAATCACCGGCTTCCACCTCGATGGCAAACACCGCCCCAGAAGGCGGGTGGATGTGAAACAGTCCGCGGCCATGGATGATGAACCGCACTTCGTCCTCATCGTGCCAATGCTCGCGATTGAACTTGGCCAGCATGGCTTCCAGTCCCGGGGTGTGCGGCTTGACGTCGATGACGTCAGCCGTGACGTAGCCCCCGCACGCCTTCAGCTTTTCGATTTCAGGGGCGTAGGCGGCGAGGATTTCTTCTGCGGGTGCCTCCGGCGCCACCGGGTGCGCCGGCTCCCAGCGCTCGTAGTCGATCCCCACGCTGGCCAGATAGTGCACAATCGCTTTGGAATTTCGCAGGGTTCGATTCTCATCGGGAATTCTGACAATAGCCATCGTCCTTCCCTCCCCAGAGTCTCGACGCCCCCAAGTCTGTCTCAGGAGCCGACAGCCCTGGAACTATGTCTGGCGGCGCCGTGCGTGCGACCCAGTACTTCTAACAAGAACTCGAGGATTTCCACGTGGCGTTTCGCCTCTTCCAGATTTTGTCCCCATGTGTAGAGGCCATGTCGACGCAGCAGAAACCCGTGCGCGTGGGGATGCTGCTGCAACGTCTCTTCGACTGCTCGGGCCTGCGCGACCCAGTCCTGAGAGTTTTCGAGGATCGGCAGCCACTCGCGATGTTCGTGTGTCTGAACGCCCGCGAGACCTTTCAGCATCTCGTAGCCTTCCAGGGAAATGCCATTGTTGCCCGCGTAGGCCTCCGAGAGTATGGTGCTCCAAACCGAATGGGTATGCAAGACCGCGCCAGCTCCCCGTGCGCGCACAACCGCGAGATGGACTTTTGCCTCGACCGACGGTCGCCCCGACCCCACAATAGTTGATCCTCTGGCGTCGATTTGCACAATTTGGTCGGCGGTTAGTTTGCCTTTGTCCACCCCGCTCCACGTAATCGCCAGCCGCAGCGGTTCTCGACATATCACCGCGCTGAAGTTCCCGCTCGTCCCCAGCGCCCAGCCCCGGTCGTAAAAATTCCGCCCGAGTTCAGCAAGCAGAATGGCAAGTTCGGAGAATCTTGCTGCGTCTGCCGGTTTCTTCGTTCTCTTTTGTTTCACTGGTTTTGCCATGTCTTCGAAGTGAAGATTCCCAGCTGCCAACTTGCTTCTGACGGCGGGCTTTGAATGCTGGTACTAGTAAGTTTCTAAACTCGGTGTCTGCATTTAGCGCCAGAAAGACATTCTGGTCGCCCATCTCAGGGTGATTGTGATTGCCGTTTAGCTGCTTCTGCTTGACGTATACGAATGTCCATATCTCATCGGACTGGATCAGCCGACAGCGCAGGCAGCGCACTTTCGCTTCAATGCCCGGACTGCGCATAGGCAACCTCTGTAGGAACTGGGCCCTACCGTTCAGTGAATCCTAGCGCAAGAGGCACTTCGGCACAACTATTTGGCTATCACCCTGAGGGCGTTTTGCGGAACGAGAGTTCAAAATCGCGATGCCTGTCCCGATCTGGCATTTGCCCGCAAGCCGCGGTGAAGTTCATCGGGTTTTGCGGAGGCGGGCGAGGCGGCCGGCGGCTTCGTCGAGGGTGTGGAGTTGCTTGCAGAAAGCGAAGCGCACTTGCTGGGCGCCGTCACGCGGGTCGCTGTAGAAGCTCGAGCCTGGGACCGGGGCCACGCCAATTTCCTTGACCAGATACTTGGTGAAGGCTGCCTCGTCGGGGAAGCCGAAGGCGGAGATGCCGGTCATGATGTAGTAGGCGCCGCGAGGGACGAAGGCACGGAAGCCCGCCTCCTGGAGAGCGGCCAGCAGAAGGTCGCGGCGCGCGCGGTAGTCGGCGGCCAACTTTTGGTAGTAGCTTTCGGGCAAGGACAAAGCCACGGCGCCGGCTTCCTGTAAGGGCGCAGGGGCCCCGACAGTGAGGAAGTCATGCACCTTGCGGATGGCGCCGGTGAGGTGGGGGGCGGCGACCGCCCAGCCGACGCGCCAGCCAGTCACGCTGTAAGTCTTCGACATGCCGTTGATGGTGACGGTGCGGTCGCGCATACCGTCCAGCGTGGCAATGGAGAGGTGGCGGGTACCGTCGTAGATGATGTGCTCGTAGATTTCGTCGGTGATGGCCAGGGCATTGAATTCAACGCAGAGGTCGCGGATGAATTTGAGCTCTTGGCGGGTGAAGACCTTGCCGGTGGGGTTGTTGGGGGTGTTGAGGATGACGGCCTTGGTACGGGGGTTGAAGGCTGCGCGGAGCTCCTTTTCATCGAAAATCCAATCGCTCTCGGGGGTGGCGGGCGGGTGCAGCTTCACGAAGCGGGGGCGGGCACCGGAAAGGATGGCATCGGGGCCGTAGTTCTCGTAGAAGGGTTCAAAGATGACGATTTCGTCGCCGGGATTGGTGACGGCCAGCAGGGCGGAGATCATCGCCTCGGTGGAGCCGCAGCAGACAGTGATTTCGGTTTCGGGATTAACCGAGAGGCCCTGCCAGCGGGCCATCTGGCGGGCAATCGCCTCGCGCAGGCTTTTTGCGCCCCAGGTGATGGCGTACTGGTTGATGTCGGCGGCGATGGCCGCTGCGGCGGCGCGCTTGACCTCCTCGGGCGCGGGAAAATCAGGGAAGCCCTGGGCGAGGTTGATGGCGCCGTAGAGCAGCGCCTGGCGGGTCATCTCGCGAATGACCGACTCGGTGAAGCTTTCCGCTTTCGCGCTGATAAGACGCTTCTGCTGGACGACAGGGTCCACCATAAGCAGGCCAGATTAGCACAAGCGAGCGCGTGGGACGAGCGGACCCAAGGACAAAGCAGTGGTTCATCCAATCACCTGCTGAATCTAAAAGGCAGCGGCTTGTGCTTCATCATTTCCTAGTGCTACGCGAGCGGCGCCGCCGTCGTCTTGGACCGCGGTGAGGGCGCCGAACACGGGGGGCGAACTCACCGAAGACGCGGGAGGCCAGAGTGAGTGCGTCCCAGACCGTCGGAAAGCCGATATAGGGTGCCAAGTGCAGCAGCGTCTCAACAACTTCATCGCGGCTGGCACCGTTGTGGAGCGCCATGCGAACGTTCAGCTCCAGTCCTTGCTGGCGACCGGTGGCAGCCAGCGCCGCAATGGTGACGAGGCTACGGGTGCGCAGGTCGAGCAGGGGGCGCGTCCAGATCTCTCCGGCAAGAAAGCCCAAGACGTAGCGCTCAAAGTCGGGCGCCAGGCCGCGCCAATGCCGGCGAATCTCCTCGGCAGCCGGGCCGGCCATTTGGCGAAAGAGTTTGAGTCCACGGCGATAGCTTTCCTTATTCACGTTCCCTCCTAGAACTTCTTGGCAGCATTTCAGAGTTGAGGAGTCATAGAGACTTAGTGGTCCAGCCGGCGCTGACTTCCAGCGTCTGCCCGGTGATGTGGGCGGCGGCCGGGGAGCAGAGGAAAACTACTGTACGAACTACATCGTCGGCTGCAACCATCGTTCTCAGACTACTTGCTCGCAAATAGCTCTGGCGCACAGCATGCTCGCTCTGACCAGTTGCGCGAGCCCGCCTTCGTATCACCCGCTCCATCCGTGCGCCCGCTATGGGACCAGGTGCCACGAGGTTCACCCGAATGCCGCAGTGGCCAAGTTCGGCAGCCAGCCCGCGAGTTAGCGCTTCCAGGGCCGCCTTGGAAACCGCATAAGGTAGACGCAGAGAGTAGGCGATGCGTCCGGCGACCGAGCCGATCTGTACGATCGAGCCTCCCCGCCGCTGCATCAGCGGCAGAGCTTCGCGGGTACACAGGAAGGCAGCTGTCAGATTGACGCTCAGCGTGCGCTCCCAGTCGCGCAGAGAAACTTTGTCCACCGGCCGCGTCGGACCTTCGATGCCGGCATTGTTGATCAGGATGTCAACTCGACCCCACCGGTGACGCACGCTCTGAAAAGCGCGACAGATATCGGTTTCGCGGGTGAGATCACAGCGCACAGCCAGGCCCTCGGCCCGTAGGGGCCGGACCAGTGCTTGCGCCCGACGCAGAGCCGGAGGGATGTCGAGCAAAACTATGCGAGCGCCCTCAGCCGCAAAACCTTTGGCCAAGGCACGCCCCAGCTCGCCTCCCCCGCCAGTGATGACCACCACGGGTTGACTACGGGCAGTCATGGCTCAGCTCACGCGTTGCGTGGACTAAATGCCGTCGCGCCTGTTTAGCCATCCGTGTCCTGGATTGTTTTGCTTTTGGCCATGGCGCGTCATTCTCCTCGAACATTTCGTTTCTGCCATTCTAAATCCTTTGGGGCAGAAAGGTATACGAGAACGCAGGTTTCTGTAATCAGACAACCGCTGCTCAAAAGTAGTAGAATGCTTAAGAAATTTGTGCGGACCGCTGCCCCGAAGGAGGGCCGGAGACGCCACGCATGGCTACCTTACGAGCCATTCTTCATGAAAACGTTCGCGAGGGCGGGCTGTACAAAAAGCTCGACCCTAACTGGTGCGCCGCATGAACTTCCCGGAGTAAGCCCCTTCCCTCTGTGCCAAAACCATGTGGTTTTGGGCCATCAGATTTGGCCAACCTAGGCTTCACTCCTTCAACTAGTTCGGTGCTTGGAATGCTATGATTCGACACCCATGCTGATTCTCAATCGAAAGATGGTTGAGACTCTGCTCGACTTCGACCAACTCCTGAAATCTCTTGCCCGGGCCATGGCCGAACTCAGCACGGGTTCGGTTTCAATGCCTTCGCGGGTGGCGGCGACGGTTCCCGAACAGGGCGGGCTGCTGGCGGTAATGCCTGCCTATCTCCCGTCATCCAAAGCCCTGGAAATCAAGCTTGTTAGTATTTTTCCGAAAAACTCTGGCTTGGGTTTGCCCACTCACTGGGCGGTGGTGGTTGTATTCGACCCGGCCACGGGCTCTCCTTTAGCCTTGATGGACGGGGAGCATATCACCGCCGTTCGCACGGCTGCCGGATCGGCGTTGGCTACGCAACTCCTGGCCCGCTCCGACGCTGAAGTCCTTGCTGTGCTGGGAACAGGCGTTCAGGCCCGCTCCCACCTCCGGGCGATTCCACGGGTGCGCCCAGTGAGGGAAGTACGCATTGCAGGACGGAACGAACAGAAAGCTCGTGCGCTGGCCCAGGAGGCCTCAAGGGAGCTCGGGAGGCCGGTTCAGGCAGCCTCTTCCTACCGGGAGGCAGTTGCAGGGGCGGACATTGTCTGCGCCACCACCCACTCGCCCGACCCGGTCGTCGAGCGGGAGTGGCTGAAGCCGGGCGTCCATGTGAACTCCGTGGGATTCAATCCTAAAGGGCGTGAAATCGACGAAGACACCGTGGCAGATGCCCTGGTCGTTGTCGAATCCCGAGAAGCCGCACTAGCGCCACCCCCGTCAGGCGCCAATGACCTGACATGGCCGATCCGGGCTGGGCGCATCACAGAGAAACACATTCATGCCGAGATAGGAGAGCTGATTGCCGGCACGTGCACAGGCCGAAGCTCGCCTGAGCAGATCACGCTCTACAAGTCCGTCGGTGTAGCAGTCGAAGACGCGGTGGCGGCCCAACTGGTCCTGGCGGCAGCCCGCGAGCGGGGCGTCGGCGTAGAGGTGGAACTGTAAATCATGGTACTCCACCTCTATCTCGGGGCAGGTCCTTCAATATACCGTCTGCCTACTCGGACTTGCCGGCCGCGGGCGCAGACGGACCTCCTCGGGGACACCTCCGTCAGCAGACGTCTCACCTTCAGCCAGCGTCGCAGCCAACTCACCGACTTTGGGTCCCAGCTTGAAGCCGTGACCCGAGCCTCCGCCCACGAGCAAAACGTTCTCCCACTCGGGGTGGTGATCCACAAGCAGGTGCCCGTCGTTTGTGCTCCCGTACTAGCAGACCTGGGCTTCAACCAGCGGTCTGTCTTTCATTGCTGGAAATCGTAGGGCGAGATGTTGGCGGGCGCGGGCAGTGCCTTCCGCCGAGGCGACACGCTCGCCCAGTGTAGGTTCAAAAGGTGGACCGAGTCCACCGTCGGCCACCTTGAAGCCGCTCCTCCCCAGAGCGGGAATCCCGTAAAAATCCCCGTCCATCCACACCGGCAGAGCTCCGGCATGGAAATGTGCGTTCTCCGCCGGTGGGCGGAAAAAGAAAACCTCCTGCTTGGTTACACGGAGGAAGTTCGCGAGCTGCTCCGGAAAGAGCTCCGGCAACCAGGCTCCGCAGGCAAAGACGAAACTTGCCGCTGCCAGCTTGGTACCGTCGACTAGCCGAATCTCGTCCAGCTGGCGGTTTCGGTGTGTACTGTAGTTCGGCGGTTGCACGCGCCCCAGTTGCCACTCGCCTTCTGCCTTAACAAACGCCTTGATCACCGCCTGCACAGCTCGCCGCGCCATTACTACGCCAGCTTCAGGTTCAAGATAGGCGAAGCCAATTCCCGTCGGGGAGATTTGAGGATACCGAACAGGGAGATCATCAGGGACAATGCGCTCAACTGGAATTCCTTCCTCGGCGAGCGCCGCCAGGCTCTCTCGCGTGTATTCGCTCTCGGCTTCGTGCAGCCACAGCACTCCGAGGCGGTGAAAGAGCTCCGTGCCCCAGACTTGCTCCCAGTGCTTCCACTGGGCCAGGGCCTGCCAGGCCCAGCGGGTGTATAGTCGCCGCGCACCGTACCCGGTACGGATGACGCGTGTTTCCCCGCTTGAACTGCCGCGCAGATGGCCGGGCTCCCAGGCGTCCACGAGCAGCGTCTTCAACCCCCGCTGGCGCAAGTAAAAAGCCGTCCACGCCCCCAGCACTCCCGCGCCCACCACCACTACATCGTACGTGCCAGCCCGCAGGCTCGGCATCGCTTCCACCCTCATGGGCTAGGTTAACTCGTTGCGACCAAAAAGCATTCCGGTTTTCTGACAGATTCGCCTTGACAAACAGCTATAAATACGGCATATTTTTAGCCGTAAAAGGACGGGTCGTTGAGTCCGCTGTCAAGCAAGGAATTGGCCAGGCTTGTAGGCATTGGGCACCGTACGCTTGAGCGCTGGATCAGCGAAGGCAAGGTAGAACCGAAAACTGTCGTTATTGGTAAGAAAACCTATCGTCTCTGGACAGAGCGGGAGATTGAGAAGGTTCGCCGTGTGAAGGAGAAGACTTACCGGAAAGGACGAGGTCGCAAAAGAAAAGCCAAGGACAAGTAAGGGGGCGGGCCTGCCGCCTGTGGGAGCAGGACGACAGACCCTAACCACCGCGACCCGGGTAAGAGGTCCCGATGGCTGCCGAGATTCTAACTCAAACAACAAACTCCTTCGCTGAGCTCAGCGTCCTCTATGGCGAAAAGGGTGTCGCTGAGGCCCAAGCCCGCCTCCAGCTAGTCCTCGCATTCAAATCCCTCCAGCCCAAGAGCGTCCAGTCGA
>JALLOH010000320.1 GCA_027717655.1 Acidobacteriia bacterium AH_259_A11_L15
GGCGAAGGCCGCCACCACGATCAGCAGCAGCCCCGTGCCCAGCCGCAAGGCGCGCCGGGCCACCAGCTCCAATTGCTCGCTGAAAAGGAAGCCCAGCCCCGCATAGACGCCCGCCCAGATGAGGGCCCCCAGGGCGTCGAACACCAGGAAGCGGCTGAGCCGCATGCGGACGGCGCCCGCCAGCGGGGCAGCGGCGGCGTTGAATCCGGGGACGAACTTGATCCCCAAAAGGGTGCGGGCACCGTAGCGGGCAAAGATGTTCTGCGTGCTGCGCACGCAGGAGTCGGGCTCGAGCGAGACCCGGCAGACGAAGTTCAGCACCGGGGCGCCGCGGCGGCGGCCCACCTGGTACCAGAAGGTGTCGCTCACCAGCGAGGCCAGCACGGCCAGGGCAATCACAAAGCCGAAGTTCATTTCCCCGGCGCCCGCCAGCGCCCCGGCGGCCAGCAGGAAAGGGACCGAGGGCAGCGGCACGCCCAACTGCTCGGCCAGCACCCAGACGAAGACTACGGCGTAGCCGTGCCGGAGTACGAAATCGAGTAGCTGCTCCACAACCGGTTAGATTGCTTCTTTCCCGCCGGCGATGCAAGCCCGTGCCCGAGGCGACTGCCAGAACAAGTGGACGGTTATCTCCACGATCGGCTAAG
>JALLOH010000321.1 GCA_027717655.1 Acidobacteriia bacterium AH_259_A11_L15
GCCTGGAGCAGATCCGGTTCGACGAGGTGCGGCCCCATCTGCAGGAGGCCGCGCGCTTTGGGGTGCAGAAAATCTACTTCACCGGCGGGGAAGTATTCGTGAACGAAGACGTGCTGCGGGGCCGGGCGAGGGTCAATGAGGAGTTCGTGCAAAGCCTCCGCTGCGCCCTTGAGATTGCTCCGGTGGAAATCTTGACCAACGGCCGCCGCTACATTCGCAACCACTTCGAGGTATTGCGCGGGCTAGGAGAACGCCACGGAGACCGCCTGCGCCTGCGCATCACCCTGGAGAGTCCCCGCGCGGAGGAGCACGACGCCATCCGCGGCAAGGGCACCTTCCAGCAGACCGTCGAGACGATCAACCAACTGCTGGAGTTGGGGTTCGTTCCGGTGATCACGGCCGAGCGGCCCTTCCTCTCCGAGCAGACTGACGAGGAGATTCGCGTCCACTACCAGGCGCTCTTCCGCGGCCGGGTGGAGATCAACCTGATCGAAAACGTGATGGAGATGGGGCACCAACTGGTGCAGCTGGGCAAGCGCGGCCGGCGGCCGACCCCGGAGGTCTTTGTCACCACTAGCTGCTTCTCCCTCCTGGGCAAGCCGCCGGAGTCGCTGATGTGCCACTTCAGCCGCTGCCTGCAGAAG
>JALLOH010000322.1 GCA_027717655.1 Acidobacteriia bacterium AH_259_A11_L15
GAGCTTGTCGAAGGGAGCGAAGGGAAGGATCCCGCGGCTGCGGGATTCTTCGCTCCGCCCTGTCGGGCTCCGCTCGGAATGACAAAGGAAGAAAGGTGCGAGCGCACCCGCCCCTGAGTTCGGTTGACTCGCCGTACGCCGCGGCCTAAGATGGCTGCCAACGGCCTGCCCGTCGCAGGCGGGGGTTACTTCTCATGATCGGCCAAGCCGTCTCCCACTACCGCATCTTGGAGAAGCTGGGCGGCGGCGGGATGGGTGTGGTCTACAAGGCCGAGGACATCAAGCTCGGCCGCTTCGTCGCCCTGAAGTTCCTCTCCGAAGAATTGGCCCAGGACAAGCAAGCTCTGGAGCGCTTCCACCGGGAAGCGCGGGCGGCTTCTGCCCTCGACCACCCCAACATCTGCACCATCTATGAAATCGGCGAGCACAACGGCCAACCCTTCATTGCTATGCAGTACCTGGAGGGCCAGACCCTCAAGCATCGCATCGCCGGCCAACCGCTGCCCACCGAGGAGGTGGCGAAGTTCGGGATGCAGGTGGCCGAGGCCTTGGAGGTGGCGCACGCCAAGGGCATCGTCCACCGGGACTTGAAGCCCGCAAACATTTTCATCACCCAGCGTGGTTCGACTTCGCTCACCACAAG
>JALLOH010000323.1 GCA_027717655.1 Acidobacteriia bacterium AH_259_A11_L15
GAGGCCAGGACGAAGTCGAAGGCGGAGATGCGGTCGGTGGCGACGATGAGGAGGCGGTCGCCGAGGTCGTAGAGGTCGCGGACCTTCCCACGGGCGAAGAGCGTCAGGCCGGGGAGGCTCGTCTCCCGAAGCGTTGGGTGTGTTGCGGTGCCCACCGGAATTTATCGCAAAAGGCGATGGGGAAAGCAGGATTCTAGCCGGGCTTGAAAGAAAGTCAATGGAAGGAAAAGCGAAAGCCGGCGGCTGCCAAAAAATAACCCCGCCCGAGGCCTTGGGGCATATCCAGCGGGGAGCAACTGCGGACTTACCTACGCTACAAAGCTGTGGCGCGAACTGCGTTGTTGATTAGAGTTCTGTAATCTTTGGTTGAGATGTGGGCTCCGTACTTCTTTGCGGCAGACCGTTCTATTAACCTCCTTGTCAGCAATCGTGGACCTTTGCAATGAATCGTCGAAAGCAGGGGCAGTTTTGCGCCACAGTCTGGATGTTCATCTGGCTGGCGACTTCACCATATACCGCCGGCGTAGCCCGCAGTCCGGCCTGACTTAGCGTCGTTCTAAATAGAGGCTTCACATCGTCAAGTTCTTCTAGGCGCAGGTTCAAAGGTTGGACATTTCCGGGTTGGCTCCGGTGCGTAGCGGCG
>JALLOH010000324.1 GCA_027717655.1 Acidobacteriia bacterium AH_259_A11_L15
CTATCCTAGGGGCGGGGCCCGGTGGAGTCAACCCGGGCGGCTACTGCTGGCCGGCGGGGGCCCGTCGGCGGATTTCCTCAAACCAGTTCAAGCGGTGATCCCCAGGGATCGACACACCTCGGCCACGGCCTTCCCCTGGGGCAATAAGACCTCCGCCTCCCGCAGTTTGTGGATGATCTGCTCTACGGAATGCTTCTTCCTGGGCATCCTGACCTCCTCTGCAAGAGCCCAACTCTAACATTAGAGCTGGACCGGTTCTAGGGGGCCAGGTCACTCCTAGGCCTCCGTCGTTTACTCGGCCCTCTGCCCTAGCCGTATATCACCTGATATAGGGGGGACCACCAATATGCCCTTCGAAAACATTCCAGGGGATCTCCTCCTTCCAAGTGCACACACGAGCAAAAATCTACCACCGCTATTAGGGGACCGGGGCGGTGCAATACGCACCCAACGTAATCGGCCCACGCGAACGGGTTCCGGAGTAGAGATGGACTTACTCTGTCGATTCCCATCTGTTTGAAGTTCCCAACCATGTGGTAGTCCCCGCTCTTCTTGTGGAGCGAGGCGTCCGCCGTAAATCCTGGCATATTCATTCATTCACCCCCTGTAAGTTCTAAGAGCTGGACTTAATGGGTCGTAATG
>JALLOH010000325.1 GCA_027717655.1 Acidobacteriia bacterium AH_259_A11_L15
CTTTTTTCACTTTGCACCACAACGCAGCAAGGCTCCCGCCCCCCGGGGCCTGCGACGCCTGGGAAACCTGCTTTGGCCAGGAAATTGCTCCCCGGAAGGTCCGCCCCGCCGGGTTAGTACCACTTCCGGGGCTCTTTCAGCTTGATTTCAAGGATGTGTTTGGGGCCCTTGAGCCGGTGATAGCGGCCGTAGGTCTTCCACCCTTCCGCCACTACCTGCACCAAGACCCGCCCTTCCGGGAGGGGCACGGGGAAGATCGCTTTGCCCTTTTCGTTCGTCTTGACGCTCCACTGCCGCTTCTTGTCTCGCCGCAAGAAGCGTTCTTCCCTGAATTTGACGTAGACGCTGGCCCCGGAAATCGGCTTACCCGTCTCTTCCGCGGTTAGGTGCACTTCCAGGCGCACCCGCCCCTTGTCCTCTTCGTCTTCCTTCTCGGCCGCGCTCCAGAGCGGCAGCCCCAGCAGCAGCCCTGCCACCGCCAGAATCGCCAGGCGCAGTCTCCACTCCCGGCTCATGGCTCCTCCGTCTCCGAGCGCCGCCGCAACCGCGGTTCCCCCTCCCGCAGGATTTGGTGAATCCAGTTCGCCTCTTGTCGCTGCTTCAAGTAGGCTCGTACACCGTCAAACCGCGAGGTCGACAC
>JALLOH010000326.1 GCA_027717655.1 Acidobacteriia bacterium AH_259_A11_L15
GTTTTCTTGCCGGGCGGCCTTCCGGCTGGGGATGCACGAGATGGCGGTGCAGCGGGCGCTGGAGCGGGACGTGCGTGCGGGTATGACCGTTTATGATATCGGGGCGCATCTGGGGTTCTTCACGCTAGGGCTGGCCCGCCTGGTGGGCCCGGCGGGAAAGGTTTTTGCCTTTGAACCATTGCCCGAGAACGCCCGAGCCTTGCGGGAGAACGTGGCCTTGAACGATTCCCTGGCGGGAAGGGTGAGGGTGGTGGAAGCGGCGGTCAGTGAGGCGTCGGGTCGGCGAGCTTTCTACGGCCAGGTGAATTCCGCGCAGGGGCGACTGGGTGGGCCTGGGGCCCGGCCCTGTCAGACATATCAAGTAAAAACCCTGGCGCTGGATGATTTCGTGTTTTCGCGTCGGGAACCGGCGCCCCACTTGATCAAGCTGGACGCTGAGGGGGCGGAGGGCGCTGCCTTGCAGGGAGCCCGGCGATTACTGGAAGAGGCACGACCGGTGTGCCTTCTCGAGGTGCACGGAGAGGAAGCGGCCCGGGCCGTCTGGGAGGTTTTGCAGGCGGTGGGCTATCAGGTGGTGAGTCTGGAGAGGAAGAAGCGATTGGGGGCACCGGAGGAGCTTGCCTGGGGCCATGTGG
>JALLOH010000327.1 GCA_027717655.1 Acidobacteriia bacterium AH_259_A11_L15
GCTTCGAGACCTTTATCACCGCCAAGCGCCGGCCGTGGGCCAGTTGCGCCGCCCGGTCGCGTGATTGAAGAAGGGTTGCGGCGCGGACAGGAGGGCGGCGGTGCGTCGGTTCCCCCGGGCGACCTCGGCGGGATCAATCCGAATTTCAACGTTCCCTATCCAACGATTCTCTCCGAAACCCGCGGGGTGGACTTCGGGCCGTACCTGATCCGGCTGCTGCGCACGGTGCGCGCCAACTGGTACCGGGTCATCCCCGAGTCGGTCCGCTGGGGCGAGCAGGGAATGGTGGTGATCGTCTTCAGCATCCAGAAAGGCGGCTCGGTGCCCGACGGCCAGCCCATTGTCGTGCGCAGCTCGGGCCGCTCGCATCTGGACCGGCCGGCCTTGGGCGCCATCCGCGCTTCCGAACCCTTCCCGCCGCTGCCTGAGGAGTTCACCGGCGAGCAGATCGTCTTGCAGTTCACCTTCCTCTACAATCTTCCCTTGGATCAAGCCGGGCCCTGAGACAAGAGCATGCTCTTGGTTCAGTTCGGTCGCAAGCAGGTGGCGGACTATCGAGCCGCCTGCTCGCCGACTAGAGGAGTTGAATGAAGATGAAAAGAATGACTGTCGGAAGTCTTGGACTGCTGGCCGTG
>JALLOH010000328.1 GCA_027717655.1 Acidobacteriia bacterium AH_259_A11_L15
ACGGCCACCCACCCGGCCATGCTCTTCTACCTGGACAACTGGCTGAGCGCCGACCCGGAGGCCGACTACAACCAGCGCGACCTGCAGCGCCGCTATGCCGCCTATCTGCGCGAGCAGGGGTCCTACCCGGGCGCCCTGGTGGTGGAAATCCTGCGCCGGCGGGGAATGGACACCAGCCGGGTGGAGCAGTTTTTCGAGCAGCGGATGGACGCAATGGAGAATCCCCGCCCGCGTCGCCGCGGGCGCTTCGGTCGCCGGGGCTCGGGGAACAACCAGCAGCCTCAACAGCAGCCGCCGCAGCAGCGGCGCCGGGGCCTGAACGAGAACTATGCCCGCGAGCTGCTGGAGCTGCACACGCTGGGCGTGGACGGCGGCTACACGCAGCAGGACGTCATCCAAGTGGCGCGCTGCTTCACCGGGTGGACGATCCTGCCGCTGCAATTCGGGCCGCGCTTCCTCTACGTGGATGAGTTCCACGACCAGGGCACCAAGGTCGTGCTCGACCACAAGATTGAGAACGGCGGCCAGCAGGACGGTGAGCGGGTGCTGGATATGCTGGCGCGGCACCCCTCGACCGCGCGCTTCATCTCCACCAAGCTCGCCCGGCGGTTCGTCAGCGACGACCCGCCCG
>JALLOH010000329.1 GCA_027717655.1 Acidobacteriia bacterium AH_259_A11_L15
TCTCTCACCGCCCCATCCATTCTACTTGATGATTCAGGGGGCGACTAGGGTGCAAGAATTTCCGCGTGGGTTCCGCCTCCCCGCTTGACGGATTCCGGGGCGGGAACTTCAGCCTCCAAGGCGCGGTCGGTGGCTTCCAGGATTTCCTTGTCCACTTCCTTTTCGAGCTGCTCCAGCTCTTCCTCTTCGAGGAGGCCCTCGCGGATGAGGAAGAGGCCGAACTTGGGGAGGGGGTCGCGCTGGGCTTCGGCGGCGCGTTCCGAGTCGGGCCTGTAGAGGCGCTCGTCGTCGGACATCGAGTGCGAGTAAGGACGGATGACCTGGGCGTGGACGAGCGCCGGGCCCTTGCGGGCGCGACAGTAGGCCACGGCCCTGGTGAGGGTGGCGTAGCTTTCCAGCGGCTCGGTGCCGTCGCACTCCAGCACGAGCAGGTCGGGGAAGCCCCGGACCAGCTTGGAGATGCTGCCGCCAGCAGTCTGGACTTCGACGGGGACGCTGATGGCGTAGCCGTTGTCCTCGACCAGGTAGAGGACGGGGAGCTTCTGGTTGCAAGCGGTGTTCAGCGACTCGAAGAACTCGCCCTCGCTGGTGGTGCCGTCGCCACCGGAGACGTAGACGACTTCGTCC
>JALLOH010000032.1 GCA_027717655.1 Acidobacteriia bacterium AH_259_A11_L15
GGCTGTGGGGAAACAAAGCAGGGAGAGTCATCGGCCACCTCAATTGAGCCTGTTCTGGGTGCTCAGGCTCTTCTCACGCTCCTTCAGCAGCAGGCGGAAGGAGGTCACCGAGGCGAGATTCGTCACCAGCACCGCCGCTGGCAACACAATGTTCAACCACACCCGAAAGTGGCTGAAAACGAAGTAGGTGAATCCCAGAAACACTGCCAGCACCAGTGTCGCCACAGGGATCAAGTAGGCGAGAGGCACCCGCGCCAGCACCCAGCCCATCCCAAGCCCGAAGAGCAGAATCAACCCCATGTCGATCAATTCCTCACGAATCCCTCGGTGGATGAAGCGCTGGGTGAGCATGGTATCCAGGACGTTGGCGTGAATCTCCACGCCTGGGAAGCCTGCCTCCTGCACGGGCACGGGGAATACGGTGCCGGTCCCGATGGCTGTCCAGCCCACCAGAACGATTTTCCTAGAGAAGGTCCCAGGCGGGAAGTTGCCCGCCGCTACGTCGGAGAGCGAGACGTGCCGATAGGTATAGGCGGGACCCTGGTAGTTGATCACCATCCGCCCGGCCAGGTCGGTGGGCACCCGTAGTTCACCGAACTGCACGTACTCCACCCCGGCCTTGTTGTAGAACAGTCCGAACTCCCGCTCCGGCACGTCCAGGTAGCGGCGCAGCATCTGCACATCCAGCGATGGATAGAAATCGTCCTTGTAACGAATCACTAGGTTGGCCCGGCGAAAGATGGCGTCCGTCTCGGTCACGAAGTTGAAGTGGCCGACGTTGTAGTCCACCGCCTCGGTAAACTCCGGCAAGTTGGGTTGGGGCAGGTAACCCTCCAGGCCGGTGTAGATCTCGGCCAGCGGCGGCGGCATGGTGCCATCCGCCCCACGGAGTCCCTGCGCCGGGGCGAAAGCCCCTAAGGCTACCAGGTCTTCGTATGCTTGCCGGGTTTCCTCGTCGATGTGCTCCACTTCCTCGGGATTGAAGAAGAACTGCGCCAGCACCGGGTTACTGGCCCGGTGGAGGGCGTCGGCAAATTGGGCGTCCGTGTCCGCCTCCTGCTCCTTGGGAAAGACGAGGTCGAATCCGACCACGGCGGCCCCATCGGCCGCCAGATAGTCGAGCATGCGCGCGTAGTGTAGGCGGGAATACGGCCAGGACCCCAGGTCGTCCAGAGTTTTCTGGTCTATGGCCACGATGACGATTTCGGGGGACGGCTTGACCGGGCCGCGCAGGCGGAAGCGAGTATCGTAGGTCTTCAGTTCGATGCTGTCGCTGAACTGGGCCAGCGGCGTGCGGGCCTCGGCCAGGAAGGTGTACGCGTAAAGAGCGAGGCCCAGCAGAGTGAGGAACAGGCTGATCAGAAAGCTGTACCTGTTACTCATTGGAACGTGGTTCCGCTTTGTAAATGGCGGCCTAGCAGACCACAAAGAGCAAACGCATTGGGAATTTTACTCAGCGGAAAGAGAGTGTATTTCTCACCCCCCTGGCACAAGTAAAAGCCTTCCTCGCCGATTTGGACCTCGGATATTTGCTTCCAAGGAATACTCTTGAATCCGAACGCCTTCTTTACTTTCAACCCACCGTCCCTGCTTACGCGGATAGCTCCAAAGGCCAACTCAGCGCCGCTGTCGAACAACTGTGCGGCTTTGCGAAGGAGAGGTGCGTACGTATGTTCGACCAACTTTGCGCCCAGTTGTTTTGCCCGCCTGATCCGCCAACTACCGAAGGAAATCTTCCTTCGTTGGGAGTCTATTGGCTTAATTGAATAGCTACTGGTGAACTTCTCTTCATCCTCGCTGACTGTCACTGCCTCCTGCGGCGCACTGACACCGTAATAAAACCGCTCGACCTCATCCCAGCGCATTTCTTTGGAACCAAACAAAGAACGATAGGTAATCCCATCATCGTGCAGGGATACTCTGACCGAGAGCAGCCAAGCCAGCAGCAGGGCAACACCGCCCCAGTAGGCGGCGTTGATCAGCTGAACAGTAGGGTTCTCGATGAAGGGCAAGAAAAGCACCTCGGCGAAAAGCCCCACGATCACCACCATGACCAGAGTGGCCTTGTTTGGCTTGGAGGTTTCTAGCGGTGGGCCGAGCATGGCTGCCTCTGTGTGTCCGGGTCTCTAGTGGGAAGGAACCCACCCGTTGGCGGCCATCTTAGGCCCTGCCCGCAGCCAAGTCAACGCGAAGGCCAGACCGAGGAGTGTAATAAAGGTGTAATGGTTTTTGGTTCAGAACGCGTCTAATCAGGTACAAACGCGTCTAGACGCGAAACTCGGAACTGCTTGACCCGTATAATATAATCAAGAATTTTCAACTCCGTGCAGAACCGCCGCCTGTTTTCCTAAACCGCAGGTCGGGTGTTCGAATCCCCCCAGCCCCTCCACTTCGGTTGGCTCCGCCAGACTCAGGCCGGGGCCCCGCTCACCGGCTGCGCCCGCAAGCTTGAGTTTTTGCTTGACTTGGGCGAAGAAATGCCCGAGAATGTTGTCAGCCTTCCCGCGGCGCCGACCAGCTTGATCAGCTGGATAATCCGAGGAAGAGTTATGGAAAGCACAAAGACAGCCCAGTCATGGGCACGCCGCCGCAGTCAGCGGATTCCTTTGACCGTTCCGCTGCTGGTTTCCAGTCTTGACCCCAGCCTCAAATTCAGTGAGCGCTGCGAAACAGTCTCCGTCAGCAAGCACGGGTGTATCCTGCGAGCTCCGCGCGAACTGCCCCCGGGCGCCAGTCTCCGCCTGGACATTCCCCACACCAACCGAGCCGCCACCGCCCGTGTCGTGCACTCCGAGCTGGACCATCCCGGCTCGAAGAGCGCAAGAATCGGTCTAGAACTCGACAAGGCGGAAAATTTCTGGGGCATACAGTTTCCACCGGACGACTGGGCGGGGACCGCACTCGGCCGCGAGCGCCAAGAGCAAGAGACCCCGCAGCCGGCTTCCCCTTCGCCGGCCGCTCAGGCCGCGGCTGGGGCTCGGCCGACAGCCGAGGCCCCGACGCCTTCGGTGACCCCGTCGGCGGCGTCCGCTCCGCTGCGCCGACCGGCCACCACCACCGCGCCGTCACCAGCCCCTCCCACTGTGGAACAAAAGGTCAAGAACCTGGAAAGCGTCCTGCGCGACAAAGCCAAATCCATCTCCGCGGAATTCGAAGATTCCTACCGGCAAAGCCTCGGCGATCTGCTGCTGCGCCTGCGCGCCGACCTGGAAGAGCACTCCTCCAAGGACTGGGAGCGCTTGCGGGCGCAAGCGGCGGAGGGCCTGCGGACCATGGTGGGCGAGCTTCGCCAGCAAGTCGAGCAAGAATCGCAGCAGCGCCGCCAGACGGAATCCCAAACCGAAGCCACGCTGCAAGCCCTGCAGCAACAGCGAGAGCAAATCGAGGCCCGGTTGCAATCCGTGGGCGACTTTCTCCGCGAACAGGTGACCACGGAGCGCGAGCAGCTACTGAGCCAGACCCGCGACGAACTCAAGAAGCTGGAAGAACAATTCCGCCAGCAAGGTGAGGCTGAATTGGCCCGGCGCACCGGAGCCACCCGTGAACTGGAAAACACCCTGGAGGGGATTCAGCAGGAGCGCAACTACGTCGAATCACTCATCCGGGCGCTGCCGCATACGGTCGACCAGCAGGTACAAGAAGGCGTGAGCGGCACCCTCCAGCAGATTCGCACCCGCCTGGAAGAAGAATTCTCGGCCCAGCGGGAAGAGCAGGTCGAACAACTCGAGCAGCACCTCCGGGAGACGGCGCGGGACGCCGAGGGCGACCTGCGGCAGAAGCTGTTCGAAGACCTGGAACGCCACGAGCGCGAATTCCTGGATCGCATCAACGTGCGCCTAGGAGAAGTCCAAGCCGTGGAGGGCGGCTTGCGCCAATACGCCCAGAAAACCACGACCAACCTGGCCCGGCAGGGCGAAGAACTGCAAACCCGGCTCGAAGAACAGCTCCACGAGCAACTGGCCCGCCGCCAGGAGGAACTCGGCGCCCAGCTGGAGAAGAAAAAGCAGGAACTCAACCAGCGCGCCGAACAGGTCCTGCGGAACCTGGGCGAGCAGACCTGGACTTCGCTTAAACAGGGGCTGACGGGCGAGTTCGACCAGCGGCACCAGGAACTTCGGCAGGATTTGGAAATCGTTCAGGCGCAAACGGGGCGACTGGAAGAGCGGGCCGAACAACTGGCCCTTCGCCTGGACGTCCGGCTGGAGGAGCGCCTGGAGCAGGCGATGCTCGAGACGGTCGAGCGCGCCCGCGAGAGGTTGGGGGAAGAGAGCCGAGCGGCCCTAGAAAAACATCTGGCGGCGCTGCAAGCCCAATTGGATGAGAGCTTGGCCCCGTTGGTCAGCCGCGGCGAAGCCATCAGCTATGACCTGCATCAACTGCTGGAGTCCCTGCGGGGGCAGAGCAGCAAGGTGACGGGCGAAGTAAAACAACTGCAAGAAACGACGGAAAAGGCCAAGGCCTGGTTCGCCCAGGAGAAGCAACAGTCCGAGCAGATCGTCCACGACTCCCTGGTGGAGGCCACCGGGCAGATCAAGGGGCGGATCCACCAGGCGGTGGAGATGGCCCAGGAGCCGCTGGAGCGCCAAGCCCGCAAGCTGCAAGAGGAATTCGACCAGTGGGCTTCTCAGGCGCGCGCGGAGCTGGCGCGCCAGATGGAGGAAACCCGCAATCGCCTACAGGCGATGCAGGGCGGGGCCGAGTCCTCTATCCAGCGCGCGCTGAATGCGCACATGGCGGAAATCCTCCGCCAGTTCCGCGAGGAAACCGACAAGGTGGCGCACCGGTCCTCCGCCCGCTTGCAGGCCAACCTGAACGAGACGCTGGAATCCATCTCCCGCCTCCTGCGAGAAAAACTTTCCTGAGTGCCTGCGTAGCTTTCCGCTTTCCCTTCGGCGCCAACCTTCTTCGTGGGCGCAACTTGTCACTCCAGAAGATCGCAAACGGAGGTAGAATCGCCCGCGGGGACGCGAAGATAGGTTATGCCAACAACGTTCAAAGTCGGGCTGGTGCAGATGGCCTGCGCCCCCGACCCCAAGGAGAACCTGGACCGCGCCCTGGCTCGGGTGGAAGAGGCGGCGCACGCCGGCGCCGAGGTCATCTGCCTGCCGGAGTTGTTTCGCTCCCAGTACTTCCCCCAGCGCGAAGACGCCGGTTGCTTCGAACTGGCTGAGCCCATTCCGGGTCCGACCACCGAAGCGCTGGCAAAAGCGGCCAAGAAGCTCGGAGTGGTGGTGGTGGTTCCAATCTTCGAGCGCCGCGCCCCGGGCATCTACCACAACAGCGCCGCGGTGATCGACGCCGACGGCCGCCTGCTGGGCCTCTACCGAAAAATGCACATCCCGGACGACCCGGCCTACTACGAAAAGTTCTATTTCACCCCGGGCGACCTCGGCTTCCCCGCCTTCGACACTCGCGTGGGCCGGATTTCGACGCTGATCTGCTGGGACCAGTGGTACCCGGAGGGCGCGCGGCTGGCCACCCTGCAGGGCGCTTGCCTGCTCTTCTACCCCACAGCCATCGGCTGGCACCCCGGAGAAAAAGAAAAATATGGCGCCGTGCAGCTGGACGCCTGGGGCACCGTGCAGCGCGGGCACGCCATCGCCAACGGCCTCTACGTGGCCGCGGTCAACCGCGTGGGCTACGAGAAGCCGCCGGACGGCGGCACCGGAATCGAGTTCTGGGGTTCGTCTTTTCTCTGCGACCCACAAGGGGTAGTGCTGGCCCAAGCTTCCACCGACCAAGAGAAAATCCTCTTGGGCGAAGTCGACCTGACCCACCTCGAAGACGTCCGCCGGAACTGGCCCTTCCTCCGCGACCGGCGCATCGACGCCTACGCCGGTCTCGACCGTCGCTTCCTGGACGAGCCGGCTCCGAAAGGATCGTGAAGCGCCGGCCCGCCCCGGCTGCGCTCGGGTTCCGCCTGCCGGCCGAGTGGGAGCCGCACGAGGCCACCTGGCTAGGCTGGCCGCACAACCGCACGGATTGGCCAGGCAAGTTCCAAGCCATTCCCTGGGTCTACGGAGAAATCGTGCGCCGCCTGCTGCCGGGCGAGCGGGTGCGCATTGTGGTCAACTCGGCTGCCCACCAGCGGCAGGCGCGCCGGCTGCTGAGTCGGGTGGGGGTCGATCTTGCGCGAGTTGAGTTCTTCCGCTTTCCCACTGACCGCGGCTGGCTGCGGGACTCCGGGCCGTTCTTTCTTCAGCGGGAGAAGCCGCGCGAAATGGCCATCGCTTGCTTTCGCTTCAACGCCTGGGCGCGCTATCCAGACTGGAAGAGGGACGACCAGGTTCCCGAGCGCATCGCCCGCGCTCTCCGCTTGCCGGTCTTTCCCGCCCGGCTGGGCAATCGCAATATCGTGCTGGAGGGCGGCGCCATCGATGGCAATGGCCGCGGCACGCTGCTGACCACCGAAGAGTGCCTGCTCGACCAAACCACGCAGGCGCGCAACCCCGGCCTCGGCCGCCAAGAATTGGAAGCGGTCTTCCGCGACTACCTGGGCGTCACCAACATCCTCTGGCTGGGCCGCGGCATCGCCGGGGACGACACCCACGGCCATGTGGACGACCTCTGCCGCTTCGTGAGCGCCAAGACGGTGGTGCTCTGCCAGGAAAAGAATCCCGCTGACGAGAACCATCGCCTGTTGGAGGAGAACCGCGAGCGCCTGGAAGGGATGCGGCTGGAGGACGGCTCGCGGTTGGACGTCGTTCGCCTGCCGATGCCCGCTCCGCTTTTCTTTGAACGGCAGCGCCTGCCGGCCAGTTACGCCAACTTTTATGTCGCCAACGCGGCGGTTTTGGCCCCCACCTTCAATGATTCCCAGGACCGCCTCGCCCTGGGAATCCTCGCGGAGCTCTTTCCCGACCGCCCCGTGATCGGCATCCATGCGGTCGACCTCGTCTGGGGCCTCGGCACCCTGCACTGTCTCACCTGCGACCAACCGGCTGCCTGACGGGTTGTCGGTACGAGCAGGTGTCGGATATACTGTTTTTCTTCCCGGGGGAGGTTCCAGCGAGTTGAGTGTGGCGGAGACAAGTGTTTTGGTGGCGAGCGAGCGCGGGGTCGCCACCGTCACGCTGAACCGCCCCGAAGCTCGCACCGCCCTGAACCGGGCGAGGCGCAGGCACTCACCCTAAACGACGCTAGGAGGGATGGAATCCATGGCCCAAATGTTCATCAACGGAGAGAGCGTTCCCTCGAAGAGCGGGCAGACCTACGAGGTGAAGAACCCCGCCACCAGGGAAGTGGTGGACACGGCGGCGAAAGGGACCGCCGAAGACATCGAGGCCGCCGTGGCGGCCGCCGAAGCCGCTTTCGCCGAGTGGCGCCATACCTCGCCGGAAGCTCGCGGGCAACACCTCCACAAGGGCGCCGAGAAGGTGCGCGAGAAGCTCGACGAGCTGGCGGTGCTGGAAACCAAAGAGCAAGGCAAGCCGGTGGCCGAGGCAAAGCGCGAGATCGAGCACTTCCTGCACGGGTTGGAGTTCTACGCCGGGCTGGCCTCGAAAATCCGCGGCGCCCACGTGCCCCTGCCCGACAACCGCATGTACGGGATGGTGATCAAGCAGCCCATCGGGGTCTGCGCCGGCATCGTCCCCTGGAATTTTCCCATCACCCTGATGGGCACCAAGGTGGGCCCGGCGCTGGCCGCGGGCAACACCATGATCGTCAAGCCGGCCTCGACCACGCCCCTCACCGCCATCCGCATCATCGAGCTGCTGAACCAGGCCGGGCTGCCCAAGGGCGTGCTGAACATCGTCACCGGACCGGGCGGCACGCTGGGGGAAGCGCTGCTCAAGCACCCGCGCATCCGCCGCATCGCCTTCACCGGCGCCACCGACACGGGCAAACACGTGGCCGAGTGCGCCGCACCCCAGATGAAGCGCCTGACGCTGGAGCTGGGCGGCAGCGACCCCATGATTGTCTGCGACGACGCGGCGATTGATGCCGCCGTCACCGGCGCTTCTGTCGGCCGCTTCTACAACTGCGGCCAGGCCTGCCTGGCCATCAAGCGGCTGTACCTCTTCGAGTCCGTCTACGACCAGTTTGTCGAGAAGCTACTGGGCAAGGTGAAGCGGCTGAAAATCGGGAACGGCCTGGAGGAAAAGATCCGCATGGGACCGCTGCACACCGCGGCCCAGCGGGAAGAGATCGAGAGTCAGGTGGCCGATGCCATCAAGCGCGGCGGCAAAGTCCTAGCCGGCGGCAAGCGCCCCGAAGGCGACCAGTACGCCAAGGGCTTCTTCTATGAGCCCACCCTGCTCGAGAACATCCCCGACGACGCTCGCATCGTGCAGGAAGAGTCCTTCGGCCCGGCCCTGCCCATCTTCAAGGTGAAGGACCTGAACGAGGCCATCGCCCGGGCCAACAACTCGCAGTACGGCTTGGGGTCTTCCATCTGGACGCGCGACCTCACCAAAGCGCGCCGGGCGGCCGAGCGGCTGGAAGCGGGCAACGTCTGGATCAACTCGCTCCACATCGGCTACGACGAGCTGCCCTTCGGCGGGGTCAAGTACAGCGGCATCGGCCGCGAGCACGGCCCCGAGGCGCTGGAGTACTATCTGGAGTCCAAGGGCGTCGTGGTGGCCACCGATTGATTCCTCGATTCGTTGGATTCAGTGGGGATGTCAAGACGCAATCATCGACCGTTCGTCCGAATGACCAATCAACGATTAGCGAATACGAATAACCAACTATGAAGATGATCATCGGCGGGCAGCCCGCCGAATCGAGCTCCGGGCAGTGGACCGAGGTGAAGAACCCCGCCACCGGGGAGATGGTGGACCGCGTGCCCAAGGGCACGGCCGAGGACGTCCACCGGGCCATTGAAGCGGCGGAGAAGGCGCTGCCGGCGTGGTCCGCTCTGCCCACCTCCCGCCGGGGGGAAATCCTCCACAAGGCCGTCCACCTGGTCCGCGAGCACGAGGCCGAGCTGGCCAAGCTGCTGACCCGGGAGCAGGGGAAGCCCCTGAGCGAGTCGGTGCGCGAGCTCCGCCGCTACGCGCACACCCTGGAGCACTACGCCGGGCTGGCCAAGAACGTCCGCGGCGGGCACATCCCCCACCTGGACGACGGCAAGTACGGGCTCATCCTCAAGAAGCCTATCGGCCTCTGTGGGGCCATCGTGCCCTGGAACTTCCCCGTGTCGCTGCTGGGGAACAAGCTGGGGCCGGCGCTGCTGGCGGGGAACGCGGTCATCGTCAAACCGGCCACCACCACGCCACTCACCGATATCCGCGTGGTCGAGCTCCTCTGCCAGGCGGGCGTGACCCCGGGCGCGCTGAGCATCGTCACGGGGCCCGGCAGCACGGTGGGCGAGGAAATCCTGCGCCACCCGCGCATCCGCAAGATCGGCTTCACCGGAGC
Organism: Acidobacteriia bacterium AH_259_A11_L15; assembly: GCA_027717655.1. Taxonomy (GTDB): domain Bacteria; phylum Acidobacteriota; class Terriglobia; order Acidiferrales; family 2-02-FULL-67-57; genus 2-02-FULL-67-57. The sequence continues at coordinate 9,364 of JALLOH010000032.1, forward strand.
GACCGCCACCGGCCGCCACGTGATGGAGGTGGCGGCGCGGGAGATCAAGCGAGTGACGCTGGAGCTGGGCGGCAGCGACCCGATGATCGTGGCCGACGACGCCGACCTGGACGCCGCCGTCAGCGGAGCGTCGGTGGGGCGCTTCTATAACTGCGGGCAGGCCTGCCTGGCCATCAAGCGGCTCTACCTGTTCGAGAACATCTACGACGCCTTCGTCTCGAAGCTGGTCGAGAAGACCAAGCGCTTGAAAGCGGGCAACGGGTTGGAGAAAGACGTGCGCATCGGCCCGCTGCACACTGCCGGGCAACGGGAAGAAGTGGAAGAGCAGGTGGCGGATGCGGTGAAGCGCGGGGCGAAAATCTTGGTGGGCGGGAAGCGACCCGAAGGCACGGCGTACGAGAAAGGCTTCTTCTATTTGCCCACACTGCTCGAGAACGTCCCGGACGACGCCCGCATCGTGCAGGAGGAATGTTTCGGGCCGGCGCTGCCCCTCTTCAAGGTGAAAGGTTGGGAGGAAGCGATTGCCCGGGCCAACCATTCCATCTACGGCCTGGGCTCCTCGGTCTGGAGCCGGGACATGGGCAAGGCACTGTGGGCGGCGGAGCGGCTCGAGTCGGGCTACACCTGGATCAACTCCGCTCAGATCATCTATGACGAGCTGCCCTTCGGCGGGGTGAAGCAGAGCGGCGTGGGCAAGGAGCACGGCTCGGAAGCGCTCGACTACTACATGGAGACCAAGTCGGTGGTGGTGGCCGACAGCCGCAAGTCCTGAACAGGGAGGCATGATGGCAGAAGACCTAGTTCGCAGCAGCACCCAAGAGGGGATGGCGATTTTGGAGATTACTAACCCGCCCGCCAACACCTACAACCTGGAGTTGTTGCAGCAGTTGGACGCGGCCATCGTAGCGGCCCGGCTGAACCCGGACGTCCACGCCATCCTGCTGCGGGGGGCGGGGGAAAAATTCTTCTGTGCGGGTGCGGACATCAAGTTCATCCAGGAGGCATCGCCCGAAGCCCGGTACAATTTTTCCCTCTTCGGCCACGAGACTTTGAATCGGCTGGAGAACACCCCCAAGCTGGTGGTGGCCGCCCTGAACGGTCACACGGTGGGCGGGGGGCTGGAGATCGCCATGGCCTGCGACCTGCGGGTCGCCAAAAAAGACGGCGGGCGCATTGGGCTGGCCGAGGTCAACCTGGGGGTGCTGCCGGGGATGGGGGGCACGCAGCGGCTGCCGCGGCTGGTGGGGCGCAGCCGGGCGCTGGAGCTGGCCGCCACCGGCGCAACCATCTCCTTCGACGACGCGTACGACCTCGGGCTGGTGAACCAGGTCTTCGAGCGGGATAGTTTCTGGGACGAGGTGATGGCCTACGTGAAGCAGTTCATCCCGCCCCACAAATCGAGCTTCGCGGTGGGGCGGATCAAGCGGGCCATCCAGTCGGGCATCGAGGGCTCGCTCAACGAAGGCCTGGCGCTGGAGCGCGAGGTGCTGGCGCAGGCGTTCGCCAGCGAGGACGCCGCCGAGGGCATGAAAGCCTACCTGGAGAAGCGCGCCCCCCAAATTCAAAGGCCGCTAAGGACCGGCCCCCGTCACCACAGGCTAGGGTTGGAGGACGAGCCGGCCGGTCACTGCACGGGCTTCGAGCAAGTGATGAGCCTCGACGGCTTCCTGCAGCGGCAGGCACTGGGAAACCACGACCCGAATCTTGCCGCTGGCCACGAGTTCAAAAGATTCTTCCAGCTCGGCCACCGAGGTGGCGAACGAACCGATAACCTCCAACTCTTTCAGGATAACCAAGCCGGGGTTGAACGCCGCCTGTCCTCCCACCACGTTGCCGAGGACTACCAGCGTGCCGCCGCTCTTGAGGGTGTGCAAACTTTCATCGAGGGTGGCGCTGCCGACCACTTCCAGAGCAATATCCACTGAGCCGACCGCCGCTTTCACAGCTTTGGCAAATTCCAAGCGGGGGGCGTGAATGGCGACCGTAGCCCCCAACTGCCGGAGCCGGTCCAGTTTGGACTCGGAACTCGTTACGGCCACTACCTGCGCTCCCAGCAGTCGTGCCAACTGAATGGCATGGACTCCCACACCGCCGCTAGCGCCGGTGATGAGAACGGTCTGGCCGGGTTGGAGGCGCGCCCGCCGACCCAGAGCGTGCACGGCGGTCCCCAGCGTGCAGGCGGTGACGGCCGCTTCCGCGTTGGAGAGCGAGTCGGGAATTTTCGCCAGCACATGTTCGGGGGCGACAAAATACTCCGCGTAGCCACCCGGAATTTCTTCCCCGAAGAAAACCGCCCCGGTGCGGCAGAGGGTAGGCCGGCTGTCGCGGCAGTACTGGCAGTGGCCGCAATTCACTCGCTGGAGGCAGGCGACGCGGTCGGTAGGACGAAAGTGGGTAACTTCCGGCCCCACTTCGAGGACTTCGCCTGCTACCTCGTGGCCCAGAATGGCAGGCAGGCGAGTGCGTGGCAAGTTCCCCTGGCGATTGATGACATCGTGGAAGCAAACGCCGCAGGCGCCCACCCGCAGCAAGATCTCATGCGGACCGGGGCGGGGCTCAGAGAGTTCTTCCACATGTAGGTTTTCTGCAGGTCCGAATTCGTGGAGAACAACAGCTTTCATAGCTGAACATGTCGATTCCGGATTTTTCTCGGATCGAGTTTCTCCAGAGCCCGCCACTCACGCCGGGAGGGCGGAAGGGTATAACGAAGGCGGGAAGGTGGCTCGACAACAAAACCTGTTTTCTCCCGCACTTCATACAGGCTAGCGGGAGAATGCAGGCTGAGCACTTGAAGCTTCCCGCGCGCCACCTGAAAAATTCCCAGGTCGGTCACCACCCGGACCGGCTGGTGCCTCGCCACGGTGGTGACGGCATCTAGCCGGCGAACAAACGCAGCGGGGGAATGGCGGACAGAAAACAGCACCGGATTCTTTACGAGCTGCCGCAGGGCCGACGCCCCCGCCACTCCGGGGAGCTTCCGCACGTGGCCGTTCGACCCGCGGAGGAGAGTGAGATTGGTGTTTCCGTTCCGATCAAGTTGGGCAAAACCGAAAAACATGACGTCCAAACGGCCGCGGGCAGCGAACTCCCACAGGTCGGCCAGTCGCAGGGTGTAGGGATTGTTCTTGAGCAAGCGAATGTCAGTTGAGGTGAGTGGGAGAGCCAGCAACGGGGGATCGATGGCCCCGGCACAATTCAAGTAGACGAGATGGGGGGCTCGCGTCGCCCGAGCGACAGCGATCGCCAACATCGGCAACCAGGAGAACACGCCCGTGGCCACAGTGGCTCCGTTGGAGATGGCCCGTGCCATCGAAAGCACCAAAAAGTCGGCGCGGGAAGGTTTCCTCATGGCCGTCAGGGCCCCCCGCGCTCTGTTCCGGAAACATAGCGGCGCAAGTAGTCGCGAAATCGCCCAGCGCGCGCCAGGGCCACGTACTCGGTGAGGTGACCCACATCGTGGCCGTAATAGCCCGCGCAGGCTGTGGGCCAGGCCCCGCGCGGCGCGTGAACCACAAAGCTGACTAACATGGAAGGAATGCTGGCGTGACGCAGGCGCGGCACGATTTTTTCGGCAGTGACAATCACCGAGCGGCTGGCGCGGATCACCAGCTCATCGGTTACCGGGTCATCAATCCACACGTTGCCGTGGCGGTCGGCCGCCTGGGCGTGCACCAGGGCGACCTCCAGTTCGAGGGCACGGACCACGGACACGGTGCACCCGCGAAAGGGATCGCGCACCCGGGCGACATCCGCCTGCGGTGTAGACCCGGGGGGTACCGGCAAGGGCAAGAAGGGAGTCCCCAGGCCAGCGGCGCGCAAAGCTTGAACCAAGTAAAGTGCATCCCGCTCGCGCCAGCGCAGGCCGTTGCGGGCGACTGCGGCTTGCCAATTCGGGGGAACCAAGGAACGGTGGCCCATCTCCAGGCCGGCAAAGGCCACGTCGGCGAAACTCACCGCTCCCGCGCCCACCAGGAAATCCAGCGGCAGTGGGTTGGGGAGCAAGTGGAGACGCAAGCGCTTCTTCTTTTGACGGATCAACTCCCGCACCAGAGCCATGGGCGCACGATTTAACTGGAAGCCGCCAAAGGTGACCGTACAGCCGGGCCTGATGGTGGCCACTGCCTCGCGCAGGCTGCAAATCCGACTCACGCGGAGTTCGCTCCTTCCGCCGCGCGTGCGCCGACGACAGGACGAAACTTGTACCCGTAGACGATCAAGCCCTGTTCCTCGTCGGTGCGTAACCGCCTCACTACCATTTCTACTTCCTGGCCGGTTTCGACCTCTGCGGGTTCCACGTCGGTCAACTGGGCGATGAGGCGGAGCCCTTCCGGCAACTCGATCAAAGCGGTGAGCGTGCCCACGCCGTCACTGAATCCACGGGAAGGCTGGTAGACGCGGGTCAGGGAGAGCACGCGCCCGCGGCCGCTGAGCCGCAGCTCCTCCAAGTTGCGGGAACCGCAGTGGAGGCAGTAGGGGCGCGGGGGGAAATAGGTGGCCTGGCAGGCGGCACAGCGGCTGGCCTGGAGGCGGTAGAACGTGGAACGCAAGCGATGGTAGCGAGGGAGCTCCATGACCTATACCCCCAGGATGTGAGTGACGGCCACCGAGGCCATTCCCCCGATGCTCTGGGCCATCCCCACGCGGCAGTTCGCCACTTGGTTAGGGCCTCCGTGGCCGCGCAATTGATTCACCGCTTCGACGATCTGATAGGCGCCGCTGGCCCCCACCGGATGGCCGCGCGCCTTCAGTCCGCCTTGGGTGCAAATGGGCAGCTTGCCGTTGCGATGGATGTGGCACTCCTGCGCGAAGCGTACGCCCTGCCCGCGCTCGGCAAAGCAGGCAGCTTCCAGGGAGAGCGCGGACACAATGGTGAAGGCGTCGTGCAGCTCAAAGAAGTCAACCTCTTCCGGGCGCAAGCCAGTCTGGCGATAGGCGCGGTGAGCCGACTCATAGGCGGCTCCGAACCACAACAGGTCTTTGCGCGGCGCCAGGCCGATGGTATCGGTGGCCGTGGCTGATGCCAGGATTTTTACCGGCTGCTCGGTGAAGGAGCGCGCCCGGTCGCTGGGACAGAGCACGACGGCGGCGGCGCCGTCGCAGACGGGCGAAGAATCCAGAATCGAAATGGGCTCGGCTACCATGGGTGAATTCAGAAAATCTTCGGGCGTGACCGTTTCGCGAAACATGGCGTAGGGATTGGTCACCGCATTCTCATGGGCGGTGATGACAAAGGGGGCAAAGTCAGCCCGAGTGTAGCCGTAGCGCTCCATGTAGAGCCGCATCAGCAAGGCGTTGAGAGCAGTGAAGGTGACCCCGTGGGCAGCCTCGTAGTCAGCGTCGGCGGCGGTGGCCAGGGCGGAAGTGACGCCGTCAATGGCCAGGTCGGTCATCTTCTCGATGCCCACAGCGACCACCAAGTCGTGTGCACCCGAGGCGACAGCCAACTGGGCAACTCGCACCGCCGCCGCTCCCGAAGCGCAGGCGGCCTCGATCTTGAGGGCCTCGATCCCAGGGAAGCCGGAAAAATCAGCCAGCAGCGTGGCCAGGTTTTCCTGCTGGCAGAGAAGCCCAGAAACCATATTACCGACGAAGAGAGCGTCGGGGCGCTCGAGACCGGCGTCGGCCAGGGCGGCCCGGGTGGCCTCTACTCCCAGGTCGCGCAGCGAGTGGGCCCAGTGCTCGCCCACCGGGGTTTGCCCTACGCCAATGATGCTGACATCTCGCACGGAAGCTCCTTTGTCATTCGCGGTGAATCTTTTTCATCAGGCGCAAGTAGACACCGTAGTCGCCGATCTCCTGTTTCCGCTCGAGATAGTCGCGCACCCGGGGCACGCCGGCCCGCAGGGAGCCGATGCGCGGGGTGACGACGAGAGAGAGGGCGTCGCTGCCGGCCCCCGAACCATAGGAGGTGAACAGGATGCGATCGCCGGGCCGGGCAATGTCGAGAACCGCGGCCAACCCCAACAGGGACGAGCCGGCGTAGGTGTTGCCGATGGCGGGCGCCAAGAAGCCCGGCCGGATTTGTTCTTCTGTGAAGCCGAGTTGCCGCGCCAAGCGACGGACGAATTTGGGATTCGGTTGATGGAAAACCGCCCAGCGATAATCCTGCGGTGCGCGCCCGAGCGCGTCCAGCAAAGCCCGGGTGGCTTGCTGCGAATGGTGGAAGTAAGCGGCATCGCCGGTGAATCGCTGCCCGTGTTGCGGGTAATGGCGGTGGGCGTGGCGAAAGAAGTCGGGCGTGTCGGTGACGTACGACAGGCTTCCCTCGACTTCGGCCACAGCGTTTTCGGCGCGCCCAAAGAGAAAGGCGGCGCCACCGGCCGCGGCCGTGTATTCGAGGGAATCGCCTGGACGCGATTGGGCCGTATCCATTCCAATCGCCAAGGCATAGCGCGCCATCCCGGAGCCGACGTAGGCCATCGCCGTCTGCATGGCCTCCGAGCCCGCCTTGCAGGCGAACTCCATGTCGGCCGCGCTGATGAAGGGAGTAAGCCCCAGGGCCTCGGCGACCACCGTGGAGGTTGGCTTAACCGCGTAGGGCTTGGACTCGGTTCCGACCCAGACGGCGCGGATCTGGTCGGCCGCGACCGCGACCCGCCGCAGCGCGTTCTGCGCCGCCTCAATGCACATGGTCGCGGTGTCTTCGTCGGGGCCGGGGACGGATTTGGCGCGGATAGGCACGCGCTTCTGCTCCAAACCCCAGCAAGCAGCAATTGCCTCAGTGCGGATGCGCCCCCGGGGAACATAGGCGCCATAACTGGCGATGCCCACCCGGTGCTCAGTCCGCAGTAAGATGCTGGGGGCCGACATGGAAAGTGGTCTCCCTCCTCAGGGCCACGAAGTGTAGGGCTCGTCCAAAAAAAGTCAAGTTTATTATTTTTACTAAACCATAAAAGTGAGTTATGCTATGCTTTGGGCCCCAGCCGCTACGAGGATTGCCTTATAGGTCCGGGACGATGGACTTTCGCGAACTCGAAGTTTTTCTGGCTGTGGCACGAGAGAAAAGCTTTTCGCGTGCCGCGAAAAGTCTCCTGCGTACGCAACCAGCCGTCAGCTTGGCCATTCGCCGGCTGGAGGAGGAGCTGGGAGAATCGCTCTTCGACCGCACGAGCAAGATTCCCTCGCTCACAGACGCGGGGGAGCTACTGCTGGAACACGGCCGACGACTTGTGAACCTGCGCGGAGAGATTCGCCCTGCCCTAGCCGAGTTGCGGAACTTGGAGCGGGGACGGGTGCGGGTGGGAGCGAATGAAACCGGGGCGCTGTATTTGTTGCCATTGATCGCCCGATATCGTCGCCTCTATCCGCACGTGATGGTGAAGATTGTCCGCAGCCTGGCGCGGAACATCCCCCAAGAGTTGCTCAACCGCAACTTGGATCTCGGAGTGCTCTCCTACCGTCCAGCCGAGTCCCATCTCAAATCGGCGATAGTCTACCGGGACCGCCTTAGCTTCATCGTTTATCCCACGCATCCACTGGCACGGCGGCGGCGGGTCTCAATGCACGAACTCGGCCAGGAGGTTTTTGCCGCACACAACGTCTGGTCCCCCTACCGCGAGCGAGTGTTGCGGACATTCGAGAAACACCGGGTACCCCTGCATATGGACGTGGAGTTGCCAACGGTCGAAGCGATCAAAAAATTCGTGCAGATGCGGCAGGCAGTAGCCTTGGTCCCGCGGATGTGTATAGAAGAGGAGTTGGCCAAAGGAGCCGTTGTGGAAGTAGAGATTCCTGAGCTGCGAATCGAGCGCAAGTTGCGCGTGGTGTATCGGCGCGGTGACTCGCTATCCCACGCGGCGCGGGCTTTTCTGCGCGTCGTGACAACGCAAACGGAAAAAGTGGCTCTGTCTGCCGAGGTGAATACAGAGTAGCCGGAATATTGCTAGCAGGAGCTCTTTCCGCCCAATTGCTATTCGTGGCCTCGGACGCGGCTGGGATGACACTTTTGGACACAAAAGTCACCACAGTTATGGAATCAAGCGATGAGAAACTGCCTGTAAATCTCTGAAAGGACTGGTGCCGGGGGCGGGATTCGAACCCGCGACCTAGGGATTATGAGACCCTCGCTCTGCCCCTGAGCTACCCCGGCAGAACCTGAAACGATGGTAGCGGGCCGACCGGCGGGAGTCAATCCGGGGACGGCGGCGGCCCACCCGGCGCGTTCATCAGGAAGCCCCACAACTTTATGCTTGTGCGCGAAACCAAAGCCGGGCAAAATACATCTGAAGAGACGATGAGAAGCAGGAAAGACACCCCGATGAGGCAACGGGCCCTGGAAACCCTCCGCAGCACCTTGGAGTACTTCGAGTTGCCTCCCTACCTGGAAAACGCCCTGCGCTGGGTGGAGCGCCATCCCCGCACGGTGCTGGCCGGGACCGGAGCGCTGGTGGTGCTGCTGACGGTGGCTCTGAGCCAGACGCCCGCCGAGTCGCCCGCCGAGCAGGACGCCTACAACGGGGAAGTGCCCCTGTTCGTCTAGCGCAGCCGCGCCCTGATTCGTGCTGAGCCCGGCGGCGAGCCCCCACTCCCCGAAGAGATTCTTCGCTTCGCTCAGAATGACAAGCTGTGGGCGGGGCCGGCAGCCGGGATTACTGTCTCTGCCTCGCGCGGTAGATGCGGGAGTCCGGGTTGAAAGCCTTCCAACCCTCTTCGTAGGCGAGGACGCCGGGCAGCAGGTTTCCCTGGGCGTCTTCGCCCCAGGCGGTCAGTGCCTGCGGGCGGTAGTGGACACTCACCGGCCGGCCGCCCAACTCAAGCTGCAAGGGGGTGGGGGCGGAATCCAATTCGCGGAAGGGGAAGAACATGGCCTCGCCGCCCACCACCAGGCCGAGTCCCAGGGCCGAGGTATCATGCTGCGTGGGGCGGCGGGTGGGGCGCGTCCCGGGCGGGCGGTTGCGGTAGAGGTAGGGGCGTCCCTCCTTCCCCGCGAGCATCAGCACCCGGGTATCGGGGTGCTGCTCCCGCCAGAACGCCCAGGTGGTTTGGAGGGCCGGGATGATGCGCAGGGGCGAGCCCTCCAGGGGGCCACTGACGGCGGCGCCGTGGAGCTGCGACCAGAGGCCGCCGGTCTCCCGGTCAACGAACAGCAGGTTGTCGCGCAAGAGGCCCTCGGCGAAGTCGAAGGTCAACTCCCTGTCCCCTACCTGACGGGCGTACACGACGCCCGAACCGGTCAGGGGTCACCAGGTGGGGGCAACGGGCGTCTCGCCTACGCGGCTGTCCACCACCTCGAACATGGCCAGGTAGCGAATGGGGAAGGCCACCGCCTGAGCGTCAACCACCACGCCCAGCACCAAGTCGTCGTCCTCGAGCGGAGCTTCCTCGGCGGGCACCGTAGGCAGGTCGGTGGGGACTTCGTGGACAGCTACCTCGACGTCTTCCATTGGCCCGCCCGGGCGGGCCTGCATGCGTCCGCGGACGGTACGGCCCGCCGAAGCCGGTTCACCCTGCGGCTCTTCGGCAGAAGACCTTGGGCCCCACAGCAGGTAGCCGGCCGCCGCTACCAACGCCGCTGCTACTACCAGCGACGCGAGGACCCGAAAATTCCTCGGAATTTTCACCGCCTGCTCCTCAACCCGGGCAAGAGTCTAGCCTAGCCCCTCCAGGACAATAAAGGCAAGGGGAGGTTGGCCAGGCTGCCAAAGTTCATCCGTGCTTGCCCTGAGTGAAGCGAAGGGTGCCTCCGTGGTTTCACTTGGGGGGGGCCGTTGTATAGTAGGCGGGGAGGAGGAGCTATGGCCTACATTCGCACCATCACTCCCGACGAAGCTTCGGGAGAGCTGAAGCGCTACTACGACGCGGCGGTGAAGCGGGCCGGGCGCGTCTACAACATCGTCCGCCTGCAAAGCCTGAACCCGCGGGCGCTGGCCGCCTCCGTCAACCTCTACCAGACCCTGATGCTCGGCCCCGCCAGCCTGCCGCGAGCCACCCGCGAGATGCTCGCCACGGTGGTCTCCCGCGAGCTCCACTGCTTCTATTGAACCCAGGCACACGGGGAGGATCTCCGTGCCGTTACCAAGGACGAAAAACTGGCGGAGCAGATCAAGCGCGACTACCGCCAGGCGCCGCTCGACCCCAAGACGCGGGCCCTGCTCGACTACGGCGTTCAGCTCACCCGCGAGCCTACCAGCGTCACCCAGCAGACCATCGCCTCCTTGCGCCAGGCCGGCTGGTCCGACGAGGACATCCTCACCGCCACCCACATCGTCGGCTTCTTCAACTACTACACCCGCCTGGCCGACGGCCTCGGCGTGGAGCCGGAGGATTTCATGAAGCAGACCGACCTCAGGGGCTAAAGCCCGGTCTGGTGACTTTTCTTTTCGGCGGGGTTAAGACCCCGCCCTGCCAGCACCCACCCGGCCGACGGTTTGGGCGTCGAACCCGAGGACTTCATGAAAGAGTCCGCCCAGGGTTGACCGAAGTATCGGGGAAACCTTTCTGCAGAAAGGTTTCCCCGTGCCCCTTCCCAAGACTCTTACGGAAATGCGGCCGTCCCCCCTCCGGGGGCGGCCGCATTTCGGCAAAAGGTTTTGGGAGAGCCCGAGAACCCTTTTGCAAAAGAGTTCTCGGAATCCTTCGCTCAGCCCTGGGGCGAAGCCTTCAGGAAGGCTTCGGGTTGGGGGCGCGACCCGGGGGCTATCTCCCCCCTCGGGCCCATGCGTTATGCGTCAAGAACGCGTTTCCGACGCATTTGCGAGCAATCCTGGAAGACCCCGGGGGCGCAAAATCACTCCTTCGTGAACTTCTCATACTCCGGGCTACCGCGTTGGAACTGAGGATCCAGTTCCACCCCCAGAGCGTCGGCCACACGCGTGGCCACGTTGAAGAAGGAGGCGATCAGCACCACCGCCAGGATTTGCTCGTCCGAAAGCCCGTGGCCCCGCAGCCCCTCGAGGTCGGCCTCCTTCGCCTCCCACGGCGTGCGGGTCAGCTTCTCGCTGTAAGCCAGCATCGCCTTCATCCGTTCGTCCACCTCCGCCTGCCGCCAGTCGGTCTTGATGGCCTCCACCAGCTTGTCGTCCCGCGCTTGTCCTGCTTGCCCTGAGCGCAGTCGAAGGGAGCTCCGTCGAAGGATCAGCCGACGCAGAAACTCTGCGTGCGACTCGGTTCAATAGTGGCAGCGGTTGGCCGCCGAAACCACCGTGGCGATCATCTCTCGCTCCTCCGGCTGGAGCGCGCCGCCGTGGTAGACCGCCCCGCTCAACTGCGTGTAGGCCCGCAGCGCCGTCGGGTTCAAGCTCAGCGCCCGCCGGATGTTGGGGATGAACCCGTAGAGCTTCCGGCTGGCCTCATAGATGGCTTTGATGTCTCCCGTCGCTTCCTCTTCCTTCACCGTCCTGATCCAGGCCATCACGCCCTCCCTTCGTCAGGGCACGGCTTTTCGGAGCGAAGCGGAGACCCTGAGCCCCGAAACTTCGGGGCCGAAGGGAGCCGTGCCGTTCTACAGCCCAAAAAGACCGCGGACTTTAGCCCCTGAGGCTGGTCTTGCCTCTCCGCCAGGCCACACCAGCCCTCTCTCTCCCCCTGCTTGCCGCGGCATGGCTTCCTTTCCTCCGGGCCGTCCCCCGGGTAGGATATATGCTAGAGGCGCAAGGTCAATGGAGCTGCTACGCAAACTCGAGCAGGCCATCCGGCGGGAGCACTTGCTCCAGCCGGGGATGCGGGTCGCCGTGGCCTGCTCGGGCGGGGCCGACTCGGTGGCGCTCGTCCGCCTGCTCTACGAGCTGAAAGACCGCCTGGGGCTGCGCCTCCTGGTCGTCCACTTAAACCACCAGCTCCGCGGGGCCGAAGCAGACGCCGATGAAGCCTTCGTCCGCCAACTCGCCGAGCGCCTGGAACTGGAGTTCCTGGTCCGCCGCCAGAACGTCGCCGCCCGCGCCCAGAAAGAAAAATCCAACCTCGAAGAAGCCGGCCGCCAGGCCCGCCTGGAGTTCTTCGCCTCCCTCATCCAGAACGGCAAGGCCGACGCCGTCGCCCTGGCCCACACTGTGGACGACCAGGCCGAAACCGTGCTCGCCCGCCTGCTGCGCGGCGCCGGCACCCGCGGCTTGGCCGGCATCTATCCCGTGGTCGAACCTGTGCCCAGCGCTCAAGCGGGGCGACTGGTCCGGCCCTTCCTCGGCATCCGCCGCGCCGACCTGCGCGCCTACTTGGCCGAGCGCGAGCAGCCCTGGCGCGAAGACACCTCGAACCTTGATCGCCGCCGCCTGCGCAACCGGCTCCGCCTCGACCTGCTCCCGCAGCTTAACCCGGCTGCCATCGCCCACCTCGGCCGCCTGGCCGCCCACGCACGCGAAGAAGAAAGTCTCTGGAGCGCCTACATCGAAGAGAAATTCGCCACCCTCGTTGATTCTGCCGTAGGGGGCCCTGCCGCCCGGCTTGCCCGCCGAAGCCCATCGGGCGAAGGCGGGAGCCTTGGCGTAGGAGGGCCGCTCGAGCTCGACATCTCCCGCTTGCTGGCGCCCGATCCGCTCTTGAGCAAGCTGCCCGCCCGTCGCGCGGCCGAGGCTCAGCGCGCCGTCGCTCGCCGCCTGCTGCGCCGGGCGCTGGCGGAAGTGCGGGGCGACCTCCGCCGCATTACCCAGACCCACGTGGAAAGCCTCCTCCGCCTGGCCGACCCCGCAGGTGCGGGGCAGAGCGGCCAGCGAGTGGTCCTGCCGGGCGTGGAAGTCGAGCGCAGCTTCGACCGCCTGCTTTTTCACCCCGCCCGGCCCCCGGACTACGCCGAGCGCCAGCGAGGGGTTTACCCGCAGCCAGCCCCGGGGGCCGCCCCGGCGGACTATCGCCTGCATGTGGAGGCTCCCGGCGGCGTCCCCCTGCCGGGCGGCGGGACCCTCATTTTCAAACTAATCTCTTTGGCCGAGGGCAAACCGGGCTATAATGAAACCAGGAAACTCGTGGACGCCGCGCGGGCTCCGTTTCCGCTGGTGGTCAGGAACTGGCAGCCGGGGGATGCTTACCAACCCCGTGGAGCCGCCCGCGTGAAGAAGCTGAAAACGCTCTTCCGCGAGCAGCGCGTGCCCCGCCAGCAGCGGGCCCGCACACCGGTGGTCCTACGCGAGGGGGAGATTGTCTGGGTGCCCCGCTTCGGCGTCGCCGCCCCGTTCGGCCTCTCCGACGCGAGCGGCACCGCGCTGCTGATCGAGGAGAAGGGCTGACATGAGGCCCCTGAAGGTGCTCCACAACCCGAAGGAGATCGCCCGGCGCGTCCGCTGGCTCGGCCGCCGCATCAGTCGCGACTTCCGCGGCCACACCCTGGACGTGGTCGGCATCCTCGATCAGGGCTTCGTCTTCATGGCCGACCTCGTCCGCGCCCTCGACGTCCCTACCCGCTGCCACTTCATCCGCGCCGAAATCCAGAACATCACCGACCCCAACACCGGCAAGGAACGCCGGGAGATTTTCTACACCCCGGAAATCGACGCCCAGGGCAAGAACATCTTGCTGGTCGAAGGGGTGCTCCAGTCCGGCATCACCACCGACTTCCTCCTGCGCCGCATCAGCCTCCACTACCCCCGGGTGGTGAAGACTGCTGTCTGCCTGGATAAGCCCGCCGACCGCAAAGTTTTCCTCGAACCCGATTACGCCGCCTTCCGCCTCGCATCTAATAGTGTAGTGGTCGGCTACGGGCTGGCCTGGGATGGGCTGCACGGCAACCTGCCCTACCTGGGCACCTGGGGCGCGCCCGCAAAGGCTCGCGCTCGCCGCCGCTCGGCTCGTCCTGAGCGGAAGCGAAGGGCTCGCCGCCAGGCCAGACGAAAGGCTCACAAGCGGAGAAAATAGAAGCATCCTAGGACAGGGAGAACTCGGGTGAACACGACGCTGCGCAACATCCTCTTCTGGGTGGTCCTGCTGGTCGCCATCGTCTTTCTCTGGAAGATGGTCAACACCAGCATCAGCCCCCGCGAGCAGGAACCCACCTTCACCGAGTTCCTGGACAAGGTGGAGGCCGGCCAGGTGGCCAGCGTCGTCGTGCGCGGCAACCAGGTCAGCGGCGAGTTCAAGGATGGCGCCAAGTTCAAGACTCACATCCCCGCAGAGTACCCCGACTTCTACAAGACCCTCCGCGAGCAGAACGTCCAGATCAAAGTCGAAGACGCCTCCGGGCCCACCTGGCTCACCTGGGGGGTCAACCTCTTGCCGCTGCTGCTCCTGGTCGGCTTCTGGATCTTCATCATGCGCCAGATGCAGGCCGGCGGCAACAAAGCCCTCAGCTTCGGCAAGAGCCGCGCCCGCCTCATCGGCTCCCAGCAGAAGAAGGTCACCTTCAAGGACGTCGCCGGCGTCGAAGAAGCCAAGGAAGAGCTCCAGGAGATCATCGAGTTCTTAAGAGACCCGCAAAAGTTCCAGCGCCTGGGCGGCCGCATCCCCAAGGGGGTGCTCCTGGTCGGCCCCCCGGGCACCGGCAAGACCCTGCTCGCCCGCGCCATCGCCGGGGAGGCCAACGTCCCCTTCTTTTCCATCTCCGGCTCTGACTTCGTCGAAATGTTCGTCGGCGTCGGCGCCAGCCGCGTCCGCGACCTCTTCGAGCAGGGCAAGAAGAACGCCCCCTGCATCATCTTCATCGACGAGCTGGATGCCGTCGGCCGCCACCGCGGCGCCGGCCTGGGCGGCGGCCACGACGAGCGCGAGCAGACCCTGAACGCCATGCTGGTCGAAATGGACGGCTTCGACTCCAACGAGGGCGTCATCCTCATCGCCGCCACCAACCGCCCCGACGTCCTCGACCCCGCCCTGCTTCGCCCCGGCCGCTTCGACCGCCGCGTCGTCGTTCCTCGCCCCGACGTCAAGGGCCGCGAGGAAATCTTGAAAGTCCACGTCCGCAAGATCCCCCTGGCCGACGACGTCCATTTGGGCGTCCTCGCACGCGGCACCCCGGGCTTCTCCGGCGCCGACCTGGCCAACTTGGTCAACGAAGCCGCCCTCCTCGGCGCCCGCATGGATCAGAAGTCCGTCACCATGGAGAACTTCGAGCACGCCAAGGACAAGGTCCTGATGGGCGTCGAGCGCCGCTCCCTGATCATCTCCGACGAGGAGAAGCGCAACACCGCCTACCACGAAGGCGGCCACGCCTTGGTCGCCACCGTGTTGCCGGGCACCGACCCCCTCCATAAGGTCACCATCATCCCCCGCGGCATGGCCCTGGGCGTCACCATGCAGTTGCCCGTCGACGACAAGCACACCTACACCAAGGATTACCTCGAAACCCAGCTCGCCGTCATGATGGCCGGCCGCGTGGCCGAGGAGATCGCCCTCGGCAAAGTCACCACCGGCGCCGGAAACGACTTCGAGCAGGCCACCGAGCTCGCCCGCAAGATGGTCTGCGAGTGGGGCATGAGCGCCATGGGCCCGCTCACCTTCGGCAAAAAAGAAGAGGCCATCTTCCTCGGTCGCGAAATCGCCCAGCACCGCGACTACTCGGAACAGACCGCCGTCAAGATCGACCTGGAAGTCAAGAACATCGTCACCACCGCCTACCAGCGCGCCCGCCAAACCATCCAACAGAACCGCGACGCCCTGGAACGCATCGCCCAGGCCCTCCTCGAACGCGAAGTCCTCGAC